>JBGCDW010000148.1:0-2683 GCA_045105775.1 Aureispira sp.
TAAAAGGTTAAATTAGGCTGTGGGAGCCGATGTTTCTTCTTGCAACAATTGCTGCATTTCCTGTACCAATTGTACGAGTTCTTGCTGTACTATTGGATCAATCGTTTGCTTCTTATCAGAACTACCACGAGCTAGAGCTGCTTTCAAACGTGCCTGCAAAGCCAACGCTTCTGTTGCTTGAAGTAAAGATTATGTTGGAGTAAATTGCTGAATATAATGCTCTAATAGCTTAATTATTACCATAGTCTTAAAAAAGCAAGAGGACAATTTTACTAAAAAAATTGCCCTCTTATTTAACGAAATTGTTACTATTTAACGAAACGCATTAAAATTCTGCACGGTATTGGTTGGCGTAGCTGTGGCTGCTCCTAAAAGTGGGCAATTATTGGGAGTAATTGCCGTATTCCTAACAATAGCACTGAGCTGGTTGTTATTAAAAGTAGAAACCACCTCCATGCTAAAGGTAAACGTATAGCTTGCGCCGCCAATGGTGGACGATACCTCGCCACCTGCTATCGCAACACCAGCACTCACCGCCTTGGTCAATGCCAAATCATCTATATCTACAATGGCTACAACCGTATGCGTAGCCGTTGTTCCATTAAATTCTGTCTTGCCAACTTTGTTAAACGATACTCTTTGGAGGGTATAGGGGCTTTGTTTATTAAACCCAATATAACCAGGTACCAAGGCATCTACATCCAAGAATACTACTTCCTGCCCTGCATTGTATTGTTTGTTTAGTTTTAGTGGGATGGATAATTCTAAGATATCGCTAGGCACTTCTGTTCCCAAGGTACCACTCAACACATTTCCTGCCCCTTCTTGAAGATTATCTAAGGTAGAATTGCCCCATTCTGGCAAAATAGAACGCACGCCGCTGCCGATACGATCCATGAGATTTTTTCTTAGAGCATTCATTTGTGAAGCAATCGGTACTTCATCTATCACCCCTCCAGAGGCCGCCAATTCAATCAAGGTAGCTCTATTTTCCCAATTGAGGGTGTATTGCATCACTAGCGTATTGGGATTGGTTGAGTTGAGTTCTTGTACAGGAGGTTTGGGGCTGTTTTGTTCTGGTACCGCACATTTTTTTAGTATGGCTTCTACATCAATAGCGTCAGGAAAGATGAATTCTAAGGAATTTATAAAATTTTCTATTTCCTTGGGATTGTGGTCAAGAATTAGGTTTTGGTAATATTGTTCCTTCAAAATAGCCTTACTTTGTGCATTTTCTAAGGCATATTTCCAGTAACTCTGAATTTGAGAAAGTCGGATGGTTTCGGTAACATGTGTGTTTAATTGATCTCCCAAATCATTGTAAATAAACGTTACGCCTTCTACACCATCTATATCTTTGCCAAACAAAAATGCCAGTTCTTGTGCCAAGCGTTTGCTGTAGTACTGTTTGCGTGCCAATCGGCTGCTGCTGTCCCCAATTTCTTTTATCATGTCCATAGAGGCCGTTGCCCACTGGTCTATTTTGTCCGAATATTCCGTAAAACTAGCCTTGGTCATGGACTCCTTTAGCAAGGTTTTGAGCTGTGTGGGATATCCCAAAGCAAAACTAAAGGGTTCTTTTTGATACGCTTCAAAAACAGCCTCATCAGGCTTGCCTGCCAAAACGCTTATTTGGCTCGTTAATTTGGCAATAAACTCCTTTAGCAAGGTGCCCTTGGTGCTTTTGCTGGCCAAATCATAAACATAACTGGATACGTTTTTGGACGCTTCATCTGTTCCTATCGCCTTGCTATTGGTCATAATCTGTGTATGGTGAAACAACGTATCTGTATTGGGAATGCTGTTAATCGCTTGTATCACTTTTTCGGACCAGGTTTGGTATTTTTCTCTAAAGGCTAGATAGGCTGGGTCGTTGTTGGTGTTTTCAGGTCTTGCTGCTTTTATAGCGTCAAGAAACGATACATCTGTTGGCAGTACAGTCCCTACCATATCGTCAAAATTGCTATCTGTGTAGTTTTTGTAGGTTTGATAATCGAAATAGGGAGTAACTGTTGCTACACTTATAGCCTTGAATTTGGTTTTTAATGCTTCAATAACAGCTCTGACAGTTGGTTCTTGTTCATTAAGCCCAGCTAGACAACTATTAATTATCTTCACCAACTCAATTTTTACAAATGAATCATACTTGTCTAAGCTACAAGCCACCATAAGTTGACCTTTTAAAACAGCTAAATCTACTTTCTCATTTCCCTCATACTTGCTTAATGAATCTGCCGTAATTACAAGCCATTTAGAGACTTTATCAGCATAACTTTTCTCCAATGCCTTATACCCAGGATGCTCCTTATTGGCTTTGTCCTCTATCGCTTTATTGGTGAAACAGCCAATAAAATCAGCTTTCGCACAGAGTACGTTTGAAAGAGATTTATACTTTTTCAACTCTACCCGTAGCGATTTATTTTTTTTATAAAGAGCAGTGATGTACTCTTTTGTAAATATCTCTAGCTTTTTTATGACTTGTTGAGCAATCGCGCCCCTAGACGTTGCTTGGCTCGGCAAGGCCGAAACAATCATATTGTAGAGGTGTCTGTTTAGTAGAAAACTTTTTGTTCGTAAACCTATCACTAAGTTTTCTTTCAATTTATGAGATAATAATGGAGCATCTAAATCTTCCATTGTCTTCAATGCACCTTTATAAGAATCAATGTAATCCAACAACTCT
>JBGCDW010000149.1:0-20407 GCA_045105775.1 Aureispira sp.
AATGTTAACTAAAAAAATGGAGTATTTTCATTCAGGTCAAGGCGAAAAACGGAGTCTTAGCGGGCTAAGGCGAGTATTTTCAACGATGAGCTGGAGGAAAATAGCCGTTTTTTGGTAGTAGTAATTTTGAACGGCTACTTACTTTTTAAATCAATAACATATTGAGAGTATCACTATTAGCGATGGTTGATTGCGAATAATCCCCACAAAAATGCACATTCATCTATCACCAAGTGACGCTCTCTTATGTTATTATCTTTGTACTGTTTCTATTGAATATATGCCAGCTCGATAACTGGTTAAATTTTTTCTTTTCTATTTTACCAGAAAACGATCACTGTGTAGTGCTTTTCCATTGGCAGATAACTGATAGAAATAAATGCCTCTACTCCATCCATTGACTTGAAAAGTCAAGTAATTATCCTTGCTTTCAAAATAACCAACTCTACGCCCCTGTACATTGAACACTTCTAACTGTAGCTGATCTGTTTCATAATTGTCCACATATAGTTTAGCTGCTCCCAGGACAGGATTTGGAGCTAGTGTAACGCGTAATTCTTGCATTGTATTCCAAGAAGAATTAGCCACATTATTATTAGTACTCAATGTATTATTGACAGCACTAACACTAGTATGGTGACTAACTACTGCATCTGTGGTAGCAGCTTTTTGTCTACAGTAAGATGCGGTAGCGTATGTAGGCAGTGCTTGATCTACAGGAACGACAACAACGCCACTATTAGTAACGGATGTAGAACAATTGGGGTTAAATGTATAGGTTTGCAAATCGCTAAACATACGCATCAAACTATCCCAAGTTGGCACAAAATCTAAGAAAACATGATCTTCAAAAATTGGATCAGAATAAGAACCTGTTCCTACACCTGTTGGTGTCAAATCTACCTCAGCCCGCATTAAAGTAAAGCTACTACTGTTAGGATCATTGTTGTCATTAGAATCTCCATTGGTAGTATGTACGGTACTAGTATTATTGGAGCAAGGCAAAGCTGTTGTCGCAAATACATCCAAACAATGTGCTTTGATGAGTGCTTGAGGAATCTGAAAATACATAGAACCACATGCGCCTGCATCTATATCTCCTATCAAAAAACGATAGGTATTGTTCGATTTGTAATGCAAGGGATAAGTTGCCTGAACAATAGACAAATCACTGTCCAACCCTATTTCCAAATAACTATTTGCTGCCACGGCATCCCCAATATTACAATAAGAAATCGCATAAAAGGTATTATTCCCCTTAGGAGCCTTTAATTGTATTGCTAGATTGGGACAACCAACAGCAACATTTCCAACAGGATGATTAGAAGAAGACTGCCCGTAGCAAAGCATAGACCACAATAAACAAACGGTGATGGTGTGAACAAAGTGTTTCATAATAAGGTGGTTTTATACATTGGCTACCGTGTTACCTGATAACATTAACAAAAGTAGAACATGATAGTATAAGTAGCTAATACAAAAAAAACAATTTATCAGAAAAAAATAAAAGGTTTTGTCAGCTTTTAGTACAAGTGTGATAGCCAGTGTTATTTTTATTTAAAACTAATTTGGGATTAATTAGTTGTTATGTAATGATTTAGGGTTTTATTTTTAATGAATTTTATTAAGTTGAATGAATTTGCATCTTAATAAGGCAGAATTTTTATCAGAAAAAATAAGAAGAAAGTTGCTCAAAAAAATTAACTTAAACCTAGCAATATTAACAAAAAGCTTCTGCTCACTTCTTAGAATAGTCCTTATGCACAAAAGTAAATTGATTCGATTGTACCATACCTTGACCAAAGCAGAGCATCGTCAATTCAAGAAATGGCTGCAATCTCCCCTACATAATAAACACAAAGATGTCAAACAATTATTCAACTATCTATCCTCTAGGACAAGTTTAGACGACGAACAGTTGCATCGAGAAAAGGCATTTGCTTATCTCTATCCCGATAAAGCCTTTAATATGGTACGACTTCGGCATGTTATGTCTTTTGCTAGTGAAACCTTAGAACAATTCTTACAATACATAGAATATAACAATGACTACAAAAACAGTGCAATAGCCTTGGTGAAGAGTTTACGGGAACGAAATTTGACAAAAGACGCTACCCGTTTTGCCAAACAACTCAAGGACGAGGGCGATCAACAGCCATTAAGAGATGAGCATTATTATCAATGGGCATATCAATTGGAGAGCGAATTATTTCGATTGGCAATAGCGGAGGAACAGCCTGAGCAGACCAACCTACAGACCGTGATGGATCATACGGCAGTAGCTTTTGTGCTGACATTGTTACGCCATGCTTGTACGGTATTGACTCACCAAAACCTTTACAAAACCAATTATACCATACCTTTTATTGATGCCATTTTGGCGCATTTAGAAGAGGGGCATTATGCAGATATTATAGCCATTCAATTGTATGCAGCTTGTTATCGCACCTTTATTCATCCCAACGAACCAGCGCATTACCAACAGCTCAAAACCTATTTATGGGAAGCGGATGAGGCATTGCGACACGAAGCTTTTAAGGAAATTTATAGTTTGGCTATTAATTATTGTATTCGCCAGCTCAATCGTGGACAAGAGGTCTATACCCAAGAAGCTTTTGAATTGTACATGAATGGTTTAGAGCAAGGGGTATTGTTAGAAAAAGGCTTCTTGAGTCCTATTGCCTATAAGAATATTGTTTCTATTGGCTTGCATTTGTGTCATTTTGATACGATTGCAGACTTCTTGCCCAAGGGAGATACACTGCTCCAACCTGCGTATCGGGCATCTTATATCCCCTACAATCAAGCACATTATTATTTTGCTATTAATGTTTATGACCAGGCTATTGATCTGCTCAATAATTTAGTGTATTATGATTTGTTTATGGAAATAGGCGGAAAGTTGCTTCTAGCAAAGATATATATGGCTCAACAACACACGGATTTGCTCGAAGCATTTCTGAATAGTTTTGCTCAGTTTATTCGACGAAAGCCCAATTTGAGTGCTGCCCATAAAAAAGGCTTTTCTAATACCATTCGAATAATGCAAAAGCTTATTTATACCTATACCAAAGAACAACAAGAGCGGCTATTAGAAGAGATTCATAATACCGCTCAGTTGCCCGAAAAACGTTGGTTGTTGGAACAAGTCCAACAAGTTGTATAGTACAGTTATCCTCTAACGTAATGTTAAGAGAGTTGGAGTGGTCCAATCCCCACATTATCTGGTAAGTAGTGTCGATCTTCGCAAAACTCTAGCAATTGCGCTTCTATAAAAGCGGTTACTTCCTCCTTGATATGATCAGGATAAAGCAAGTGTAGATTGGGGCCTGCATCCAAACTGAAATACAGTTGATGGCCAGTTTCCTTGCGCCAAGCACGCACACGTTTAATCAATTCTACCGAGCCACCTTCCATCAAAATATACGAAGGGTCAGAAGTCATCATTAAGGCATGTAATTGCAAGGCTTCTTGTTCTGTAATTCTTCCAAATGTTTCCAAGTCGCCTTCTTGGAGTGCTACCAATAGCTCTTCCATATTTTTATGGGCTTGCTCATAGCGCACTGCTGCAAAAGGGTTGGTTTCCATCAAAGCGTGTCCAGCTGTACTCGAAACACTTTTTTCGCGACGACTCACCATAAGAATGTCATCGTGGAAGGTATGGAAGACCTCATGCACTTTGTTGCTGTAAGGAATTGCATAGTCATTGGAAGAACCTGCTGCCAAACTAGTTTCGCCCCATAGGGCCAAATGAGGATAAACAGAACGACTCGCAGAACCCGACCCCAGGCGCGCAATATCAGAAGCCTTTTGGTAGAACACTTCCTCACTGGGCAAGGTAATACTCACTTGGCGTTCCATACTGCAAAGGCAAAGTGCCAGCGCACTCATACTAGAGGCCGAAGAAGCAATACCTGCGGAATGTGGAAAAGAATTGTGAGAAGCAAGCTCCAAATGATAAGCTGTTAGAAAAGGGAAATAATCTAGAATAGAACTCAAAAAACGAACAATTTTTGCTTCAAATGCTTTGTTCTCTTTTCCTTCAAAAGTAAATGCTACAGAAATTTGCCCATCATCTTCTTTGGGTTGGTAGTTCAAAGAAGTTTCACTGTAAGCATTCTCTAAAGTAAAACTAATAGAAGCATTGCGGGGCAACTGTCGCCCATATTTGCCCCAATATTTGATTAGAGCTAAATTTGAAGGGCTTCGCCAAGTAATTTTCATACGGTTGTAAAGCTGTATTAAAGGTTAAAATAATAGTACCCTGTAGATTTCTACAAAGTAGGGAGATACTTAAAAATGGGTTTATTCGTATTCTTTAATAAGCTCCTTATAACCCAAAACGGTTTCAAAACCTTTGTTGTCAAAGTAAGCTTTGGTTTCTTCTTCTGAACGGTCAGAGGTGGCCAGTACAAAATCACCTCCCCAAGCACCTAGAGATTTTATTTCTCCCCAAAAATCGCCAAAGTGTTGTTCCTTGGCGCGCGGTTGCTGAATGATGTCTTGTACTAGTGTTTCGTGCTCTTCTAGCAAGGCTTCAAAATCTTGTAGATTGTGTGTGTATTGAGCAATATCATGGGTTATTTGTGTAATACGTGGTAGAGGGCGTTCGCGTTCCTCGGGAGCAGTAGTGGTATAGTATACCAATGCCTCTCTGGAGCTTTGTTTTTGGCCTAAGTGAACAAAGTACAATTGATCCTTAAATTCAGGATTGAACAAGGAGCGATCCCAGCGATTATTGCCATTAAATTTTTGGAATAAAAGTGGCCCTTTGGCTGTAGCTGCGGCAATATCGTAGCCAGATCCACCAAAAGTATAGTCTAATAACTCAAACGGATCTACTTGCGCCCATTGAGCAATCATTGTAATAAGTGTAGAACTAGAACCCAATCCCCAATCTCTAGGAAACTCCAATTTGCAAGTTACTTCAAGGCTGTCTGAATCTTCCAAAAAGTCACGATTGAGCTGTTGTGCTTGCTCCAATATGTTTTGCAAAGTAGAGGCAACTTTTTCTTTATCTTCTGATCCTTCTACTGCTACCAAGTCCAAGTGTGGGAGTTCAAAGGTAGCTTCGAGCCAAACACTATCATCATGGGTCAAACTACGCCAATGTAGTTGTTTAGCGGTCTTTTTAGGCGTTTTTTTAGCAACTACTTCCAAAGACTGTCCAAGCTTGGTCGGCAATGCTAATGCTACAGCTCCTTCGGTGACAAAATATTCTCCTGTCAAGAGCAATTTTCCGTTAGTGTGTGTAGAAAAGTTCATAATGTGGTGCTTTTGGCTAAATGATTAAATATACGCTCTGTTATGACTATGGTTTAGTCTAGTTCCAAAGATTGACGTAGTTGTTCGTCTTTTAATTGATATTGATTCCAATAATCCAATAACATCGTTTTTTTGCGATTGGCAGTAGTCGTTAGCAACTGACCATTGTCTACATAAATTTCTTCCCAACCCTCAATTTGATGTGGAAATTCTTTTTGATAATGAATGCTCAAACGACGTTCAGGAGTACTGTTGTATGAAAGTTCATAGGTCATCCATTTATTATTGGTTGCATGGGGGGTTTGTGTGGTCTCGGCCTCACGTACACTTAGTTTGTAGTGCAATAAACGCGCTACCGTAGTACTTGGAATGATCTGAACCCTACCCGTAGGCAATGTATTTGGATTGATACGAATTCTATTGAATAATTCATCCTCTAACAAGGCTTGTTCTACTTGGTATTCGCGATCAGCCTCTTGCTCAAAATAAGAGTGCAACAGTACTTTGTACTTATACGTTTGCAAATTGAGTTGTGTATAAACATGTCCACACCATTCTTGCATGCTCATACTTACCTTGATGCTGTGTGGCTGGTTTTGCACATCTACAGGCGTAAATACAGAACTCAAAACAGAATAATCATATACGCCTGTAACAAATTTTTTGATGGCATTGAGCTTGAGTACTGATACTACATCTTCTTTGTTACTAGGAGTAGGAGTAGTTTTGACTTGGCTAGATTTAGAAAAAGGCTCTGTCACAAAAACCAAAACAGCATCTCCTTTTCTAAGTTCGCCATACCGCGCTTGTGTTAAATCATAACTGCTAATTTCAGCTTTTCCTTGATACCAATACTCATCAAAGCTACCTGCTTCCTGTGTCTCTGTGACAGCTAATTCACGACTTGTTTGGTCTTCTTCTAACTCCGTAATAGTAGAGTTGCACGAGAAGGCATAAATAAAAATTAGTCCAATCAAAGACAATGAAATGAAAGAATAGCGTTTATATTTAGAAAGTATGTTCATAATAGAAGAATTATAAAGGAGGTTTATATTTTTACAGGCGCAATATTAAAATAAAACCATAAAAATGCGTGTGAAATAGAATAGATGAAATTGTATAAAGTGCTCTTAATCAGAGTAAATGATTTGTTGTTGAGTAACGGTTGTATTCATAATAGGTTGAGAATTATGCACTCCAGTCGTGTGTTTATTTGCTCGGTTCAACAGCATTAAATACAATTTTTATTACTCGTAAAGCGACCTGAATTTGTTGGTATCGGGTATCGATCAAGCAGTAGTTTTTACCAAATGAAACAAAATTAGCTACTTGCCACTAGCTTCTAAATAACTTCAATATAAGAAATTTGTTGCAGGAAGCAGCAGATCAAGGTACTATAGCTTTTAATTATTATACAAAACAATAAAAAACTATGAATTTAGTCTTGTTTATTAGTCTACAATCTATACTTTGTTTGTTGGCCTTTAATGTTCAAGGCCAAACACTAGTCGATGATACCCAAATACTAGATGTACTCATTTTTGAACACCAACAGAAAGGTAAGAAAAAAATGGTCAGCCAAGGTGCTTCTATCAAATATAAACTGCGTAATAATCCAAAAAAATGGACAAAAGGAGAGTTGGAACGCATCAAAAAGGATAGCATGACTGTAGGAGGCCAAACGGTAGCTTTTTCAGATTGTCTGATAATTGGAGGTCGAGTACATGGCAATGATGGTATCATAGGAGGGGTGTCTACAGGAGTAGGATTGAGTGCCATTATTTTTGGTTCTGCCTTGGTGGGGAACGTGGTTACAGGAACTATTTTACTAGCGGGAGGCGCAGGACTGCTCACGGTGGGTATTATTTTGGTAACTAAGAATAAGCGTTTTCACTTGGACAAAGGCTGGGAAGTGTACCACGGACAGTTGAGTTATAACCCTTCGCGATAGCATAAAAAAAATAGGCCGCAATTGCGGCCTATTTTTTTTTATGCTATCGCAGTAACTATTTACAATGGCTTAAGGCTCTTTGATGGTTTCTTTTTCTGGCTTAACCGTAACGATAATTGCTTTATCCAAATCTAGATATTGATTAGCAGCTTTTTTGATGTCCTCCTTGGTAATGGTTTCTATCAAATTTTCATACGCCTTAATTCCTTTGAGATCTTTGTTCTCGCTGTAATAATCCGTTAGTGTATTCATCCAGAACCTATTTTTCTCCAAATTGCTTTCGCGAGTTCTGCGTTGTGTTTCTCTAATTTTATTGAAATTTTCCTCCGAGGGACCATTGGTTTGCAGGTCTTGAATTTCTTCTTTTACGGCTTTTACCAATTCGTCTACATCTTCGGGAGCACACTGAAAGAACACAAACATGTCGGCCAAACCTCTAGGTTCTGTCTGAACACTTGCACTGACGCGAGGGCTATAAACACCCCCTTTCTCTTCGCGTAAATTTTCGCGCACCATGATATTAAGTACACTAGACATAGATTGTAGTCGGTGGCGTTGTTCTTGTGTAAAGTTGCCTTCTTGCATAAAACCAATATAAACATTTGCTTGAGGAGCCAAGCCCTTTTTGATGTCTTTGATGCCTCCATTTACCCCATATTTGATGCCTACATCCTTACCCTTTTCTTTGCGATTGATACTTGGCAAGGCACCCAAATATTGCTCCAAAGGTTTTTTGAGTTCCTCTGGTTTAAAATTACCAACAAATACAAAGGTAAAATCGCTAAAGTCGCTAAAACGATCTTGATAAATTTCAAAAGCTCTATCTAATTGCATTGCTTCTACGGCCTCAATCTCTGGCAATACGATTCGTCTGGGGTGGTCGCTGTTTTTGATATTGGTAATGGCCTCGCTAAACGCCATCATTGGGTTGGCACTTTGGTTGCGTAATCCTTCTACTGTTTGGCTGATGATGCGCTCAAAATCGTCCTGATCTTTACGAACATTGGTACTATACAAATAAACCAACTTCATCAAGGTTTCAAAATCTTCTACAGAAGAAGAACCATAAAACCCTTCGTATAACTCTCCAATATAAGGCGTTAAATTTAAGGTCATACCCGTTAGCTTTTTGTTGAGGGCAATAGCATCAAATTTACCCAGCCCCATTTGGTCAATAACACGTGCCGCATTATTAGCAGTCAGGTAATCTTCGTCGCTGTATAAGGAGTGTCCACCAGGGCTAAATGCCATTAGGGAGATTTTATCATTCTGGAAAGTCGTGGGTTTCATGACTACTTTGACCCCATTGGACAAGGTATATTCTGTGATGTTCAGATCATCGGCAGTGACCAAATTGGTAGAGACCACTTTACCAGCTGTTGGCATTTGTTCCATCAAAGGCATATCTAAGAACTTATCCTTATAAGGTTCTACCGACATTTCTTTAGCCGAGTTAAGTACAGCTCTCAATTCATCCTCAGAAGGCATTTTTACGCTTTTTTTAGCTGGTGCAGTAATCACCAGGGCGCGATTTTCTTCTGTAATCCATTCTTTGGCCAATGTATTAACTTCCTCTAAGGTGATACTCGGTAAGAATTCCTTAATCAGACGCATTTCTTTTTCTGCTCCAAACAAGGGTTCATTATTCAAGAAATGATAAACCGCTTGCATTGCCAGCGTCCCTGAGCGGGTTTTATCGCGCTCCTTGTATTGTGTTTCGGCAGCAGCCTCTATGGCCAATTTTTGACGCTCCAATTCTGTATCTGTAAATCCGTGCTGTAATACGCGTTGATTTTCACGCACCAATATTGTAACCGATTCTAAAATACCTGTTTCTTTGGCAGTAGCCGAAGCGTAATAAGAATCCTTGCTACGCACAAAACCACCATAACCTGCACTAGCACTGATAAAAGGAGCTTCTTTTTCTTGTGTAATTTCTGCAAAACGTTCATTGAGCATTCCATTGTACAATTGCTGCATGAGCGTACGGCGATAGTCCTGTAGATTTTTAA
This sequence comes from Aureispira sp., assembly GCA_045105775.1. Taxonomy (GTDB): domain Bacteria; phylum Bacteroidota; class Bacteroidia; order Chitinophagales; family Saprospiraceae; genus Aureispira. The sequence goes on from JBGCDW010000149.1 coordinate 9,229, forward strand.
TTTTTTGAGCATTGTGCTTAATGTACAAATTTACATCTATACTAGTTGCTTCCTTATCTGTAGCAACACCAATAAAAGTCTCCTTGTGGTCAGGCACTTCATACAATTTCTTTTCTCTCGGATTTTCGGGGTTTTTAAGACCATCAAATGTTGCTTTAATCTTTTGCTCCATTTCCTCTACATTCAAATCACCGACTACAATAATGGCTTGCAAATTGGGGCGATACCAATCCTTGTAGAAGCGACGAAAACGGTCGTGTGGTGCATTCTGAATGATATCCATCACACCAATAGGAAGGCGATCGGCATAACGCGTTTCGTGAAATACTTTGGGCCACCAAGTGTAGCGCATACGCTCATTGGCACCCAACCCTGTACGCCACTCCGATTGAATCACACCACGCTCCTTGTCAATCTCCTCTCCTTCAAATGCAATTCCTGTTGCCCAGTCGCTCATTACCGTCAGCCCTTTATCTACCAAACCTTCTTTGTCAGTAGGCAATTGTAGCATGTACACGGTTTCATCAAAAGAAGTATAAGCATTGAGATCTGCTCCAAAACGCACCCCTGTTTTTTCTAAAAAATTGATGAGATCATTTTTTTCAAAATTAGTAGTACCATTAAAAGCCATGTGCTCAACAAAATGCGCCAATCCTCTTTGGTCATCATCTTCTTGCATAGAACCCGCATTGACGGCCAATCGCAATTCTAAACGATTCTCTGGTTTGCTATTCTTACGAATATAATAACGCATTCCATTGTCGAGCGTACCTGTCCGAAAATTTGGAGAAAAAGGCAATTCTGCTTTCATCCCACTGGCCTTCTCTTCGGTTGCACCAACTGTTGCAGTATTCCCCAATGAACCTAACCCCGAAATAGGAGAGGGGGTGGATGTATCTGCATCTGCTACCGTAGAGATGTTTTTATCTGTGTTTTTAGCAACTTTGTTGGTATTTACACAAGCGATTTGAACACACAAAAGTAAAAAGACCAACAAAAGACCCAATAACTTAGCCATGTTGTTTGTAGTTTGTAATGATTTTATAAAAAAGTACCTGTTAGAAATATATCTTTTGTAACTTCTAAACTTACTTCGTGGAAAATTAGATACAAGATGGTTTTGTATTACAAATACATCCTCATGGATGTTTAGCATCTGTACCATTTCCACCCCAAAATAGTTAAAAGTCAAAGGTTTCTTGTCTTTTTTCGACTAGTTCACAAGGATTAGAGATAAAAAATAGTCCTTGATGAGCAGAATACTTTTACTGGAAAAAATGTTACTTTTACAGAGTTATGTTTATGTCTGAATCCTTTTTCTGAATAATCATACTACCATTTGTCCTACTTTTTTAACAACAAGATGGTTTTAGTTACTTGTGTAAAGTAGTTTAGTGTTAAAAAAAATACAACAAAGACTACTCAAATACAGGGGTTAATTTTCTACCAATCTCGTTTTAAAAACGTCTTTTGTATCAAAAAAATCGACCAATACAGTCTGCAAAAAGGCATGATTTTAGAGCACAAAATGTTAAGATTAAGGCCCTAAACTCTTAATTTTGTGTATTTATTGCTATTTTTTTTAAAAAAATTCGCGTTAGCGGTAACAAATTGCCAATTCCGGAGATAAATGAGTGAGAAGCATAATGAACAGATCTTGGAAGCAATCAGGAATAATGATCGAAGAGCATTGCAACAATTCTACAATTCTAATAGAGAATTTTTTTTTGCTTGGTGTATCAAAAATTACGGATTGACAAAGGAAGAATGCGGAGAGGTATATCAACAAGCCAATTTAATACTTTACAGAAATGTTACCAGTGGCAAGCTTATAGAATTAAGTAGCAAACCCATAACGTATCTGTGTTCTGTTGGCAAGAATATATTGATGCAACAATTCCGAAGCAAGAAACGACATATTAATGTAATCAATGTACCCATTGAAGAGATGGTGGGAGAAGAAGACCCAGTATTACTCGAAGACATAGAAGAAGAAAAAGAGCGTCGAGAGCAGAACAAACAATTAGTCAAACATCTGTTATCCAAAATTGGTAACCCTTGTGCAAGTCTCCTAGAAATGATTTTTGTAAAAGGAATGCACCCCGAAGCAGTCGCTAGTGCGTTAAATTATAAAAATGAGGGAGTAGTAAGAAAGAAAAAATCATACTGTTTAAAGCACCTTAGAGAAATTGTACAAGAAGAAGCAAAACCCAATTAATTACAAAATTAGTAATTCTTTGTTAATGTTAAAAAAAACATAGAATAAACACAACAATTACCCTAGTTTAGACTTATACAAACACACAGCATCTACAACGCATCCCCATTCTTATCTTTAAAGCCAAAATGCTGAAAACTACTATCTTACACTAAAAACTAACAACAATGTCAAAAATCGACAAAATAAAACTCATAGAAGCATACCACACCGGCCAACTAAAAGGCCAAGCTAAGAACTCCTTTAATCGACTGCTTCAAGAAGATCCTAACTTCGAGACAGAAGTAGCGGCTTACGAACCTATTTTTGATGGCTTTAATGCCCTCAGAGAAGAAGAATATGCACTGACATTACAAGAATTTGAAAACGAATATCAAATCGATCAACATACCGACAAAGGACCAATTATCCGCTCTTTGCGCCAATTTTATTATGTCGCTGCTGCTGCTGCGGTATTATTCTTGAGTGTATTGGCTTATCAATTGACCCACCCAAGTTTGTTCAACCAACACTTTGCAGCGTCTGAGTCTATTGGTATGGCACTCAATGCTCATCGTGCAGCCAATGATGTATCTCATGCCGAAAAACTCAAAAAAGAGGCTCTAAATGCCTATCAAGACAAAGACTACGAAAGTTGTATTACTTACTTGAATGGTTATCGTCAAAACTTTCCAGAAATAGCCAATAAAGATTATCAAGCATTGGTTGTATTGGGGGTGGCTAGATTGGCTCGTGGCAAAGCAGAAAAAGCGATCGAAACGTTGACATTGGTAATGGATAGCCGCGATTCTACGTATCGCCAAGAAGCAGAATGGATGATGGCCTTGGCTCACATCAAAATTGGCAAAGAAGCCGAAGCCAAAAAAATACTAAACGTTATCAGCCAAAAAGAAGGACACATCTACCAACAAAAAGCACTCACTGTACTAGAGCAATTATAGTATTAATCAGACTATTAAAAAATAGGCAAAAAATCAACCGATTTTTTTGCCTATTTTTTTTGTAAAGCCTAAGAACAAAATGTATCTTAGCAGCCGCATTTTAAATAATGCGACCCATAAATCGGGATGTAGCTCAGTTGGTAGAGTACGCGTCTGGGGGGCGTGAGGTCGCTGGTTCAAGTCCAGTCATCCCGACTAATTTAGAAGGAAGGAGTTAAGCAGTATTGCTTGACTCCTTCTTTGGTTTGAACATGGTTTGAACAATTGGCTGTTATGTCTAAAGGTTTAGATTATTTTTACAATTTATTGCAATCATAAGTGAATACAAGTTATCCAATGAAGCCACCTTACAAGATAGAAAGATTGCCCTTGTCTTTTGATTTGGAAACAAAGGCTATTCTAAAACAAGCTATTAAAGCCAACAAGGCATTGGCCGAACTCAAAGGGGTAGCCAGAACTATTCCTAATGAGAGCATTTTGGTGAATACCTTGATTCTAACAGAAGCAAAAGAAAGTTCTGCCATTGAAAATATTGTTACTACCCATGATGAATTATTCAAAGCAGATGTTTTGCAAGAAAAGGTAATGAATTTGAACACCAAAGAAGTGATGAATTACGCCAATGCCTTGCGTCAAGGATTCCAATTAGTGCGTGATAATGATTTATTAATCAATCGCTATATTCTTGCTATTCAGGAAGAACTAGAAGGTAATGTTGCAGGATTTAGAACACAAATAGGAACAACTCTAAAAGACGGGGACGGGAATGTTGTTTATACACCTCCTCAAGATGCTCAAGAAATTGAACGTTTAATGGAGAATTTAGAACAGTATATCAATGAGGATGATTTAGACGACTTAGATTGGTTGGTAAAAATGGCTGTTATCCATTTTCAATTTGAAAGTATTCATCCTTTTTATGATGGGAATGGTAGAACAGGGCGGATTATCAATATTTTGTACCTCTGTTTAAAAGGTTTGTTAGATACACCTATTTTGTATTTGAGTCGTTTTATTATTCAGAATAAAGCCGAATATTACAGCTTATTACAAGCTGTTCGAGATCACAATAAGTGGGAAGAATGGATTTTATACATTTTGAAGGGAGTGGAACAAACTGCTTTAGAATCTATCCAAATTATTAAGTCCATTTATAACTTAATGTTGAAGTTCAAAAAAGAAATTAGAGCCAAACTACCCAAGATATACAGCAAAGATTTGTTAGAAAACTTGTTTAAGCATCCCTATACTAAGATTGAGTTTTTGCAGCAGGATATTAACAAAACAAGACAAACAACAGCCTCCTATTTAGATGAACTCGTAAGCATTGGTTTAATGGAAAAAATCAAGCATGGAAAGAGCAATTACTACATCAATCAAGAACTCTTTGCTTTATTCGCCCAATAGTCATGTTAAAAAAATCCCGTTTTTCTTACACGTTCTTACAACGTGTTAAAAAAAACGCTTTTTTTTAACACGTCCTTGTTTCATGTTAGAAAAAATGTGCTTTTCTTACACGTTCTTGTTTTTTTATGGTGGGGCAATATAAACCAAGCACATAGAAAGGGCAATGCTATTTGTTCTATTGGAATAGATTAAAACTAGCCATTCCATGATAGAATTTTGAAAGGTGGGGAAACAAAGCCTTCTTTCTGGTCAGCAATGTAGAAAACCCCATTTTTTATGGTGTGATTTAGTGCGCTGATTATTCAATACACGGTATCCAAGGAGTCAGATCGTACCTGATTATTAGATACACGGTATCTAATAGATCAGATCGCTTCGCGAGTGCTTAGGAGGAGCAAACTGGGTTCTTTTTCTAGCGGTAATAGTGGTACTTCTCCTGAGTTGCGGTATTGCTTTTCAAATAACCTAAATTCTTAGAGAAAAGAGGGGGTAATAGTTTAAATTTAGTTACATTCATTAAAATTCTTCTATTCTTTTTATCATTCACTAGTTGATCCAATGACCATTAATTTATCCAAGGCAGATAAAATAAAACTGCTCAATTCAGAGAGTATCTATAGCATTATGCAAAAGATACTACTAAGAGAAGATGACATCGAGCAGAACAAAGAACACTTTTGGATATTGGGTTTAGCCAATAATAATAGACTGCTTTTTGTAGAGTTGATAAGCTTAGGTTCGGTCAACAAAACTATTGTGGAACCTATGGAGGTCTACAGCATGGCTTTACAAAAAAGGGCTGTTAAAATCATCCTGTGCCACAACCACCCAAGTGGAGAACTAAAACCTTCTAAAGAGGATTTAGACATTACTGATCGCCTCATTCAAGTAGGGCGTATTGTAAATCTCCCTGTTTTAGACCACTTGATTATTTCTGACATCAGCTATCTGTCTTTTGATGATATTGGATTGATGCAGGAACTACAAGCTAGTATTAAGTATGTGCCTAGCTATGAGTTGGCGCAACGTATTCGGGAAGAGATGGAAGAGCTTATGGAAACGCGCGTGGCAGAAGCTAAAGAACTGGCTACTCGTATTGCTAAGGAACAAGAAAAATTAACTATCGCTACAGCTCTTAAAAATAGTGGTATGCAGATAGAGGACATTGCTCGGTTTACTGGGTTGAGTGTGGATGAAATAAAGAGCATTTAATAAATAACTGAAAAAACAGAGCGATGAAGAATGCAAAAAATAAACAAGAAATAATAAAACATAATAAGACCGTTACCACTGAAGATATAAAAGAATATTTGAATGAGTATGTAAAAAATGTTATTATTCGCTTAGGTAAAATAATAGACGAAGAAAAAGAATTTGAATATATAAATTCTCCAGAAACTCAACCGCCCAATCCCAAGAGGCCAATAGAGTTTGAGATAAACTCAGGATGTATTTTACACATTAATGAACATCGTTTACAAGTAGAAAAACCTATACCTAAAATTATTACAGATAATGCCCACAAACTTTATTCTGTTAAGCGTATTTTTGGAAAATTAAAAATAAGCGTAAAAACACAACGTTTAAAAAACGCTATCGATAAAAAAGAACTTGACGTAAAAGATAAGAGGAGCGGATACGATTTTATAAATTTTACTGTTGACTCCAAAAAAATAATGATTGCATATTCTGATAACCAAGGTATTGTTTATCATCATGACGACCTTGATAAACTTATAGAGTGCAATGATGATAATTTTTATGATATATTTCGCTTTAATGAAGAAATTTACCCATCCCAAAACAAAGGATAACCACCCCTCAAAGCCCAACCAAACCCCTCATCCCTCCGAATAAAATAATCAACCAGATCAAATCCCTCCAGTTGGTCAGCTTTGATGTATACAGAAGAGGTAACAGAAAATACTAATAGCAGCTTAAAAATTTATGAATGAACCCACTTGGACAAACTTTTGTTAAAAATAAACCTGTGAGTTAACTTTATGAAGATAGTTACTATCATTTGCAGACTCCTTGTATGCTACACATTATGAAGGAGAAGAAGAAAATGAGTATGAACGATTGATAGAGTTATGGACAGATCGCTTGTACCTTCACGAATTTGCAAAAACGGCTGCTGTTTCAAATATGGACTCATTCGTAGAGCAAGTAGTAGAAGATGCTTATGATATGGATGATTTGATGTACGCCGAAATGGAAGGAAAAGAGCGACTGGCTAATTTCTTTCGCCCCTTGCACAACCGTGAAATAGGGTTTGTTAGTTTGTCATTGCAAAAAGGTAAAGCCAATAGGAAGAGTCCTTTACGAATTTATGCCATCCGAATAGATGTCAATATTTATCTTATTACAGGAGGAGGAATAAAGTTGGTTAGAACAATGCAAGAAAGTGAGGCGTTGACGGAAGAACTTAAAAAACTAAATGCCATGAAGAATTATCTAAAAGAAAAGGGCGTTTTTGATAATGATTCTTTTCAAGATTTTAAAACAGAACAAGATGAAAACTAGAAGAGAGAAATTCTTGGATTTAGTTTCCAAAGAAAAGGATGGCACATTAGAAAAAGTAAAAGCAAGAAGAGCGAATAGAGCAATGCTTAGAGCATCTGGAAAAATAGCCTCTGAGGTATTGCAACGAATGGATGATTTGGGTTGGAATCAAAAACAACTAGCAACAGCAATGGAGGTAAGCCCTCAATACGTCAATAAATTAGTAAGAGGAAAAGAAAATTTCACTTTAGCAACTCTTGTAAAACTTCAACAAGTACTAGACATTCCTATTCTAGCCAGTTATCAAGAGCAAAAAGAGGAAGTATCTGTTGATTTGGAAGGAGCAGAAAAAAAGGTTATTGTCTAAACACCATCTATTATTGTTAGTTATGCTATTATAACTCCTGTTCTTATAGAGGGATTTATTACAGAGCAAAAAATTGAACCACGCAAAAACTATTTACAAGCTTGTTAATATTATGGGGGTAGGCTTTACTATAAATAGAATCATAACAGAGCAATTTGCTCTATTTCCTGAGGCTTTCAATGCAAATCAAGAAGTTCAAGTTGCAAACTCCTTCAACTTCTCCTTAAATCCACTCAATCAGCAAGTAGGCGTATATGCCTCTTTTGATTTCAAACAGCAGCAACTTCTGGTGATGAGAATTGTTGTTAGTTGCCATTTTGGTATAGAAAATAAAGCGTGGAATAGTTTTATAGAAGGGCAAAGTATATGTTTACCTTTAGATTTTGCCACCAATCTTTTTAGTATTACTACTGGTACAACTAGAGGAGTCTTGGCCTCTAAGACAGAAAATACGCCTTTTTCACAATATATCGTTCCTCTGCTTGATGTCCAGAATATTATCACCTCAGAGATAGTATTCAGATTTGATTGATGGAAAAACAACCTATAGGCTTTTGTAAATAGAGTTTCTCACTCAAATCCCCCCCTTATCCCTCTGAATATTCCTAACAAAGAGAACGTGCTGGAAACTCATCGCGCTATCAAATACACCAGCAACAGCCCCCAAAACGAAGCGTTGATACAAAAAATAGGAGCCTTCTCAATCGAGAAAGCTCCTATTTAATTTTTAACGGTTAATCTAGTTCAAAACTAGATATTCTATCAACGAATTAGAATTTGTATTTCACATTCAAGGTGTACATGGCTCCCAATTGGCTAAAGTGATAACCATCATAAGTCATCTGAGAGTAACGTTGGTTAAATGTAATTAAATTAGACTGTTGTTTTTGCAAAGCAGGATCATCCAAAATTGCTTGTCCTGCATCATTTAAGGCTACAAAATTCCAATTAGGTAAGATGTTGAACAAGTTATTCGCATTAACACTAAGGCTGAATTTTTCGGTGATGTTGAAAATGATGCCCAAGTCTGTTACAACCTTAGGAATGAATTCTGTTTTTAGATTTTGATCCATTCCTTGTTGTCTGAATTCTGTTTTACCAAAATAGGTGTTATTCAAAGAGAAATCAAATTTTCCAATCTTGTAATTTACGCCCAATATCCATTTGGTTTGTGGACGAGAAGTAAAAAATAACGCCTCTTGTGTTGCATTCACTACAGACTGCCCAGCATCCTGCACTAATGTAGGATTGTTTACATTGCCTTGTAGACCATTGAAAATGGTGTAATTACCAGACAAGGTAAGGTCTAACTTGCTCTTTCCAAAACGAATGTTTCTGTAGTTCGCTACAAAATCAATACCAGTGGTTAGGGTATTAATGGCATTCACAAAAAAGCTTACATCGCTCAAGTTATTCGCCAAAAGGATATTATCTAATGGGGTGTTACCAGCAGCAGTAGCTCCAATTTCAGTACTCAATACCACTCGATCACGCATAAGGATATAATACCAATCTACTGTGATGTTGAAATTTTTAGCAGGTTTTGCTCCCACACCCACTGTAACATTGATTGATTTTTCGGCATCCAACTGAGGAATACCCAACAAGCGCGCTTGAGGGGATACGTTATTAATCAAACCACCTACTTGGATACCAGAACCAGGAACGAAGCTATATTGTGTTTTTTGGGTATAGATTTGGTGCAAGGTTGGTGCTCTAAAACCTGTAGAACCAGAAGCACGAAGGGTAAGTTTATCATCCAAAAACTTATAACGGGTACTTACTTTACCAACAAAAGCATTTCCAAAATCGCTATAATTTTCCAAACGAGCTGTTCCATTTACTAAGAAATCTTCTGTAATATCCCAACTAAGATCTAAGTATCCGCCAAAATTATAACGATTAAATTGACCTGAGTTTTCAGGGCGATTTCCAGCAAAGGAATCCGCACCACCCCCATCATAAGAAGCCAAATCCCCAGCAATAATTGCAAAGATTTCTGATCGAAATTCTGCACCAAAAGCAATAGATAAATTATCTAAAACACTTTTGAATACATCAATGTTTCCAACATAATGCGTAAAACTCGTTCCTCCTGGATCAAAACTAATGGGGCTATTCTCCCGATACAATGGAGCACTTGGTGATGTTTCATTAGGATCCACTACACCATTGTTATTGGCATCCACCCAAGTAGAAGGAGAATAGACATCAAATCTATTGTGGGTATTGGTTACCTTATAATTTTGAGCATTGCCACCTGTGGTAAAACTCACATCGAAATTCCATCCATCTTTTTCTGTTTTGAATCCTAATGTGGCATTGTAATCATTTAAAATTCCATCAAAAGTAGGCAAATAACCATCATAGTTATTTGGCGTACCTGGAGCAGGAAAGAAATCGGCCAAATATGGATGCGCGCTCACCGTACGCCAATAAGGCGTTCTATAATTCGCAAAACTATTTACATTTTTGTAAATATATGCAGCACTGAAATACATATTAGCATTCTCTGTAATGTCAAAACCACCATTTAAAGCAAATTTAGCAGTTGTTGTTTCTGGCGAGCCATTGATATTCCCAGCATCGGGTCTTCTAGACAAAAACTCTTCTACTACAGCTAAATCTGCCCCAAAATCATTGGCCTCACCTTGTGCATCAACCGTACCAGGACGATTGGACAACCCTACTTTTGAAAAATCTACTGTATAATTGAGAAATCCACGGTGTCCTGTTCCATAGTTTCCTAAGGCATGCCCATTATTTAAACTAAAGCCTAATGAAGCTCCATCGCCTTGCAAGCTAATTCCTGTACGCAAATTCAATACACCATAATCTACATCATCCTTTAAAATAATGTTCATTACGCCTGCAATAGCATCAGAACCATACTGTGCAGAAGCACCATCACGCAAGATTTCTACACGCTTAATAGCATCTACAGGAATACCAGAGATATCCGCTCCTGTTTCTCCTCTACCAGGAGAAGTTTGTGTGTACAATAAAGCACTCAAATTTTTGCGTTTCCCATTAATTAAGATCAATGTACGACTCGGGCCCATATTACGAATCTCATAAGGATCTAATAAAGAGGTCGCATCGTTTACGGGAGTCTGAACAGAATTGAAGGAAGGCACTTGGTAGGTTAACGCCTTATCAAAGGTGTTTTGCCCTGTTCTTGTTAATACCTCAGCAGGCAAAACATCAATAGGAACAGTCGTGTTGGTTGAAGATCTAGGGCGGTTACGCGTCCCTACCACTACCAATTCCTCTAAAACTTCTACATCCTCACTAAGCACGATATCCACTGTTTTGGTTTCGCCCTCTCCTAAACTTACTTCTATTTCTTGTGTTGCGTAGCCAATGTAAGTCACGGTTAAGGTATGTCTACCTGCCTTGACATTTAGGCTATATTTTCCATCAATGTCGGTACTTGTTCCGTTATCAACAGTAGTACTAACTACTGCTCCAATGACAGCTTCTTTTGAATCTTTGACCGTCCCTTTAATGGTTTGGGCACAAAGATGGGGGAGTATTCCACATAGGAATACAGAAAATAAAATTGTTTTCATACACTCTACTCTATATAAGGTTCAATAAATAGAAGTTGTTTAAAAATGGAATTGTGTTGATAATGAGTACTAATTTGGTTCTAATCAAGGCGAAAATTTAGCTCATAGCAGCGCTATGGGGTCAATTTTCAACGATGAGTAGGGCAAAATTAGCTTTCATTAGCGACAT
>JBGCDW010000150.1:0-12142 GCA_045105775.1 Aureispira sp.
CAGTAGTATTATGACCTTCGGAATGGGCATAGATAGTTTTAGTGTGAATGGAACTACAATTGCCCAAGATGATGCTTTAGTAGCCAAACTATCTCCAAACGGCGATAGCCTCTGGGGGCGTAGATACCACTACTTTGAGCAGCTATGGTCCCGCCACGAGATATTCGATGCCGAGCAAACCAAAGACGGCGGCTTCTTGATTTGTGGGCAGGCGCAAGGTTCGGGGCAGGGGGCCTACCAACAAGGTTGGCTGCTCAAACTCGACCAGCACGGCTGTCTCGTACCAGGCTGTCATTTGCCCGATACCACCACGAGTATTTTGCCCATCCAAGCCCAGCCCCAAGCCCAGCTAAAGCTCTACCCCAATCCAGCTGTAGATTACCTCAATGTGTGGTATAGAAATAAGCAGATTGGCGAGGAATTGACCTTTCGGGTGTTGGATGCCCAAGGGCGGGTATTGCAAAGCCATACCACTAGAGATATTTCGGATAAGACCTATATTTTTCCTGTGTGGGAATTGTTGGGGGGCTGGTATGTATTGGAGGTGCGGCAAGATGGGGTGCTGGTGGGTAGTGAGGTGTTTGTGAAGAATTAAATCTCATTAAGATAAGATAGTAGCCACTAATTTGCGGGGACCTCCATGATTTCTAAATTCACACAAATAAATGCCTTGCCAAGTTCCAAGACATAATTGCCCATCGCTAATAGGAATTTGCACGGAGGTACCTACCAATGCAGTTTTGATATGAGCTGGCATATCATCAGGGCCTTCCATTGTATGGGTGAGATACGGTAAATTTTCAGGAACTAAACTATTAAAAATACTTTCAAAATCAGTACGTACATCAGGATCGGCATTTTCATTAATAGTTAATCCCGCAGAGGTGTGCAAAATAAATAAGTGTAATATTCCTTGCAAAGGTAGTATTGGGAGTTGTGTTTTTACCAATGGAGTGATTAAATGGAAACCACGAGAGAAGGCAGGCAACTGAAATTTTATTTGTTGTGTCATAATTAGAATAGGCTAAATTTTATAGGCGAAGAAGTACAAAGATACTTGGCTTTTTTCTTGATAAAAAAGAACTCTTGTTAAAAGTGAGTTTTTGGAATAATATTTTAGAAGTTTGACTTTTTATTTAAAAAATGTTTTGTAATTGTTTGATCTTTAGAACCTTGTGGGTTTTGGGTTCTTTTTTGTATTGATTTGATAATCAATCATATGCTATTTTATGATAACGTAATATGGAGAAAGCAGAGCTTGTTTTTTGAATTTTCAAAAAAAAATGAAAGTTTGTTTTTTTTAGCTCAACCATTGTGCTTTTTTCTTGTTATCTTTACACAATTAGCAAATTACACAGGTGTTCTTAAAATACAGGAAAAAACGTCTACAGTTATTGGTTAATAAGTGATTATAAATGTAGAAATTTTGAGTCCCCATATTAACGCTAATGGACTCAAGTAGAAAATCCCATCTCGAATTAACAATGTCATTATGAAAAAAGCAAAGCGAATAGTAGTATGGTTTAGGAAAGATTTGCGATTACATGACAATGAAGCACTAACTCGCGCCTTAGAACACAGTGATGAAATTATACCTGTGTATGTATTCAACTCAGAAGAGTTGATGGGCGAAACGCCTTATGGTTTTCAGAAAACAGGTGTGCATCGTACACAGTTTTTATTGGAAAGTGTTAAGCATTTGCGTCAAGCTTTTCAGGCACGTGGTATTGATTTAGTGATACGTTTTGGCAAGCCAGAACAAGAGGTATTTGAGTTGGTCAAAGAGACAGAAGCAAGTTATGTGTATGCCAATATGGAGCGTACACAAGAGGAGGTGAATGTACAAAATTCTTTGGAGCGCAATCTTTGGTCAATAGGGTTAGAAATTTCTTTCTTCCGAGGAAAGATGTTGTATTATACACAAGATTTACCCTTCCCTATTTCTCATTCTCCTGATACCTTTAGTTCTTTCCGAAAAGAAGTAGAACGTTTTGTACCAGTACGAGAACCATTGCCGACACCTGAAGCATTTACACCTTGGTCCACCCTTGTTGATGCAGGTACGCTGCCTACATTAGAAGAATTGGGGCATAGTCCATTAGAGCAAGATTCGAGAGTAGAAGTGGTTTTTGCTGGAGGAGAACAGGCCGCTATGGAGCGCGTTGCTGTTTATTTTGGAGCAAAACGACATTTGGATCATTTTAGTGACACACGATGTGAATTGACAGGGCCTTATCGCTCTTCTCATTTTTCTCCTTGGTTGGCCGTTGGGTGTTTATCTCCTAAACATGTGTATGCAAAGTTAAAGTCTTATCAAGAATTGTATGGTTCTCGCTCCAAAAAGGCTACACAAGCGTTCTTCCAAGAATTACTTTGGAGAGATTATTACCGTTTGATGGGCAAAAAATATGGTTATGTTATGTTTGAGCGTGGTGGAATACATGGTCAAGAAGTGAAGCCATTAGAAGAAAATGAAATAGCGTTTAATGCTTGGCGAAATGGCGAAACCAATATCCCACTTATCAATGCTTGTATGTTACAACTCAAACATACAGGTTTTCTTTCTCAGAAGGGGCGACAATTGGTTTCTAGTTATTTGGTGAATGATTTGGGCGTTGATTGGCGTATGGGAGCTGTTTATTTCCAGCATATCCTAATTGATTATGATATTTGCTCCAATTGGGTGAACTGGAATATTGTGGGTGGAGTAGGGCCCGACCCCAAGGAGGATCGTTCTATGAATATAGAAAATCAAATCAAACGCTTTGATAGCAAAGGGCTTTATACTAGACGGTGGTCAGATTCTGTACTCAATGAGTAGTATAGAACGCAAACAAAAAATAGAAACATAAAAACGCGAATCGTTTATATTGATAACGATTCGCGTTTTTTTATAAAATCAGTACAGTTGTGAAGTACTATTTTTTCAATCCCAATTCTTTGATACGCTCCTCTAAGAATTCTCCGGCTGTAATATCATTATAAGCTTTGGGATGTTCTTCCGTAATACAATTATCTAGACAAGATAAATCCATGTCGCCGCGTGGGTGCAAGAAAAATGGTGCTGAATAGCGTGGGAAGCGCATGGACTCTTTATCCAAATTAATTACACGATGAATCGTAGATTTAAGACGGCCATTGGTGTGTCGGTGTAGCATATCACCAATATTGATTACAATTTCATTGGCTTCTGGCGATACATCTACCCACTCATCATCCGAATTTTTGGCCTGAAGCCCTTTGGCAGAACCTCCCATTAATAAGGTAATGAGGTTGATATCGCCATGAGCAGCAGCCCGTACGGCTCCATCTTCTACTTCATCCAAGTTCTCTACAGGGAAATAATGCAAAAGACGCAAAACACTATTGCCATTATGAATTTTATTATCAAAGTAATGCTCCTCTAAATCCAAATACAAAGCAATTGCACGCAATAAGTTGCGACCAGTTTGCTCAAATGTACGATAAACTTTTGTGCCTACTTCTTGTAAATCAGGTACTTCTTCCATCCAAATATTATCAGGATATTCTTCGGACAGAGCAGGTTCATCTTGCACTTGTTGTCCAATGTGCCAAAATTCTTTGAGATCTGGTACTTTCTTTCCTTTTGCTGTTTCTCTACCTTTAGAAATGTAGCCCCGTTGACCTCCATTATCCAAATCTTCATACTTTTGCTTGACCTCTTGCGGTTGAGCAAAGATGTTTTTTGACAAATCAAATAACTCTTGACGCAATTCTTCCGAGACACCGTGATTTCTTACAATGACAAAGCCAATTTGAGAAAAGGCATCGCCTAAATCTTGAATGAATTGTTCTCTTTTTTGAGAGTCACCTGAAATAAAATCGTGGTAATCAACCGTTGGAACAGATTGTAATGCCATAGTTATATAATATTTAAGAACGTTGAATCAAGTATTTGCCGTACAATATACGACAATACTTTGTGGATTCTTTACTTTATGAATTATTTTGTACACATTATAAACTAATTTTGATTGCTTTTTTGAGTATCAAAAAGATCAAATGAAACTTTGTATATGTCTGATTATCATTTTAGTATACGCTTAGTCTTTATTTTGAACTGTTTGTTTATTCGCCAATAGAGGAGAACCCTTATTCACGATTTTGGTAGGTATTAGTTTGAATGAGAACAGCAAACAAAAGAAGACAAATGATTGAAGGATAAGAATACAACCGCTCTATTTGTTTTAGAAGACATTTTGGTCTTATTCTTGTGACTTGCTCTGATTGCTGCTAGTACCTCCACGAATAGAGCAACAATTCAATAAAATAGTAGTTTTTTGGACCATAGAATACAACATGTAGTCATATTTTCTACAACTTGACTTATTATCTTTCCTTATTGCAACTAGATTCCTTACTTTTGTGCAAGATTTACCGTTTATACAGGTGAGTTACAAAAAGTGCCCCTCTTAAGAAGGGTGGCTTCGAAATAATCATTATGATAAAACAAATTATGATTTACAGGTTTTTAATGATAATCGTTGGTTTTGCAAGTATTTTGTGGACTAATGAATTGGTAGCACAAACCAGTGTTGATACTTCCGCTCCAGCTCCTTTGATTGATTACAGTACTCCTCAAACCTATGAGATCGGTGGGATAGAGGTAGTAGGAGCAAATTATACAGATCCCAATGGTATTATTGCTTTATCGGGATTAGATGTGGGAAAAACGATTCGTGTCCCCAGTGACCAAGTATCGAAATCTATTCGCAAACTGTGGAAACAAGGATTGTTTGTTGATGTAAACATCAATATTCAGAAAGTGATTGGTGATATTGTATTTTTAGAAATAGAAGTACAAGAATATCCACGTTTTGCTCGTCATGGCTATAAGGGAATTCCCAAAGGGCAACACGATGATGCCAATGCAGCTACCAAACGCTATTTGCAAAAAGGTCGTGCTGCTACTCCTGCTATGAAACTACATGCGGTACAAGCCATCAAAGAAATTTATGTAGAGAAAGGTTTCCTAGATGTAGCAATAGAAGTAGAGGAAGAAGAGGACAAAATCTTGAAGAACTCTGTACGTTGGGTGTTTAATATCAAAAAAGGTAAGCGCGTTCGCATTAGTGAAATCAATTTTCACGGCGTAGAACAAGTGAAAGAAGGCAAGCTTTATGCTGCCATGAAAGAAACAAAGCGCAACAACCTATTTGCCATTTTTAAGCCTTCTAAGTTTATTCAGAAGGAATTTGAAAATGACAAGAAGAACATTGTGATGTTGTATAATAACTTAGGTTATAGAGATGCACAAGTGGTGAAGGATTCGGTGTATTTGGAGCAAAAAGGCGACCGCAAAGTCATGAAAATTGACTTGCACGTAGAGGAAGGCAACCAATACAGCTTTGGCAATATTGTATTTAGAGGAAATACTACGTATTCTGATCGTGTACTAGGGCAAGTATTTGGTATCAAATCAGGAGATGTTTACAATGAGGAATTGATCCAAACTCGTTTGAATTTTGATCGAAACGGACGAGATATTAGTACCTTATACATGGATAATGGGTACTTATTCTTTAGAGCAGAGCCTATTGAGCGTGGTGTACGCAATGATTCAGTCGATTTGGAAATTCGCATTTCGGAAGGGCCTGTGGCGATCATTGATAAAGTTATTATTCGTGGGAACGACCGTACCCATGAGCATGTTATTCGTCGGGAGTTGCGTACGTTGCCTGGCAACAAATTTAGCCGTTCAGATATTATTCGTTCTCAGCGCGAAATCACTGCTTTGAACTATTTTAATCCAGAAAATTTAAAAATTAATACCCCTGTTAATCCACAACGTGGAACAGTAGATATTGAATATATAGTAGAGGAACGCCCATCAGATCAGTTGGAGTTGTCTGCTGGTTGGGGTGGTGTTGGTCGTGGTATTATTGGTACCTTAGGGGTGACTTTTAATAACTTCTCGTTGCGTAATATGCTCAACCCAGAAGCTTGGAACCCATTGCCTCAAGGAGACGGACAACGTTTGTCCTTGCGTGTACAAACCAATGGTCGTTTTTACCAATCGTACAATTTCTCGTTTACAGAACCTTGGTTGGGAGGAAAGAAGCCCAATTCATTTACACTATCAGGATATCACACCAACTTCAACAATGGTTTTAGTGAGGAGAGTTCTGCTTTTCAGCGTTTACAGATTACAGGTGCTTCTATTGGATTGGGAACACGTTTGCGCTTTCCTGATGACTTCTTTGTGTATCAAGTTAGTTTGAATTATCAGAATATGGACGTTTTGCGTCGTTTTGATTTTGAAATCCCAACAGGTTCTTTCCACAACTTAGCATTGAGCCAGACGATTTCCAGAAATTCAATTGACAATCCAATTTTCCCGAAGAAAGGATCTAATATTTCACTTTCCTTAAAACTCACCTTCCCTTATTCCTTGTTTGACAACAGAAGTGCTGTTGACTATGCATTGATGGATCCTGCCAAAAAGTTTGAGCTATTGGAATATCACAAATGGGATTTCTTGGCAGAGTGGTATGGAGAAATGGCTAAGAATTTAGTAGTGAAAATGAGTGTAAAAATGGGTTTCTTAGGATTTTACAATGCTAATGTAGGATTATCACCATTTGAGCGCTATGAATTGGGAGGCGATGGTATTTCTAACTTTCAAGGATTGCAGGGTAGAGATATTATTTCTTTGAGAGGTTATGCTGTAAACGAAGTATCGGCTGCAAATGAGACAGGAGCAGCTATTTATAACAAAATAACCATGGAATTGCGTTACTTAATTTCTCCTAATCCAAGTGCTACCATTTGGGTCTTAGCATTTGTAGAAGGCGGAAATGCTTGGTCGCAATTTGACGATTACAATCCTTTCCAATTGCGTCGTTCAGCAGGATTGGGATTAAGAGTATTCTTACCAATGTTTGGTACACTTGGATTTGATTATGGAGTTGGATTTGACAAGCCTAATATCACGGCAGGGAGTGCTTTTACAGATTATGGTGCTTTTAACATTGTGCTTGGTTTTGAACCTAAATAAGCTTTACTCTGTTACAAAATAGAAAAAACGAACAATAAATAATTTTCGATGGTTGTTATTACATTGGTGAGCGTTTATCCCATGTAATAACTAACAAACAATTTTTGCTACAGAAGCAAAAGCTCAATTGTGAAAAGCAATTGAGCTTTTGTACTATTCAAGAAAAGTGCATTGGAAGTTATTTTTTTACTTTCAGTAGTGATAATTGGGGTTTTAAGTTGTCGAATTAAAAGAAACTTTATAACTTTATTGTACTACAAAAAAAGATAAAAACCACTCAATCATAATTGATTGGTAATTAACAAATTATTACAAATAGAAATCAACTAGCAGTGTTCTAAATTAAACGGCACTCTATTTATTAACAAAATTAATTATATTGGCTAAAAGATTTAATAGTAGAAATAACTACAAAAGAAAAAGTAGACTACCAGAACACCGAATTAATACCTTTATTAAAGTACCTGAAATCCGTTTGGTTGGAAATAACTTTGCTGACATTAGTAAAGTGGCAGGCAAAACTCTGGAACCAGGCATTTATCCTACTGCCAAAGCACTAGAATATGCAAACAAAATGGATATGGACTTGGTTGAAATCTCTCCTAAGGCAAAACCTCCTGTATGCAAAATCATAGAGTACAAGAAGTTCTTGTATGAAAAGAAGAAAAAAGAGAAAGAACTTAAAGCAAAGCAGGTAAAGGTAGTGGTTAAGGAAATTCGTTTTGGACCTAATACAGATGACCATGATTTTGAATTCAAAGTCAAACACGCTAGAAAGTTTTTGGATCAAGGTGCAAAAGTGAAAGCTTATGTACAGTTCAAAGGCCGTACAATTGTGTTCAAAGATAGAGGTCGTGCATTGCTCAGACGTTTTTTGAGTGAATTGGAAGGTCTGGGTTTTCCCGAATATCCACCTAAAATGGAAGATCGCCGTATGCATTGTACTTTGTCCCCCAAAAAACTTGGTAAAAAAACATAATTTACCAAATAATGTATTGCCCCATTTTTAGAAATTAAAGCTAGTGCTTATCAGTAGAATTTTTATAAAAAAAACAATTGATAAACTAGTGTTTTTATACAAAAAAATATGTTTGGAGCAAACAATAATCGAGCAGAAACATTGAATAACAATCGTTCTGCTCATAATAGTTTGGTGACAGGAATTGTTATCAAGGGAAATGTGCAATCCGAAACGGATATTCGCATGGATGGTATCTTAGAAGGGAATCTGCAAAGTAGTGCCAAGGTTATCATTGGAAAATCTGCTTTGATCACAGGTGATATTGACTGTAATAGCATCATCATACAAGGCAAGGTAGAAGGCAATATTACAGCACAATCTTCTTTGCATATACAAGAGACTGGCAAGGTAAAAGGCAATATTACAACACATAAACTTATCATAGAAGATGGGGCGGTGTTTAATGGTGCTAGTGTAACGGGGCAGTTGAACAATAAATCAATAGAGCAAAGCAGTCGCAGAAAGAATGTCGAAAAGGCGTGATGATTACATAAAATATTCTGGCATGGCAACACAAATGATTTTAATTATAGGATTATTTGTGTTTGTTGGGTTACGTCTAGATGATTGGTTGCAAACAAAAGTTGTATTTGTGTTGTTAGGATCATTAACTGGGGTTGGTTTGGCTCTTTATATTTTTATACGGGATGCCTTCAACGATCAAAAATAGTTCTACCACAAAACGCTGGATGAAGATTTTATATGGATACTAAGAAGTTTTATGTACAATTGACGGCACTTGGATTGTTAGCTGCATTGGCAATCATTCCTATGCACCAACATGAATTGATCCAAAATTACCAGTTGTTTTCTTGGGTTAGTTGGGGCTTTTTTATCTTATTTTCCATAGCAGTATTTGTAATTTGCTCCAAAACAGCAGAGAGCAAAAATAAAAACACCTTTGGACAGGTATTTTTGTTGTCTATTCTATTCAAACTGATGTTTTGTGGGCTTTGGGTTATTACTTATGCCTTGGTAATCAAGCCCAAAAGTGCACATTTTATTTTGCCTTTTCTATTCATTTATGTGGCCTTCACAGTGTATGAGGTCTATTTTGTTACCAAATTAGCCAAGAATTAAGGTATGTATCAAGCTACGATTAATGATAAACAGATACTTTCGTTTGACAACCGTGATTTCGATTGGGATTTGATTGCTATTAATGAACATACGTTTCATATTTTGCACAATAACCAATCTTATGAAGCAACTATTTTAGAAGCAGATATTCTAAGTAAGACGGTACAAGTACAAATTGGACAAAATACGTATACGGTTGAACTCAAGGACAAATTTGATTTGTTGGCAGAGCAATTAGGTTTTTCTAATTTGAATAGTCAAAAACTCAACTATGTCAAAGCCCCAATGCCTGGATTGGTACTGGATATAATGGTGAAGCTTGGTGATGAAGTACAAAAAGGCGATTCCGTTTTGATCTTAGAAGCCATGAAAATGGAAAATGTGATCAAAGCAGAAGGAAATGCTATTGTGAAAAATATTGCCATTAACAAAGGAGATGCCGTAGAAAAAAATCAAGTTATGATAGAGTTTGAGGACTAAGAAAACGGCTGTTTTGCATGTTATATATTGGTTAGTTAATTAATATAATTATCCTAAAAAGAGACAAGAAATATTATAATTTCTTGTCTCTTTTTACGTTATTTAAAGTCCCCTCACAAATTATGGCCATCCATCCTCTTTATGAAGTTTTTAAGAACTTCTATTTATGAGAAATAGACAAGATGAACAACTCTTTTTAATTAAACAATTAATACATGAATTTCATGAGAATAATATACTTATCTATTGTATTATGGTTTGGTTGGGTGACTAGCTGGGCGCAAGTAACCAATGAAGGCTACCCCAAGAGTTGGACAGAAAAAGCAATGACGACAGAAATAGACGAGCATAGGCTTCCGCCATTTGACTTGGCTGCACAGCAACAAGCAGATGCTATCAATGATGCTCAATGGGCTGGACCATGGCGTTTTGGGTTTAGGCATTTGGTATCCTTCAACTTGCAAAATAGTGGAACTTGGACGACCCTAAAAAATGGGGATAGAATTTGGCGTTTGGGATTAATATCCAAAGGTGCTTTGACCATGAATGTGGTTTTTGATGATTTTTATTTGCCAGAGGGAGCAACTTTGTATTTGTACAACCCCACTACACTAGAACTAAGAGGGGCTTATACAGGCATCAATAACAATGCAGAACGTGTATTGGGCACTACTATACTTCAAGGAGATGAATTAGTATTAGAATACTACGAACCTGCTGCTGCCAAGGGGCAGGGAGCACTTCAATTAGAAGCTGTAGTACACGGCTATCGAACTGCGCGCCAGTATCCACAAGCTCGTATCAAAGGATTGAATGATGCAGGCAATTGCAATTATGATGTGCTTTGTCCATTGGGCAATGGCTGGCAAAACCCAATTAACGCTGTAGCCATGACCGTAGTGAATGGTAATGGTATTTGTACTGGAGCACTGATTAATAATACCAATAATGATGGAACCCCTTACTTTTTGTCTGCCAATCACTGTGGTACTTCCAATTTAGGCACTCTAGTGTTTCGTTTTAATTGGGACAGCCCTGTAGCCAGTTGTGCACAGAACACCCAAAGTCAAGCACCTACAGGCCCACTAAACGAAGTAAATGGAGCTGTGTTGCGTGCCAATAGTGCAGGATCAGATTTTGCATTAATGGAATTAAATACTATTCCTACAGGTGCGATTTATTATGCTGGTTGGGATAGAAGCACCACCCCAGCTACACAGACCACAGGTATTCACCATCCACGAGGAGATGTCAAGAAAATTTGTCGAGACAATGACCCTCCCTCAATTGCTGTATATGGTGGTGCGGCTGTATGGGAAGTTAGTGATTGGGATCAAGGTGTAACAGAGCCTGCCTCTTCAGGTTCTCCCTTATTCAATCAAAACCAATTAATTATAGGTCAGCTTTATGGTGGTACGGCCGCTTGTTCTGGTTTAAATGATAATAATCAGGATGATAACTACGGGCGTTTTGATGTTTCTTGGGATGGGGCTTCTGCGAGTAGACGCTTGCGCGATTGGCTCGATCCTTCTGGAAGTAATACAACCTTACAGCCTGGTTATGATCCCAATGGAGCACCCTTGGCCTTGGATGCAGGGTTATTGCAGGTACAAAATATCAAAGACAACTATTGTAATACCAATACTATTGATCCCATTATTACCTTGCGTAATTTTGGAACGAGTGCGCTTACTACGGTAGATATTCTCTATAATATTGATGGGGCACCCAATACTATTTTTAATTGGACAGGAAATTTGGCCAGTCAAAGTAGTGCTACAATTAATCTTCCCACTATCAGCGTAACTAATGGAAGTCATGTGCTGAATGTTAGTACAAGTTTGCCCAATAACGGAATAGATTCTAATAGTACCAATGATGCCGTTTCTAAAACCTTTGATGTGGTTCTGGGGAGTCCAGTTAATTATTCCTTGGCTTTGGATTGTTATGGCTCTGAAATTACTTGGACCATTGCGGATTCTGCTACGGGCACCGTGCTGTATTCGGATGGGCCTTACAATGATAATTTTACTACGGTAGATACTGTTGTTAATGAATTTTGTTTGCCTATAGGGTGCTATGAATTTACAATAAGCGACAGCTATGGCGATGGGTTAGATGGCAGTAGTGGAATTTGTGGCCGAGTGGGGGATTATTGGATAAAAGATGTCAATGGCAATGAATTGGTACGTATGACGGCTACTAATGGAGATTTTGGAAGCAGTGCTACCCATTATTTTTGTATAACAGGATTAAGCACTAAGCAACTCAACCTAGCCAATAGTGTTGAGGTCTTTCCAAATCCTACACACGATCAAATAACAGTACAAATAGATTTACCACAATCAAAAGAAGTCACCGTTCTGCTTTATAATGCTACGGGACAAACCTTACAACACCAAACACTAAGTCGTGTTAATCAAGCATCTTTAGAGCTAGATTTATCAACTTATGGAGCAGGTTTGTATTTGGTCGCTTTGCAAGTAGGAGAGCAGATTATTACCAAAAAAGTAATCAAGCAATAGAGAAGTATTAATAGCTAA
>JBGCDW010000151.1:0-12177 GCA_045105775.1 Aureispira sp.
GAAGACGAAGAAGCCAACACTAAAGAAGAGGAAAAAGAAGAGAAAGAGGAAAAAGAAGAGAAAGAGGAAAAAGAAGAGAAAGAGGAAAAAGAAGAGAAAGAGGAAAAAGAAGAGCCTGAGGAAAAAGAAGAGAAAGAGGAAGAGTAAATATACAATTAAACAAATTGATGTATATTAATTTAAAAATGCCACCAGCTTTCTTTAACAAGAATTGGTGGCATTTTTTTTATATCACTAAGAGCTTTAGCCAAAATCCGGCTTCCCTCCTTTCAAAAAAAACATCCTAGCTACTGCTAATACAGTTTTTTTTTATTCATTAGACATTATTGCGAAATAAATAGTATCAAGTTCTCAAAGCGTGTATCCCGTAGTAGATAACCAACTCTAAGTTGGTTATCTACTACGGGACGCTTCGTTTCGCAATAACATTTCTTATTACAAGACACTTAAATTTACTCTCTAATCTCCCTACTAGAGTCAATAATAGGTACTTTATTGATTTTTTTGAGATTGTCATAGACTGTTTTTATTTCCTTGACATCGTTAGGTACTTTCTTAATACTATCAACAATAGCCTCAATTTGTGTAGTCAAATCATTGTGGAATGCTTGGGTATTTACGACTAGTGCCTCTTCTATGGTTACATCACCTTGCTCCTCCAGTTTATAAATTTCATCTTTGCGTGTAATAATAGAAGTTCTCAAGTTTTCCAATTCCCCCTGCTGCACCTCTAGTTGATTGCCTAATTTTTGTAAATCAGTTTGTTCAAGCCCCCCTAAGCAAACTCCAACTCTTTGGATAAAATCCCAGAACTCACTCGCATTTTCCATCTGCTCTGCAATATCGGCTCTTAACGCTTCAGCATTTTGCTCCGAATCTACTAAATCGGCTAGTTCATCGTATTGTGTTTTCAAAATTGCCTGCGCCTGTTTATTTCCATTTTTTACAGCCGCATTCAATTCTTTGTAAGACTTGTACATTTTTCTTAATAAGAAGAGCAATCCTAGAATTGCCATTAACGCTTTTGTTATTTTTAGAGCAGCATCTAACATTTCTGTTGCTGCATCCATTTTTTCTTGCTTAGACGAACCACGTTTGTACTTCTGATAAGACTTCTCAAACTGCACTCCCTGATCCTTGATAGTCTGGAAATGCTTACCTACTTTGGGTAAGTTTTTTAGTTTTTTGAGATCTCCCAATAAGATTGCACTATCATCTTTTATAATAGCCTTGATTGTTTTATATGCTCCTTTTACAATTTTTATCCGCTCGTACATGGACAAAGGTTCTGGGTCTTTTTCTACTTCAACCAATCCCGTTTCCTTTTTAGGAATAACCATCAAAGCCTTCTCTTGCTCTTCCCAAAGGGTTAAGGCCGTTTCTCTTTCCTCGAATAATGCCAAGGCCGTTTCCTGTTCAGGAATAACCATCAAAGCGGCCTCTCGCTCCTCAAAAGGGATTAACCCCACCTCCTGCTCGGGAATTATCATTAACTCACTAGGATCAATACGATAAGGTCGTAAAGCTGTAATTGGAGTCTCATAAATAGCTAAGGCTCTACTTTGCCTTGATAACACTAAATCATCCCCTCGTATCTCGAACGGAAGCAATTCATCGAAGTTGAAATCCAAATCCAAGGCATTCAGCCCTGACAATTCGCTCAAAATCGGATTTTGCAAACGTTCTATCTCAAGCAATATTTCAGCTCTTTGCTGCTCTAACTTAGGTATTTCTAATCTTACTTGATTTAAAAAATCTGCTTGTTCTGTATTTTGTTGTACATTTAAATTGTATGTTTCTTGGTATTGAGTCAAATCTCTGAGATCAAAATTGAGCCGTTCAACCTTTGTCATTTTTTCCTCTAATTCTATGACCGTAGGTTTAGTACTATAATTTCTTTTAAATTTCTTAACATTGGTTTGAACTCTAGTTTTCTTTATATTATTGCCCACGGTTCTTATAACAGGCGTAAACTTTTGTCCTGTCTTAAAAATATTTAATAACATAGCTATACAGTTTTTAATTTTTCGTCAATTTGTTCCAATTCCTTGATCGCCTTAGTCAAGGCTAATCCGTCTGCTTTATCTGCTGCTTGTTCTAGGACTTTATACAACTCTGCTGAACGAGTCAATAAAGGCTTGACCTTGGGCCAACTCTGAGTAATATCAGCTAGTAGCTGTTTGGCCACACTCATCTCTTGTTCAAAAGACGATTGCTTGCCTTGTACAAATTGTTGCCAACGTGCATAGTAATTTTTTAGGTTGTTAATGTTAGTTTCTATCACTCCTACATCTAGTGCTTCTCCTTTTTCTAGATTGGCATAAAACTGTTGAATATTGCTTGCAAACTTGGTATACAAACGTTCTTCCTCCGCTTTTGCGCCTTCTTCGTCACCTTGGCCTGCTTTCGCTGCTTGCCTTTTATCAAAAAAGCCCTGCCAGTGCTGGAATATTTTTTGTCCATTACCAAAAGCTTGTTCCTTGGATGCCGCTTCTGTTTGGGGCACTATTTGCTCCTTCCAATCCCCACAAACATGCTTGAGTTTACGCAAAATACTTTGATACTTTACTTGCAATTTGGCCTTTTCCTCAGGCTTGGCAATCGCAATAAGTTTCTTGACTTTGTTGGTAGCCAAGTGATATTGTTGTATTTCTTGGGCGAGTTTTTGTACTACTTTGGCAATAGGGGCATCATCCGATACAATGTTTCGAGTTTGTGGTTCTACCTCCACCGTACTCAAGTCTGCTACTACTTCTAAAAAAACCTTAGGTTTAAATTTTTTGAGCACCTTTTTAATAGGTTTTAGCAGTTTTTCATCGGTCAATTTGCCTTTTTCAGGAGAGAGGTACACATGTACAGCTTGCCCCACAGGTACCACTTTACAAGCACCATAAGAATAGCCTTTGAGATCCATGGAACTTCCGTTTAATTCTGTTTTCCATTTGGTAATAGGGCCAACATATAGCATTGGTTGATGGGGTTTGTCTGTGGGTTTGACATTTTTCCACGGCAAGTGCTGTCCATCGACCAAAGAATAACCAAATGTCGCAGCAGAATCGGTCATGAGGTCGGGCCAGGCCGTCTTTAGTAATTTTTCGTAGGCACTGTAATCTAATTTTTTTAAGCTATCCAGCTTTTTTAATTTGGCTTCCATAGTTGATATTTTTGATAGTCAAAACTACGCTTGTTGTAGTCAATGTGGTCTCCTACAAGTTAAATGAATAATAATAGAATTCTTTATGGAAGCTTTATTTTTTCAGTTTTCTAGTAAAAAAACAATTAACTATTACCACCTTACCAGCCTCAATATTTCATACAACAAAAAACACCCCTGCTTCTACGGATTAGAAACAGAGGTGTTTGGCTAAAATGGATTGTTCATCCAGTAATGCTGGTTATTTTTCTACAATAGCAATATCAAACTCATCATTTTTGTCAATGCCATCCACCTCATTGCACAATCGACCATATACAATTGGATTGAACTTCTGCAAGGCATACACTAATTCTACTATTCCAGTCATTTCTTTTGCCTTTTCTTGCGTTGCAGGGCCTTTTCCATTCATAGAATTATCCCAAGCTTTTTTAACCCCTTTAAAAACTTCGGCAACAAAAAAACGATTTTTACTAGCAGACAGTCCTAAAGTTGCCAAGTCATGGTACAAAACCTTAGAAATAATTTGCCCATCCACGTCAAACTTACCTGGATAAAATTGGATATAAGCCTTAGTAATTGATTTTTGCCCTGTATTGGTACTACCAATGTAGGAAGGCTTAACATCCTTATAGCGAGTAAATTGATCTTTTATCAAAGGTCTGACATGATTCGCCCATTCTGTTGCTAATATAATGTCTACGTCCTTTTGTATACCTTTTAGCTGTGATTCTACATCTTTTTTCCCATCCTCTTCCCATTGATCTAAGGATAAAGAAAGTGCCTTTGATGCTTCTGCAAGTCCTTTGGTTACTGTTTCTTTAATAGCCAACATCTTTTTAAGTATTTCTTTTGCTACGGCAAAATACTTAAGCGCAGCTATTTCCATAGCAGGTGATTTTTGAAGTTTTACATGGTGCATCCATTCTTCACTAAAAGGAAGGCTTTCGTTATACTTTACTTTTACTTTATTTTTAACAGCAAATTTATCAAAGTCTTTTTTCCATATACTTGAGTAGTTCTTCTTTTCTTCTTTAAGATCCTTTATCAATTGTACTAAATCTTTCTCCAAAGTAGTCCCTGCAAATGGATGCTCCTCCAATTTATCAGGCTTAAACGTCAGTAAATTGATGCATCTATTATAAGTTGTCTTAATTTCCATCCCTATGCCTTGATGATCCATAGGACTAAACAAAGGTACATCAGAATCTCTAGTAGGTTTAGCACTAATTGCTTTTTTATCAGGATTTAAATCTAACCCATGCTTTTTATTTAAATACATAATAACACTCTTTCTCAAATCTTTTTTTTCTACGTCTGACATCGTTCACAGTTTTTAAAGGTTACTAAGTTGTTTTACCGATTCCTCTACAGCAGTCGTCAAACGCTGTATTTCTTCCTCATTGCCTGCTTCTTTAGCTTGCTTCAAAGCCAAAGAAACTTTGTCATACTCTTGCAAATGCGGCTTAAACAAGTCAAAATCTTGATTTAATTGTTGCATTTGAGCCTCTACAGCCTTGAGTTCCTCTGTGTATTGGCTTTCCTTGTTGGCTATAAATTTTTTCCAATTCTCAAGATGAGTATTCAAATTTTGCAACTCAGATTCAATCACACTTGAATCCAACTGTGTACTTTGTTCAATCCCTACAAACAATTGCTCCAAATCACTCAAAACTTTGGTATACAAACGATTTCCCTCTGCTTTCGCTCCTTCCGTTCCACCTCCAGTACCCAACTTAGCTTCTTTTCGCTTGTCAAAAAAGCCCTGCCAGTGCTGGAATATTTTTTGTCCATTGGCAAAAGCTTGTTCATTGGATGCTGCTTCTGTCTGGGGCACTACTTGCTCCTTCCAATCGACACAAATATGCTTGAGCTTCCGCAAAATACTTTGGTACTTTACTTGCAATTTTGCCTTTTCCTCAGGCTTGGCAGTCGCAATAAGTTTCTTGATTTTGTTGGTAGCCAAGTGATATTGTTGTATTTCTTGGGCGAGTTTCTGTACTACTTTGGCAATAGGGGCATCATCCGATAGCGTGCCTTGGGTTTGCGGCTCTACCTCTACCAGACTCAAGTCTGCTACGACTTCTAAGAATACTTTGGGTTTGAATTTTTTGAGTGTTTTTTTGAGCGGTTTGAGCAACTTCTCATCGGTTAGTTTTCCCTTTTGGGGAGCGAGATAAACATGTACGTCTTGCCCTACAGGCACTACTTTGCACGCACCATACGAGTACCCCTTTAGGTCTATGGCACTACCATTCAATTCCATTTTCCATTTGGTAATAGGCCCTACATACAGCATAGGTTGGTTGGGTTTGGCCTCAGGCTTTACACCTTTCCACGGCAAGTGCTGCCCATCTACCAAAGCATAGCCCAATACGGCCGTAGAGTCGGCCATTAAATCGGGCCAAGAGGTCTTTAGTAATTTCTCGTAAGCACTATAGTCTAGTTTTTTTAAGCTCTCCAGCTTTTTCAGTTTGGTCTCCATAGTTTTGTTTTGATTGTATAGCCTACACTTGTTGTAGGCAAATTGGTCGTTTGTAAGTTAAATTAATAACCATACAATATATAATCAAAACGGTCATTTTTATGTATCCGTATGAAGTTTTCTTAATTTTTTTGAGCTTTTTTTTAAAATTGCAGCTCCTACTATAATTATAAAACATCAATAGATGGATAATTAGAATCTTCTTCCTCATCTTCCAAAAACCACAACCAATAATCTACATCCTGCTGCCAAGCATTTTTGGGGATTTCAAACAACAATTGACTGGCCTCTGGAGCTAAGGCCTGCATCCCCAAACGCTGGGCTACCTTTTGACTAGCTATATTGGTTTCTAGACAGCGAATTCGTATGCTTTGCAAACGCTTGGTAGCAAAAGCCATAGAAATCAGATGGCGGCAAGCCATAGTTGCATAACCCTTGCCTGTATGCACTGGATCTAGCCAATAAGCCAACTCGGCACTTTGTTGTTTAAATCGCCCACTGTGCAGGGTAGCCAAACCAACTACTTGTCCATCCTCTGTCCACAATTCATAAATATGAGAACCCAAATAAATATCCAATACTGCATATTTTTTGATGTATGCTTTGGCCTCCTCTATGGTAGTAATTTCCTTCAGGTGTGGCATCCAAGGCTCCAGATAAGCCCGATTGTCATCCAAAATAGCCAACCATAAGTGAGCATGTGCTTCTTGGGCACGTTGTAGGTATAGCATGAGTAGGTATTAAAATTAAATATAACAAAAATAGAAACCACCTCCAAGATAGCTCCTATTCTATACCATCTTATTTGATTAAATAGTCCTCTTTGTATACTATAAATCAGCATGTTTCATTATTATGAAGTTTGTTATAGTCTATAAGGATCAAGTCGATAACAGTATGATAAAAATAGAGTTGTGTATGCTATAGGTGCACTTAACCGTACTGAAGGGCAGCACTGTTCAATACTAGCAAAAATCACGTTGACCTTTGTTGGAAAAAGCCCAATCGAACAAAGGCCAACACACAATCTAAAACAAAGGGTATATTTTCATCAAAAAGCAAAAAAAGACAAGCCTTGAGGGGCTTCATATTGCGTTGCCAATTGCTGGTAATGCGGATCATAAATCTTGGCAATAATATACGTTCCCTTGGTCTGCCAGCTTTGCCCGTCCCATTGCCCCCTTGCATCCAGTTGCTTTGCTATAGTTTGAGATTGAATGAGCGCGTGCCCCCAAAACAACCATTTGCCTTCAATTTTTTGCACCAAGAACTGTCTTACAGGATCTTTGTGCAGGATTCTAGCACTGGATTTTGCAAAACTAAATAGTTGTCCCTGTACTTCTTCTAAGGTAATTGCCTGTTGCTGGTGCTTATGAATAGCCAAAATAGTAGTAGGAAAACCTTGCTCTTCGGTGAGCAAAAGCGTGTCGTTAATTTCGATAAGACTGCCCATACTATTCTACATTTTGTTCTTTGCCATCAATCCATTCCAACAGTGCCTTTTTCACGGCTTCATACTCTTCTAGCGTTACTCCATTCTCCTTGAGGTACTGAAAATCTTCCTCTATGCCTTTCCAAAATTGAAGGTTATCCCCAAATGTTTCCCACGATTGTTGATAATATTCCAATGCCTTGGCTCCATTTTTTTGCACCAAATAATAATGCCCCAGATTTCGAGAGGCAAAATCGGTCAAACCCAACTCTAAAGAACGCTCCAAGTACGGCAACGCTTCTTCCACCGCTCCCGTCATCAAATACAAGTAACCAATATTGTTGTGGTATACTTCGTGATCTTTGTGAATCGTTAGGCTTTGTAAATAGGTTTCTACCGCCAATTGTGGCTGATCATTCTTATAATACACTACCCCCAAGTTATTGCGTGCATTTCTATTGGTAGGATTGAGTACCAAACACTGCTGGTATGCTTCAATAGCTGCCTCATAATTACCAATGCGATTGTAGACATTGCCTAGACGATAAAAAACATAGTCATTGATGGGGTCCAAAGTCAAGCTCTTTTGGTAATACTCCAAGGCGATGTGCAACGATCCCTTGCTGCTGTAAACATTGCCAATCAAGGTAGAAGCCGTTATATTTTCTGGATCTAGCTGTAGTACTTTTTCGTAATTATTGAGAGCTTTGCCCCAGCGTTTTAATTGCTGGTAGGCCCTGCCCAATTCCAAATAAGCTTCTAAATCTGCTGGATTTTCTTTTTGATGGTCTTTGAGTGTAGTCAGTACTTCTTCTTTGTTAATGCTTAGGGCTTTGTCGAGATAACTTTTAGCACCTCCCCAACTCCCTTGTTGACGATAGAGCCGTGCTAAATGGATCAACCACTTGGTATTGCGAGGTTCTAACGCATAGAGTTGTTCGTAGGTGTTTATTCCTGCTTGAATATCTCCAAGCTTTTTGTGAATCACGCCAATATTGGCCAATACAGTTTGGTTATTAGAATTCAACGCCAAAGCCTTCTCAAAATATTCAATAGCCAGACCAAAATCCTCTCGCTTGCCATACAAGGTTCCCATATTCGTCAATATCTGATAGTCATTGGGGTAGAGTTCATTCGCCAGTTCAAAAGCTTCTATGGCTAGTTCGGGTTGCTTGGTCTCTTCATAAATAATAGCCAAATAGACCAAAGAATCCTTGTCCATAGGATCTATATCCAATACTTGGTTTCTGAAAACCTCCAGTGCTTTTTTCAGTTGATTCTTTTTGTAATAAATACTGCCCAATAATTTATAAGCATCAATAGAATCTGCATCAATAACTATAGCTTTGAGCAAGATTTGTTCCGCAGCATCCAACTCTCCCAATCGCTTATACACTCGGCTCAATTCCAAATAAATAGACACATTTTCCTCATCCAACTCCAGTGCTTTGAGCAATACTTTCTCTGCCGCTTTATACTTCCCTTTTACATAAAAATCCTTGTACTCCTGTATGTACAAATCCACTGTTCCGCCAAAACGCTCTGCATTTTCTACATCACCCGCCTGCTCATACGCATAGGCCACATCTCCCCGTGTCAGGGCTCCTTTCTCTAGGCGAAATTCAGCCTCTTGGGCATAATACTCCCAAGCATCGCGGTCAATTTGTTCCTCCAATTGGATTTTTTTCTTCTCGCGCAAATCTTCCAAATATTGAGCAAGATTGGCAAATTTGGCTGCAAACGAACTTCTGTGCAACCGTTGTTTTCTGTTCTTAAACAAAATATTTTCTCCTGCCGAATATTGAGGCATATCCTCCAACAAGACTTTTTCTAAATAAAAATCTCTAAAAATATCCTTTCGGAACGCTTGAGGCAATTCGGTTTCCCAATGCTCCATCAAGGGCTGAAAATGATCGACAAATTCATCAGCCCAGTGGTCAAAATTGGGATTATTGACATTAATTCGGGACAGAACAGGCAAGATATACTTGGTTCTATACCCCTCCTCGTGCTGGGTATAAGGATGATTGATAATCTGATCAATCAGATTTTTGCAACCGCGCATATTTTGGCTGTTGGCAGCCATCACCACAATATTGGCATCGGGCAAATGCAAATTGCAAATCCCCGAATAATCATTGATCCCCGTGCGGCTGTCTATCAAAATATAATCATATCCCAAGCCCTTGAGTTGCCCCTTGAGCCATTCAATATACACCTGCCCATCTAGTCGATTATAAAACTGGTACCAATTAAAATTATTCACCCTTGGAATATAAGCCTCGCCATAACACCCTGCTGGAATCAAATCTACACAGCCCTTTTGTTCCTCCTTCCAGCCTTTAGCTTTTAGCAAATTAAGAATACTGCCCTTATCAAAAGAAGGATAATCTTTACTGCTTACATTTTCATTCGTCAGCATCAGAGCCATGTATTGTTCCAACAACTCTAGGCTCCCATCCACCTCCATTGCTTCATCTTTGAGTCCAAAATAATAATGCAAGCCAGGGGCTTCAAAGTCCCAATCGAGCAGCAAGACCTTTTTGTTGCGCTTGTGGCACAAGTAAGCGGCCACGTTGGCACACAGCTGCGAACGCCCCACCCCTCCCTTATAGGAGTAAAAGGAAAAAATCATGCTTGGTATTTTCATAGGAAATTCATATTTAGATTGCGAATAGGACTGGTATCTTGGCTCTGGTTCTGTATGTTGCTGCTCAATTTATTGAACAAACGATGCAAATCTTGGCAGAAATTGCCAAAGTTGCTACTGTCAAAAAAATTCATTTCACAAGGCAAGCCACCTGCTCGCAAAGCTTGAATAGTCGGAAAATTGCCCTGTGCTTTTTGAATACGTTGATGAAATGGTGCTCTTGTCTGCTCGCAAATAGGGGCTACAAACGGTGCTTTTTGGCTATCAAATTTCAAAAACCCATGCATATTAGTTTCTTGCATAGCCATCCAATCCAGTACAGCCAATGCCTTGGCAGTATCTAAATGATTATCCAAAGCAATATACTGGCTATTTTGACTTTTCCAATACACAATTTTAATAGGATAAGATGCTTGATAATCCTTTAGAAGATTACCAATAGTGGTTTGTTGGTTATAAAAAGGATGCCAATCTGCCTCTTGAGTTCCATAACGTTTTGCAGGTAGTTTGGCTTGCTCTTGGGGGCTGTACACGACCTGAGTTTGCCCCAAAGTAGTGGTAAACACATAGCAATAAATAGTAGCTTGGCTAGGATTCTGACTGCTGTGCTCCTTTTTTTCTTCGGCTTCGATCAAGGCCGTGTAAGTTGCTATTTGCCGCTCTGCCTTATCTATCATGATTTCAAAATCGCCCATTGTAGCAACTCCCGCCTTATCATAATATTCCATTGCTTTCAACAAGCGTTTTTTTGCTCCTTCTAACCGAAGCTGATACTCTTCCTTCATGATACTTTTTTCCCATTTAACAAACCTATATTTGTACGAGTAGTGGTGGTGTTTTGTTGCGTTCGTTTGCGTATTTTATAATCCCCTCCTACTCTACTTTCAAAAATCCCAATGCTTTCTCTTCGTGAAAGGCAATTTTTTCGCTGACTTGCTCTATCATAATTTCCAAATCGCCCTGTAGCATCATCCCTGCACGTTCGTATTGCTTAAGCAATTTTTGATGTTTTGCCATATTAGAATCCAGCGCCTTGAGGTGCTGCATAAATTGTTTTACGGTAGCCCCCGAAAGGTCAAAAGAATCTCTAACCAAAATTTCAAAGTCTTCTGTATGATTGACATGATTGGTAATTTGCTGACGAATGAGCGCAATGTCCTCGTCACCTACTGTACCTTTTTCCATCTTTTCTACGACTTCTTCATCTAAAGAAGGCAGTAGACCCTGAAGCCCATTGACCAATGGATTGAGCATTGCTTCTCCTATTTTTTTTCCAAATTGTCCAGCAGCAGCTTTTAATGTAATATCGATTAATAATTGTTCTATAGCCATGATCTGATTATTTTTAATGGAGGTGTTTTAGTAAAAAGTTTTTTTATCTATTTATTTTTTTTAGAAAAAACAAATCTAAGTCCTGAATATCAACAATAAATACTTAAGATAAATTCCATATCTTCTTGATTATTTCAAGACCTATACATCGAATTAGAAGTGCACTTATGGTTCATAATGATTTCATCTTTTCAAAAAAAAAGAATAGATAGAAGAATTATGAACAGTTTTAGTTTATATTTTCCTATTTTTATGACATAGGTAATAATCTTGTCTATTTGATTACAAAAAAATAATACTAAGAAACATTTACCTAATAAAAAGCTAGTCACAAATTTTAATTTCAAAAAGATTTTATTACCTTAATAATATTGATCTTTATTAATCCATCTAGGTTTTACAACTCCCTTTTAAGTTATGCAATCGACAGTTTCCGAACGCCTACGCGAATATTTATTTATATCTAAGAAAAATGTTAAGCAACTAGCAGGAGAAATTAATGTTTCTCAAGCATCTCTCAACAATGTTGTGAATGGCAAAAATCTTCCTAGCTCTAATCTACTAATTCGTCTAGCCACTACCAAAGGTATTAGTATCAATTGGGTTTTGCTAGGAGAAGGCAACATGATGCGCCATGAAGAAGAGGGCACTCCCACCAAACAACACCTACCACTGGATAAAGTAGAAAGCTTTCTAACACAGTTTAGAATTGCCGCCAATGAAAACAATGCCATCTGGAAACGCTTAATTGATGAAAAAGATGAGCATTTGTCCTCCAAAGATCGCCTGATTGAGAGCAAAGATACTATTATTGATCTCTTACGCTCTGTAACAAGCTAAGTATTTAACGTATACTACTATTTTGAGCGTGTGCACCAACACGTACCAAAGAATAAAAAAAGATAAAAAGCCTTGCAACTGTTGTTGTGGGGCTTTGTTTGTATAAGTAATCTACTTGTAAGTACGAGTTAAATTCAATATTGTTAAGTAGGTGGACAAAATAAATGTTAACTAAAAAAAAGGAATATTTTTATTCAGATCAAGGCGAAAAACGGAGTCTTAGCGGGCTAAGACGAGTATTTTTAACGATGAGCTGGAGGAAAATAACCGTTTTTTGTTTGGAG
>JBGCDW010000152.1:0-2526 GCA_045105775.1 Aureispira sp.
TAGCGAAAAAAGCATCTTTTTCCCTCACTCATCGTTAAAAATTGATTCCATAGCACTGCTATGAACTAAATTTTTGCCTTGATTGATGAAAAAACCTTACTTTTTGTCTCTGTACAACTCCAGTCGTGATAATGTCTATTGCTTTAATCATTTTTGGGGCATTTTGCGGTTAAATTTATAAAGAGTTAACCCTAGATTTAATAGAAGGTTACTACTTTTTTATTTACATTAGCCTGTACCTAAGATGGTGATAGTTCTTATAGATAAAAGCACTGTTACTATCTAGTTGTTCTCACCAAAACACCATCACTATGTCTTTGATTAATTTATCTGATAACAATTCCATTGTACACCAATTTATAACTGAACTCAGAGATATTGACATTCAGGCAGATCGTTTTCGTTTTAGACGAAACTTGGAACGTCTAGGAGAAATTTTTGCTTATGAAATTAGCAAGCATTTGCCTTATCTTCCTTTGGAGGTAGAGACTTCTATGGGCATTTCGGATTGTAAAATCATACAACAGCATCCTGTATTGGCGACCATCATGCGCGCAGGGATTCCACTACACCAAGGTATGCTCAATTTTTTTGACCAGTCGGACAATGCTTTTGTTTCGGCTTATCGCAAACAACATAAGGATGGCACCTTTGAGGTACATGTAGATTATGTATCCTGCCCTCCCCTACAAGATAGGCCGCTTATCCTTTGCGATCCTATGCTTGCTACAGGGGTTTCTATGACCAGTGCCCTAGAGGGGCTACTCGAATATGGGCAGCCCAGCCAATTGCATATTGTTACGGTCATTGCTTCTACTGATGGCTTGGAACATTTGCAACGTACGGTGCCCAATGCTACTATTTGGGCAGCAGCCGTAGATGAGGAACTCACCGCGCGTTCCTACATTGTCCCTGGTTTGGGCGATGCTGGCGACTTGGCCTATGGTGCCAAAGGCCATGAGGAGGAGGAACACTAAATACTTTCTAAACTATATATAGCCTACTCCGAGTCCTCTCGATATCCCCCAGATTGAAGCCTCGGTTCGCCGTTGGCTCGGTTCGGAGTAGGCTTAATTCAACTATAACAGATCGCTTCACGACATGTTATACCTCTCCATTTTTAAACAACTTCAGTAATAAGTATTCATAAAATAAAACACCACTAAATTCGACCTATCCAATGATCAGACCAAAAAAATTACAAAAACTCAAAGCAGAAGTACTAAAGATTCAAAAAACGGTAAAATACTACAAAAAATTATTTCTGGCAGATGGGTATATTGATGAAATCGAGCAACAGCAATTAAATGAATTATCGAATACGATTGCAACCATCAATAAAAAGATTAGGGAGTTAGAGGAACAACCGCAGACCGAAAACGCCCAACAGCCTTCTAAAACCAAAGACAACAAAATACAGGACAACACTACTGAAAACGCCATTATCAATCAAACCATACAAAATATCTTATCCGAAGATTCGATAGTCGCGACCAATGATATTGCTAGTCAGTTTCAGCCACCCTCCAATGAGGAGGGAATAGGAGACTTTTTCCTAACCTTTGTCATAGATTTCAAAGTAACTGCTTTTACAGTCTTTAATGGCAATGGCAAAGTGGTATACACAGTTGCCCCACAAGGCGATTTGCCAATAGAGTTGGATGTTGATTTGGTCCAATTGGAACTTAGTTCTGGAGTCTATTATGCCGCCGCAATAGGAAGTAGCAAAAAGGAGGTCGTTGCAAAAAAAATCACTTATATCAAGGGTGAAAATAAAGCAATACTATACGCCAAAATAGCAACTACAGCCGATTCTATTGATAGTGTTATGACTGAGTTGGGGAAACTCAAAGAAACGACCCGTAGGAAAATTCAGGAGTTTAATACGTTGTATGTATTCTATTCAAATGACTATGGGTCTTATTTAAGGAAAAATTTATCGTTTTTTTTCACAAATACAACAACTAGTCCGGGGCTAAGTGTAGGAGCTGATTTTGTCAACAAACTCATCGCTGGAGCTACCAGTGATCGCGCTTCTTTGTTGTTGGAAAAAGTAGGTGGAAAAGCATTGGTAGAGAAAAAAATTGCAGGGGGAATTACGGCCTTGGCAACTGCACTGGGTGGTGCAGCAGGAAATGCACCAGGGGCAGTTGCTGGTTTTTTGGTTGGAACGGCCATTGATGTTTTTGTCAATTATGTATTGGGGGGTATTTTGCCTAGTGATGCCGAACAGGCTATTGTGGAAAATCAGAAAATTATAAACAAATATACTGAACAATTAGAAAATCATGTAGGAAATATAATTTCAACTTCTCAAAAGAATATGATTAAAACGATAAATATTGATCAAGATTTAGTGTACATATCCAAAGAAGCCAAAGAGGTAGAATTTATTTACAAGGTATATGCCCAAGGTGCAGATTTTTTGAGCAAACAAAAAATACCTGAAAATCTAAACCTAGCCAATGCCTTGCTCAAGATTTGGCTAAAAGAAAATGCAGGGGATGATGCTGATGATGGCAATCG
>JBGCDW010000153.1:0-8443 GCA_045105775.1 Aureispira sp.
GCATAAGTGGCCAAATATTCGTTTCCTGCCAATACTAGATGGGAGAGTGCAATCAACTTCTCTGTTTTTTGAGCATCCTTCAGAAAACTCAGGGCTTTATTACCAGCCGAAACATTTTGAAGCCAAATAGCATCGTCAAAGTCATACACCAAGGGTGCTTTTTGAGCCAAAATACGCTCAAAAAAGACCGTACCCAGCATAAATGCCTCGCGTTGAACAAAGATCAAATCATATCGTTTGGCCTTAAACAGAAGCAAAGTGAGCAAAAACAAGCTGCGGCATAGAATAAATGCCTTGGCAAAATAATGTCCCGAACCATAAAATTTAGCATCATCTTGTGCCCGAATTAGATAGAAGTAGCTGATAACGTAGCCTTGCTCTTCCAAGTAAGGTTGGAATTGCTCAAAACGGTAACGTTGAGAGGGCGATCGATCAGGGCGATGTAGCCCCACAAAAAGAAGTTTTTTCATAATTAAGGGCAAAGCTATGAAAAAATATGTACACTAGTTGTGGTACTTAGGAAATAATGGCAGCATAGAGAATGGCCTTTTTTGTAGAAGCCTTCTATAAAAACTTTGTATCTTGGTAAATCAATTTTGATCTTACTTAAGAAACGATCTCTATTCATTGACAGGAATTTATAACTACTATGAGAATTTTCCAATATGTCCTATTGCTAATCAGTTTTTTATATGGTACAGCTCCCTTGTTTGCTCAACCCAAATGGCTGCGTGCTACTTACAGAGATGATCCTGCAACAACTATTTGTATAGGCTGGTCGGGTGCTCTAGGAACGGTTTATTATGATACCACAGACCACGGAAGAAATTATGCGGCCTATCCCAACAATCGCCCTGCGGATAGAACAACCAACCACAAAGGCGAAAGCCACTATTTTGCACGCTTGAATAACTTACAACCTGGTACCGTTTATTATATGGTTATTCGTTATAATGCTAATGACAGCTCTGATCGCTATTCTTTTAGAACCTTGGCCGATGACCCCAATCAACCTATTTCTTTTATTTCGGGGGGAGATTCTCGCAAACGACTCTCGTTTTTGGGTATTGGTGATCCCAATTGTTGGGAAGATGGTTGTAGAGAAACCCGTCAAGATTTGAATACTATTGTTGGTAGAATACGCCCTGATTTTGTGGCTTTTACAGGTGATTATATCCGAAACTTTGACATTCCATTTACGGCCGATAGTGAAGACGATTGGCGCGATTGGATGAACGATTGGATGCTTTCTATTGGCCCAGATGGACGCATTACCCCTATTATTCATGCTTTGGGAAATCATGAAGACGCGGTCGATTTGGATCGTTTGTTTGATGTATCCAATACAGATATTTATTATGCGACCAATTTTGGAGGCAGCCTTTTCCGTTTTTATACCCTCAACTCAGAGACAGATGCTTGTACAGATGTCATTCAGAAAAACTGGTTTATCAATGACTTGCAGCAAAACAGTACGCCCTCTAATACGCCTTACTGGAAAATTGTACAGTATCATCAGCCCATGATTCCTCACGCCAATTACAATCCAAGAACAGATTTAATAGATTGTTGGGCCAAGGAGTTTAAACAATACAATGTTCGTTTGGCTTGCGAATCCCATGCACACGTACTCAAAACGACCTATCCATTGGTTTATGATACCAGTGCAGCCGTTAGTTATAATAATTTGGTGAGAGAGGATAGCTTGGGAGCTGTGTTTATTGGGGACGGGTCTTGGGGTGCGCCTCCACGTACGGCTTATGCCCCCATTGCAGGGGTTACGCAAGATGTAGAACAAGTAAGTGGTTTCTTTTTTATTAATATCAACCAACAACGCATCCAAATAAAATCGGTGGTGCCGTATCCAGATAGTATGGTCAATGTACCTCAATTGTTGGACGATGACCAAGGTACATTATTGCCCGCAGGGGTGCCACTTTGGCGACCTGCCAATGGATCAGAATGTATTATTATTCCCAATTACAATACAACTATTGTAGGGGTGAATCAACCATTGGAAGTCCCCCAAAAGACGGCTTTAGTAGCCCCAAATCCAGCACGAAATTTTGTAACCATTCAATTTAAGCAACAGTTAAAAGAGGCGGTGACCATCGAAATATACGATGCACGTGGCAAACGTTGTCAAGTACATTCCAATATTAGCGATCAAAGCTATCAATTAGATGTCTCAGAATTGTGCTCTGGCGTTAATTTTATTAATATTGTAAGCAAAGACGATGTAGAATCACACAAAATTATTGTGACGAAATAAGTATTGCTTGACTTTTTCTTTTAATGAATTTTCTCAAAGACGATATATGGGAGCCCCAGAACAAGAAAAAAAAATGATTAGAGTTGCTTCGTTCAACTTATTAAATTTAGCCTTGCCAACGACTGTTTTTTATGGCGATCGGCAATATTCTGAAGAGCAGTATGAACAAAAAAAGACTTGGATTAAGCAGCAACTAACAAAGATTGATGCCGATATTATTGGATTTCAAGAGTTGTTTGATGAACAAGCCTTGCAAGATGCTGTAGACGAACACCCTTTGTATGAGGGGGCTACGGTTATCATGGGAGAACGCAAGGGGGGCAGTCCTGCTGTCGCTTTGGTATCTAGAATGCCTGTTAAGGAACATCGAGTGTATACCGACTTTTTGGAGTTGTTGGAGGTCGAAGATTTGGTCATTCCGTTCAAGAAATTTTCCAGACCTGTTTTGAAGGTGCGAATCGAATTGCGTAAAGGCGTGCATGTAGAAGTGTTTGTAGCACACCTCAAATCTAAACGCCCCTTGATTCCAGATGGGGTAGATCGCCACGATGCCTTGGAAATTTCAAAAGGACAAGCGCGTTCCTTGCTTTTGAGAGCTGCAGAGGCCAATGCCTTGCGTACCATTTTGATGGATAGCCTAGAGCATAGAGATACGCCTGTCATTGTATTGGGCGATTTGAACGATACCCACACTTCGGTAACTACCCGTATTATTTCGGGCGATGCACCACCGAGTTACTGGCCTATGGAGCATAAAATGAAGGTTTGGGATACCTTGCTGTATCATGCCAAGGACATTCAGGCGCGTCAATCGTCACAAGATGTCTATTATACCCATATTCACAATGGACATTACGAAAGTTTGGATCATATTTTAGTGAGTCAAGAATTGGTACGAGAAAACCCCAATCGTATAGGACGTGTTATATACGTCAAAACATACAATGATCATATTGTAGATCGAACCTTTGTTTCCAATCCTGTTAATCCTTGTGAGTCCGATCATGCACAAGTAGTTGCTACTATAGAATTGGACTAGACAATACTTTTATTAAAAATACTATATAAATAGAATTCACAATTATGGCACTAACGGAATCCAATATGTTAGAACTGGGCGTAGAGGCACCTGATTTTTCGTTGCTTGATACGATTAGCGGCAAGGAAATAAGCTTGGAAACTATTAAATCGGACAAAGCTACCGTAGTTATGTTTACTTGCAATCACTGCCCCTATGTCATTCACATCAACAACGAATTGGTTCAATTGGCTACAGAATACCAAGCCAAAGGAGTGGCATTTGTTGCAATTAGCTCCAATGATGTAGATAATTATCCACAGGATGGTCCCGAAAAAATGAAAGCATTGGCTGAAGCAGAAGGATACCCATTTCCGTATTTGTACGATGCCACTCAGGTAGTCGCCAAGTCTTATGATGCTGCATGTACGCCCGATTTTTATGTTTTTGATGGAGATTTGGCCTTGCGCTATCGCGGTCGTTTGTGCGCCTCTAGACCCAATACGGGGGTGCCTGTAACAGGAGCAGACTTGAGA
Organism: Aureispira sp.; assembly: GCA_045105775.1. Taxonomy (GTDB): domain Bacteria; phylum Bacteroidota; class Bacteroidia; order Chitinophagales; family Saprospiraceae; genus Aureispira. The sequence goes on from JBGCDW010000153.1 coordinate 3,827, forward strand.
GCAGCACTAGACGCTTTATTGGCAGGAAATCCTGTTAGCGAAAAGCAATATCCTAGTGCTGGCTGTAACATAAAGTGGAAGTAGAGGAAATTATCTTTCCTTTTTAATCAGAATAGGAGTAGTTAGAGCTAAAATATAAAGACGCTGTATAAGGTGTCAGGTACTTTCAAAGTATCTGACACCTATTTTATTCTTATCAACAAAACAAAATTTACTCCTTCTTATTTGTATTCTTATAAGGATAGGGATTTTGATTGGCCTCCCAAGTGAGGGTAGTTTGATCTCTAGAGGTCATGGGATTATTGGGCACGGCTTTATAATAAGGATCACCCACGGTAAAGCCTCTAGAATCCAACTCTACCGTTCCATCGCTCATAATATTGATAATACTATAGCCAAAAAAGGCTGCTGTTCCAGGGCTGCCTGCATTGCCTGCAATAATTTGGTACGTGCCTGTATCTTGTGGCTGTTCTCTGTAATAATCGTGTACATGTGCAGACAGCATAGCCACTACCTGCGACTGTTCCAACAAGGGCCACAACTCGGGGCCATCTGCCAAGCCTGTATGATCTGTTCGAGCTTGTCCCATCACATAATAAGGCTTGTGACCCAACACAAAAATATGTTCAATGCTATTATCGGCTTTAAATGCTGCTATTTGCCCCCCAATCCAATCAACGGGAATCTGCCCTTCTAGGCCATATTCATTCTTGGAAGTAGGATAATTGTACGTATCTGTATTCATCACGACAAAACCCACATTGCCCCGTTTGAATGAAAAGGTAGCGCGATTGTTGAGGCTGTCTGGTCCTGTTACGCGTTGGGCATCTGTCGGAATAAAGGGGTGCATATACTGTATCCAGCGTTCGGTCGCGCCTCTTAGTGGCCATTCTGAACCATGCCCATAGTATAGCATTTCGTGGTTGCCTGGTACGGCCACCAATTCAATGCCCGATTGGCTAATAGTGCTGAAACTCGTATCCTGATACAATTCTACCCAAGCTTTCAACTGTTTGTTGAGGTTCTCGATATTGGTTTCGCCCAGTACCATATCTCCCAAGAAAAAGAACAATTCGGGTTGTTGGGGCAAATCTACAATATCTTGATAAATGCGCTGCAACGCAGGTAAATTGGCGGTAGAGGCATTGGAGTGCGCCGTGTCGTGCCGATCCACTCTATTGCAACCTACAAAAACAAAGCTTGAAAGTACGGTGGGGAGTGTTGGATCAACATGCCCACTAGTATCGGTTACAAGGGGCTCTGTAGGTGGTGTAGGGTTCGATTCGCAAGCAATTAATAATAAAAGACCAAAGAAGGCGAACAAAGGTCTGCTTGTAATAGTGTTCATAATAAGGTGTTGGTTGGTGTGATAATCATTAATATATATAAAAGTAAAAAAAACAGGAAGAATTAACACAAGTAATAGACATTATCACGACTGGAGTTGTACAGAGACAAAAAGTAAGGTTTTTTCATCAATCAAGGCACTCGCAAAGCGATCTGCGTGGGTTGTACCTAAAAGGTACAAAAGTACTAGCGCATTTAGTTCATAGCAGTGCTATGGAATCAATTTTTAACGATGAGTGAGGGAACCCCGAAGGGCTCACGAAGTAAAAAGATGCTTTTTTCGCTACGAATTTAGTCGTGATAATGTCTACTCATAAAGAATTTTTTAAGTCTTAATAGCGTTGAATCTAACAAGCTTTACAAATAAACACTACGTTTGATAACACTACTTCTTGGGTTAGATCGTTTCGCGAGCGGTTGGTTTTTTATTTTTTTATACGTTTGAAGCAATTTGAATTCGTTTGTACAGGGATATAGCTTTTTTATTAAAAAATAACACACGATATATGTATAATTGTAATTATTTTATAGTTTTTGATGTTGGGTATGGAGGTTTTGATAATTAATTAGCTATGATTTTCCATGCAGTAAGGAATAGATAAATTTTTAGTAATATTGTGCTTGTGCACTATTTAATAACAATAAAAAAAACAACAACATTATGTTTGGAGGAATGGAAGAAATGCAACAGCAAATGCAGGAAAAATTGACCAGCATTATTGTAGAAGAGCAAGCTGGCGGTGGCTTGATCAAAATTAGAGCGAATGCCGCTCGTCAAATTTTGGATGTAAGTATCTCACCTGAATTGGACTTGACCGACAAAGAAGAATTGGAAGATTTGGTATTGGAGGCAGTAAATCGTGTGATTGCAGCAGCAGCCATGAAGGAACAAGAAGAATCTCAAGCAATGTTATCCAAAATGTTGCCTGGTGGAATGGGCAATTTGGGCAATTTGTTTGGGTAAATAGAATCTAACAACATGAGTGTATATGTCGGACGTTGGGATTGTAGTAGATGTGGCCATAAAGCAATTTTAGGCCCTGAAACAGAATGCTCCAGTTGTGGTGCTGATCGCCCTAAGGATGTACAGTTTTACATGTTGAATAATGCCGAAAAGGTACACGACCAGCAGCGTCTACAAAATGCTAGAGCTGGTGCAGATTGGCGTTGTTCCTACTGTACACAAAATAATCCTGCTACCGTTACTGTTTGTAAAGATTGTGGCAATACTAGAACGAAAGGCGATACGGAGTTGGCTATTAGAGAATACAGCAATAGTGAAATACCGAATGCTGGAAAAAAGGCTAGACCAGTAGAACGCGAAGCGATTGCTCCAAAAAAAACTAAGAAGAAGGGCTGTATAACGATTGCGCTTATTGGCTTAGTAATTCTTGGGGTTTTGCTTTACTTTGCACGCAGCAAGGAAATAGTCGTTACCGTAGAGTCTTTTGGGTGGGAACGAACCATTGAAACAGAAGTACATCGTTTGGTGGAGGAAGAGGATTGGAGTGTTCCGAGTGGAGGAACGCGTTTGCAGTCCTTTAGGGCCATTCATCATTATGATAAAATACTAGACCATTATGAGACGCGCACCCGAACACAACAACGTGCTACGGGGACTGAGGAATATGCCTGTGGTAAGCGAGATTTAGGAAATGGCTATTTTGAGGATAAGTATTGTACTCGAACGATTTACGAATCGTATGAGGAACAGTATGAAGAACCGATTTATAGAAAAGAACCTGTTTACCAAACCAAATATCGGTACAGTATATATCGGTGGCAAAAAGACGCGCCACTATTCATTAAGGGCAATGATCACCAACCTAGATGGCCCAATAGCAGTGTGGTGCAGCAAGATCGCCGTCGTAGATTGGCCAACCGCTCAGGCAAATATAGCATCATTGTTCGGGATGATTTGGGCGAAGAACACGAACATGCAATTCCGTTTGACAAATGGGAGGCACTAGACAAAGGTCAACAAATAAAAGCCAAAAGAGGAGCAGCCACTGGCAAATACAGAGGTCTTGCTAGAGAATATCGCGTTTCTTAAACCTTATTAATTTATTTTTACCATGCGGACTGTTTTGCATCAAGAGACTCCTGTTTTTTTAGCCCATCGCCTGACGGCGCAACAAGGGCGTTCGGTTTATTTTAAAATGGATTGTTACCAGCCAACAGGTTCTTTTAAGGTTCGGGGCATTGGAGCACGATGCCAAGAAGCCAAAGAAAATGGTTGTAAGCAGTTTGTGATTGCCTCTGGGGGCAATGCTGGTTTGGCGACAGCGTATGCTGGTTGGAAACTAGCCGTACCAACCACCGTAGTCTTGCCTCTAAAAACGCCTTTGGCTGTACAGGAAAAAATTAGTAGCCTTGGGGCTAAGGTAAAGCTGGCAGGGCAAATATGGGATGAAGCCAATGCAGTGGCTTTAGAATTGGCTAAAAAGGACGATGTTTTATACATTTCCCCATTTGACCATCCTACTATTTGGCGTGGACATGCGAGTGTTATTGCCGAATGTGCTGCCCAAATGCCAGAACCAGATTGGATTGTAGTAGCGGTAGGTGGTGGTGGTTATTTTTGTGGGGTAATGGAAGGCTTAGAAACCGTGGGCTGGAACAAAACACGTGTATTAACTGCCGAAACGGTGGGGGCCAATTGCTTAGATGCTGCCCTCAAAGCTGGAGAACGGGTGACCTTGAATAGTATTGATTCTATTGCTAGTTCTTTAGGAGCCAAGCAAGTAGCTGCACAAGCATTTGAATATGCCCAGCAAACACGGGTGCAATCACATGTAGTAACGGATGCACAGACATTGGATGCCATAGCATTGTTTGCAGAAGATATGGGAGCCTTGGTAGAACCTGCTTGTGGTGCTGCCTTATCTGCCATCTACCACAACAATGTTATTTTGGAAAATGCTGCCAGTGTGCTAGTCTTGGTGTGTGGTGGTGCAGGGATGAGTTTAACACAATTTCATCATTATCAGACAACTATTCAGCAATAATTGCGTATACAATTACCATGAGTAAATAAGTAATTATTATTTATAGCTCAAACCTTTTAAAAGCCTGTTTGTTTTTTGCATTTTGTATATGGTTATAATACTTAGCAGAAGTATTAACGTTAATAATAGACATTATCACGACTAAATTCGTAGCGAAAAAAGCATCTTTTTCCCTCACTCATCGTTAAAAATTGATTCCATAGCACTGCTATGAACTAAATTTTTGCCTTGATTGATGAAAAAACCTTACTTTTTGTCTCTG
>JBGCDW010000154.1:0-24601 GCA_045105775.1 Aureispira sp.
ATCAAATAAGTCAGATCGCTTCGCGAGTGCCTTGAACTGAATGAGTGCCACATCCTTTGTACCTTTTAGGTACAAGCCAGCCCAGATCGCTTTGCGAGTATTCCATTTTTTTAGTTAACATTTATTTTGACCGCCTACTTAAAAATCAGATCAACAAATAATCGTAGGATTGCCCAACAAAACGATAACGATATTATTTCACCAAAAATTATCTCATAACAATTATGAATACGCCTTTAGATGACTTGAGCGATTTGCAAAAGCCCACTTATTTGGTGCCCAGCAACGTTTTTTTGAGGTATTGGACCCTCTTATTGTTGATAACTAGTGTGGTAGCAGCAGTACTTGCCGTTCAAGACATAGAAAGTATTGTTGTAACAGGAGGTATTTGTACCGTAGAGAGCATTGTATTGCAGATTGCCAATAAAAACCAAATACAAGCCTACAAAGTAATAGCAGTTGCTACTTTTGTTTTTTGTGTCTTTTGCTTTTTATTAATTGTGATCTTGAATTGGGGGCCTAGCGATGCACAGTATCCTATTAGTCGGTTGGGTATGTTATATACAGCATGGGTGCTGTGCTATTATGTGTATGCACGAATCAAACAGCCCAATATTTAGAAGTAATTATACATCGGCAAAAAAATGAAACGCCTCGGTTTAGAGACTGTTTGGCATTCCTTTAAAATTTCAATTAGACCATTGATATAATTTAATTGGGTGGAGGACAACTACAGCCAAGAATCATGGCAAGGCTCTTTTAAGGGCAACATGGATTTTTATTTTAAAGGAGCTTGCCAAAAGTTAGGTTGTTTTGTGTTGAAATATTTTAATAAAAAAACAATTTATACCCAAGCCTAATTAGAACGCCAAAAATAAGGTGTAAATACGACCAAAATAGTAAACAATTCCAATCGGCCGAGGAGCATTAGTACCGTGAGGACATATTTTCCACTAGCAGGAACTGCCGCAAAGTTATCTACAGGACTCAAATCTGCTAGAGCTGGGCCTACATTACCCAATGCAGTAGCCACTGCTCCAAGAGCAGATAATAAAGGTTGGTCAAAATCATTGAGAATGGTAACCATAATAAGTGAGCCAAAGAAAAACAACATTAAATAGAGTAATAAAAAGACAAGAATATGAGTCATTACCTTAGGAGCAACTACTTGGTTATCAATCTTTGTTCTGATAATGGCATTGGGGTGCAATAAGCGTTTGAATTCTAAGAAAGAATTCTTAAAAAAGACCAAGTGACGAATAATTTTAATACCACCACTGGTAGAGCCTGCACAGGCACCCATAAAGAGCAAAAAGAAAAACAGGAGTGATAGGGCAGGAGTCCAAGAGGTATAGTCGGCAGAGACAAAACCTGTTGTAGTGACAATCGAAACAATCTGGAAGGCAGCATCTCTAAAGGATTGTTCAAAACTCAAATCGGTAACAGAATAAATAGTTCCTGTAACAACAGCTATGAGTATGAGTACCAAGACTAAATAAGTTTTGAATTCATCACTGCGCCATACCTTATCAAACTTTCTTGTTAGGCCATAATACAAAACAGTATAATTGATTCCTGCAAGAAACATAAAAACAAGAATGGTGTATTGTATAGCAGGGTTAGTAAAGTGGGCAACACTAGCGTTTTTAGTCGAAAATCCACCTGTAGCCATGGTTGTAAGCGCATGATTGATAGCCTCATAAAAGGTCATTCCCAATGCCCAAAGTATAAACATTAGCAAAGTAGTGAGCCCTAAATATATAAACCAGAGGCGTTTGGCAATTTCTTTTATTCTAGGATGAATTTTCTCCAAGGAACTACCTGGGGCTTCAGCTACAAATAGTTCTACTCCGCCAATACCCAACAAAGGGAATATGGCAACCATCAATACAATAATTCCCATACCTCCAATCCATTGTGTAAGACTGCGCCAAAACAAAATGCCAGCTGGAACCGCTTCAATATCATTGAGTACCGAGGCACCAGTGGTAGTAAGCCCAGAAACACTCTCAAAAAACGCATCACTTAAGTTGGTAAAAGTGCCGCTAAACAAATAAGGCAACATACTAAAAGCAGACATAGTGAGCCAGCCAATCAATACAATAAGGTAGCCTTCTCGTTTGCCTACGTTTTCTTTGACTTTGAACTTGTACCACCAAGATAAAGCACCTACGAGCATCGTAGTGCCAGCGGCCAACGTAATGGGAAGTGCATCTCCTTGGCCATAGTACCAAGCAAAGGGTAATGCGGTGAGCATAAACAAGCCCAAACTAATTAACAGCGCTCCAACTACATTGGAGATCGTGCCAAAATCTATCATTTTATTTAAAAATTTCTTCTACTTGGTGAATAGCTTCGGGTTGGGCAAAAACAATAACTTTGTCATTGAGTTCAAAGCGAAAATCTCCATCGGGAATGTAGCTTTCGTCGCCTCTAACAACACCAGCAATGATGGATTTTTCGGGCAGGTGCAAGTCTCGGATGGGATGCTTTAGAACGCGGTTTTTCTTATGCAATTCAAATTCAATCACTTCTGCATCCACACCATTCAAACTAATAATCTCTTTTACCTTTCCACGTCTGATAAATCGGAATATTTTATTCGCTGCAATCAGTTTCTTATTGATAATGGTGTCTACCCCAATATTCTTAGAAATATGTGTATAATTGACATTTTCTACCAATGCAATAGTTTTGTAAACACCAAGTTCCTCGGCCATTAGACTGGTAATAATATTGGTTTCAGAATTGGGTGTGAGGGCAATAAAGGCATCCATTCTTTCCAATCCTTCTTCTTTGAGCGCATCAATATTATTGGTATCTGCATGAATCACCAAACAGTGGTGCAATTGCTCTACAAATTCTCTTCCTCGCGCTCTATCAGATACTACGAGGGTGACTTCGTATTTCTTTTCCAATAGTTTTGCCGATAATAAGGCTAGACGACTCCCGCCAATAATCATGACGCGCTTAATGGGCTGAATCTGTTTGCCCGCAAAACTCAAGGCTTTGTCAATGTTTTTTTGTTTGGCGGCAATATACAAATGATCCCCCTTCCGCAACATGGTTTTACCACGTGGAATAATGGTCTCATAACCGCGTAAAATAGATACGCCTCTAAAATCAAAATCGGAGTGGGCTTGATCTATATCATAGATTGTACGGTTGATAAGAGGGCAGGTCGTATCTAGCGTAAACCCTACCACGGAAATTTTACCATCTTCAAAATTTACAATATCTGTACAAGAGCTTTGTTCTAGCAGTAGAGAAACCTCTTGTGCTGCTAATAAATTGGGAGAAATTAAGGAATTGACCCCTAAGCGTTCAAAACTCTCCAATTGAGCAGGCTCAAAGTATTCGGGGTTATTAACCCGCGCAATGGTTTTTTTAGCTCCAGTTTGTTTCGCCAAGATAGACATCAATAAGTTGGAAGATTCGGAAGTAGTGACCGCAATAAATAGATCTGCCTTATTGACATTGGCTTCTCTTAATACCTCTATAGAGGTCGCATCTCCCTTGAGTGTCATCACATCCAAGTGAGTAGACATATGTGATAAGACATTTTCCTTGACATCTATTACCGTAATGTCTTGATTTTCTTTGGATAGCAATTCGGCTAAGTGAAATCCTATACCACCAGCACCAGCAATAATAATTTTCATAATGTTTTATTTAGTTCACTACTGCACGATCAAATTGGCTGCAATTTAATCTTTACGTCGTTTAAAACTGCATCAATAGAGAGTGGCCGCAAACTATCAATAATAGGGTAACCGTATAGCCATAGACTTGTTTTGACTACGTTCCTAACATCGTCAAAGTTGTTAAAAAAGCAAGTTTTTTTTGAAGTGTGCTAGGGCAAATTCAATGGCTTATAGCATTTTTTTGAGTTGAGTTAATTCTTTTTCATTCAACTCTCGCCAAGTTCCTACAGGCAATTTACCCAACTGAATATTCATAATCCGCACCCGCTTAAGGGTGACAACTTTGTAATCTAAAGCCTCACACATACGTCTGATTTGGCGGTTAAGCCCTTGTGTAAGTATTATTTTAAAACGTTGCTTGCCCAGTTGTTCTACCTTACACCGTTTGGTAATGGTATCTAAGATGGATATTCCTGCTTGCATTTTATGAATAAATTCCTTGGTAATCGGACGATTGACACTAACAATATATTCTTTGTCGTGTTCATTCTCTTCTCTCAAAATCTTGTTCACAATATCTCCATCGTTGGTCAGTAAAATTAGTCCTGTGGAGGGGTTGTCTAAACGACCAATAGGAAAGATGCGTTGAGGATGTTTGACAAAATCAATGATGTTTTTAGGATCTTGACGATCGGTAGTACAGGTAATTCCAGGGGGTTTATGGAGAGCAATGTAGACCAAATCTGCTTTTTTTTGCAGCAGTTTGTTGTCTAGCAATACCTGATCCCCTTCTTGTACTCGGTTTCCTCGTTTGGCTACTTGGCCATTGATCTTTACCCGCCCTGCTTCGATCCAGCGATCTGCTTCACGACGTGAACAAAGACCTGTAGCACTGAGAAATTTATTTAAGCTAATAGAAGAATCTGACATAAATGCAAAACTATGAAGTTGTTTAAGAATAGCCTAATGTCGCTAATGAAAGCTAATTTTTTCCTACTCTGCGTTAAAAATTGATTCCATAGCGCTGCTATGAACTAAATGCGCTAGGACTTTTGTACCTTTTAGGTACAACCCACGCAGATCGCTTTGCGAGTGCCTTGATTAGAATCAAATTATCACTCATTATCAACGCTATTCCATTTTTAAACAACTTCTATGAATTGAAAGTTGTATTGGATACTACGTTGCATTTTTTTTGCTTTTAACGGAGCAACATTTAGAATTGAATAAAAATAAAGAAAACTCGTTAAAGTGTATCTTTTATGACACCATTTAACGAGCTTTTATAAGGTTAACTTTACCACTTTTTGACAAAATCTTGAATGGTTGGTTAAAGGGAGTTTGAAACAAAAAAATATTTTTTTTTTTACTAGAAACCAAGTCGATAAAATTAATTTTTATCTAAAAAGTAATACAACTTCTATTAGACTAAGACGACTTTTTACTTCTAAAATTACGTTTTTTACGTCGATAATTTGGTTTTCGATTTTTCTTAGTGTTGTTGGGTTTAGTAGGGGCAGTAGCTGGTGCTTCATTAGCTGCGTCGTCTGCAAATGGATGTTCTGCTATACTTGGAATTTGTTGTTTGATCAATTGCTGAATTTTCTTTAAATAAGCCCGTTCTTCTTGGTTGCAAAAAGATAAGGCTTGACCACTTGCACGGGCTCTACCTGTTCGCCCAATTCGATGCACATATGTTTCGGGTATATTGGGCAAATCGTAATTAATAACATGAGAAAGTTCATCAACATCAATACCACGTGCAGCAATATCGGTAGCAATGAGAATGTTTATTCGACCTTCCTTAAAATCATTAAGTGCTCGTTGTCGTGCATTTTGTGATTTATTGCCATGTATGGCTGCTGCTTTTAAGTTGGACTGCTTGAGTTTGCGTACAATTTTGTCGGCACCATGTTTGGTGCGAGAAAAAACGAGTACCGTATCCATTGCTTGTTCTTCTACTAAATGAACCAACAATTTAATTTTATCTTTTTTGGCAACATAATAAACAAATTGCTCTACACGCTCTGCCGTGGTTTGTTGAGGATTAATGGTCACACGCTCATAGGTTCCTAGAATATTTTTGGACAGCGCAACAATTTCGGGAGGCATGGTAGCCGAAAAGAACAGCGATTGACGTTCAGAGGGTACTTTAGCAATGATTTTTCTAATATCGTGAATAAAACCCATATCCAGCATGTGATCTGCCTCATCCAAAACCAAATAGTCTAAATTATTCAACTGAATAAAACCTTGACCGATCAAATCTAGTAAACGTCCAGGAGTGGCGACTAGTATATCTACTCCTTTTTGAAGTATTCTTGTTTGCGCGCCTTGTTTTACACCGCCAAAAATTACGGTAGTTTTTAGAGGAAGAAACTTAGAATAGGCATCAAAGTTTTCTCCAATTTGCAAAGCTAACTCTCTGGTAGGTGTAACAACCAACGCTTTAATTTTTCGCTTTCCCTTGGCAGGAGGGCGGCTTTGTTGGTCCAAGTATAAATTTTGTAAGACAGGAATGGCAAAAGCAGCTGTTTTTCCTGTTCCTGTTTGTGCACAGCCCAAAAGATCTTTGCCTTGCAAAAGCGTAGGGATGGCCTGCGCTTGAATGGGAGTGGGGTGTGTATAACCTTGTTGTTCTAATGCTTTTATAATCGGAGTAACAATTCTTAAATCTTCAAATGTCATGTACGATGTGTTCTTATCAATAATAAAGATGAAGGAATATTATTGACATTTTAAATGAGAAATTCTTATTTAGAGTGAAGGGCAGTCAACAATAAAAAAGGCTATTGTTGAAAAATAAGGCAGTGGTAAATAGGAGACTGAATTTGGTAGGAAAAAGACTACAACTTGCTTGGCTGTTGGGCAAAGCATAAGTTTTCATAAAAAAAGCAATAAACAATCTTATTTATTAGAAGAATGCCTATTGCCTTTATAAATTATGTATGGATACACAGGTCCAAACTCATCTAAAGTGAATGAATAAGTGCATCGATATTATTGTCTTCTACCAATTTTTTGGTGAAGATTTTATGTCCTTTGGGAGCAAATAAATGTAACTGACCTTTTTTAAAGTTGGCCATAGTGCTCAATAATTTCCAGCGAGTAACCAAGCGACGAGTATCTTCACATTTGAGGGCAATTTCTGAATAATGTGTAGCATTATCAATTGTAAATGACACGTCTGGTTGTACTTGTTCTTTGGTAGCTTGATTGGTGAAGGTCTTTGGATCTTCATACCCTTCAAATGAACTTTTTAAAGAACTAATTTTTCTTTTTTCTACCCAAGTAATAACCTTGTCTAAGTATTTTTCTTTGCTCATGTACGTGCTGTGCTTTTGGTCAAAGTTTGTATCTAATTAAGTTGGCAGTTGGCTAAAAAATGAAAATCCTCTTTTATTGCATTAATAAGAAGATTATCAATTAGTTGATATAATAAATCAAATGCGGTACAACCTGCTAATTTCACAAACAATAAATGTTAATGAGGTAAAAATAGTGTTTTTTGGGTTAAATACCCTTATAATACTGTAATAATTACTTATTTTGTTCTTTCCAAGGCAACTAAGCCCCACATTTTATTGTCTAATAAAGGCAACAAGTTGCACTCTATTTGCTTGCACCCATCTTACAAGAAAAAGAAAACAACAACTTGATACTCTATTAAATAGCTGCTTGCCCCATACTTGCTTGCCTATATTGGAAGAATAATTACAATAATTTGCTTACACAAACCAACACTATTTTCAGCATGAAAAAATTAGTCCTTTTTTTAGTATTACTGTGTCATTACGCATATGCACAAACCCCAACTGCTACCAGTCCAGACTTGACGGCAAATGGATACACTTCTAAACCAATTAAAATCGGGGATATATTGCCCGTACAAATCGCTCCTGCCCACCCGTACAATGCGACTGGAGGAGAGGGGATTGCTTTTGAGCAAGAGTTTTACAACAAAAACTCTGCTTATATTAAGTTGTATTTTGAGAATTTTGATCTTGCTCCAGGTGATTACGTGGAGATCAAAGGAATGAATTCAGGGGAGACGGTCATTTACGCAGAGGGAGGAAAAGTTATCAATCAAAATGGCCAAATGATTAGTAGTTTTTGGTCAGGGGTTATTTTTGATGAGCGTGTACGGGTGCGTTTATATACCAATCAGTCTTCTTCTTTTTATGGATTTGACATAACAGAGGTAGCTTATGGTTACTCTGAGGCTCGTCTCAACCAGTTGTTTGCTGGCAAGACCGTTTGTGGAACAGATGATAAAGAGCCTATTGAGTGTTATAACGGTACTACTATGTTTGATAAAGGAGAGGCTGTTTGTCGGTTGATTATTGGTGGTGCAGGTTCTTGTACCGGTTGGTTATTAGGTATCGAAGGACACGTAATGACCAATAACCACTGTATAGGAACGGCAGCAAATGCCAACAATACAGACTTTGTTTTTAATTATCGTCATTCCAATTGTGCAGGTACCGCCAATGCTACACAAAATATAGTAGCCAATACTTCTACCTTTATCAAAACAGATGCGACATTGGATTATACCTTGGTACAATTGCCTGTTAATCCTACACCTACGTATGGCTACTTGAGTTTGAGTTCAGTAGCGCCAGTAGTGGGAGACAGAATTTATATTGTTCAGCATCCTGGTGGAAGACGCAAAGAGATTGCAGTGAATACCGACCAAGGGGGAAACGCTCAAGGTTTTGCCATGATTAATACGATTAATACGAATGGTGCACGCTACTTTGCAGATACAGAAGGGGGGAGTTCTGGCTCTCCTGTACTAAATTTCAATTCTAATTTAGTAGTGGCCATTCACAATACAGGTTCATGTTCCATTGGGAATGGGTCTGCGGGACGTAGTGATCGTTTGATTACGGCTATTGGTAATGATATGCCTATCAATGGGGTGGATAGTTCGGGATCTGCGGTAGTGATTCCTGTTTGTAACACTACGATTACCACTTATCCGTACAATGAGAGTTTTGAAAACAACAACATTGGTGCATTTACGCAAGATTTATCAGATGATATAGATTGGACGGTTCAGACAGGCAGTACGCCTTCTGCTTCTACAGGGCCTACAAGTGCCAATAATGGATCATTTTACGCTTATATCGAAGCTTCTGCTCCTAACTTTCCAAATATCAATGCAAATTTACAACTGCCTTGTTTGAACTTAAGCAGTCTTGCTTATCCTCAATTAACCTTTGATTATCACATGTCTGGTATTGACATGGGAACCTTGACGGTAGAGGTGAGCCCCAATGGGTTAACTTGGACTACCGTGTGGACACGCACAGGAGATCAAGGAGTAGCTTGGATTACCGATACGGTTGATTTGAATGCTTACACTACGGAAACAGAATTACGTGTTCGTTTTAATGGAGTGACTGGTACAGGATTTAACTCTGATATTGCTATTGATGACGTATCTGTGAGCATGGGTAGTGCCAATTGTAATTTAGTGACCAACTTCCCTTACACAGAAGGCTTTGAAGTAGGGCTTGGCGATTGGATGCAGGAAACAGGGGATGATTTTGACTGGACACGTCAAACAGGCGCAACAACTTCTACCGGTACAGGGCCAACAGCTGCTAGTGCAGGAAATTTCTATCTATACACAGAAGCTACTACGCCTAACAATCCTAACAAAGTAGCCAACTTGCTCAGTCCTTGTTTTGATTTGACCAATGTTTCTTTTCCAGAACTGAGCTTTGATTACCATATGTTTGGTGCAGGTATGGGAACCTTGACCGTAGAGGTAAGTGTAGGTGGCGGTGCTTGGACGAGTGTATGGTCACGCACAGGCGATCAAGGCAATGTTTGGGCTACAGCTACTGTAGATTTATATCCTTACAGAGCGGCTTCTGATTTGCGTGTACGTTTCTCTGGCTTGACTGCTGGTTTTGAGTCGGATATGGCTGTTGATGAAATACGTGTAGGTGCAGCCAGCTTCAATTGTGCTGCAACTGTAATTAACTATCCTTATACAGAAGGCTTTGAAACAGGGTTGGGCGATTGGACACAAAATACCAGTGATGACATGGATTGGTCGCGCCAATCAGGTGCAACGGTGTCTACAGGTACAGGCCCAACAGCCGCTACAGAAGGTAACTTCTACTTGTATACAGAGGCAAGTAATCCAAATTTCCCAGGTAAAGTAGCTATTATTACTAGTCCTTGTTTTGATCTAACCGCCGTTAGTGATCCAGAATTGACGTTCAATTACCACATGTATGGTGTTGATATGGGAACCTTGGTTTTGGAGGTGCGTACGAGTACAACCAACTGGACCACTCTTTGGTCACGTACTGGCGATCAAGGCAACCAATGGTTGCAAATCAGTATCAACTTACAGCCTTATGCTACTGTTACGGATGCCCGTTTCCGTTTTAGAGGAACAACAGGCAATGGATTTTCTTCGGATATGGCTGTAGATGGTTTGGAGATAGCTTCTACGACTTCTATTAATACGACTACTATTGCCAATGAAACAGTATTGGAAGTCAGTCCTAATCCATTTAACGATTATCTAGAGGTACACACCAATATCCAAGGGGTGTTAGCTTACCAAATTACGAGTGTTCAAGGACAACTGGTAAAAGCTGGAGAATTGAATGGAAGTACTAGTTTGCAAGTTGCTGATTTAAGCACAGGCGTTTACTTTATCCGTTTTACCAATGGAGAAGAAGACGTTATCAAGAAGATTGTAAAATACTAGAATGAAAATAGAGCTTACTCGCTCTACAAAATAGAGAAGGCTGCCTTGATTTGTTCAGGGCAGCCTTTTTGTTTTTATTCTTACAAAACAACTATAAATTGCATGCAAGATTTAATGTATACTATATTGAGGAGACTATCCAATAATAAAAATAGCCCCAGCAAATGCTGAGGCTACACTAGATCGTTAGCAGAATGCTATTTTCTTTAAGAATTTGGACATACAATCTTCTCTTGAAGTGTATGTCTTTTATTATATCCAACCAAAGATACTACATACGTTTGAGCAATAACTTTCCAATTTCTGGATCCGCCATAATAGGTTTGAGATGTTGAGAACTCACTAAATCTTGCGCCATAGATAAGCGAATATCATTAGGAATAAAGTCGATTTTGATAAATTCCTTAATATTGACCAATTGTTCTTTATTGGGTTTGATGTTATTAATCACCAAATAATTGACCAGACGGGTACACAAGGTCGCCAAAATATCCACTCTAAGGGTGCCTTTCATAACAATGCCTTGCAAGTGTTCTAATACATCTTTTTTGAAATTGTTCGTGTTGATAATTTGCTCAGGAGTCACCAACTTACTCAAATTATTATTCACAAAAGCCATAAAAGAGGCGACCGTATTGGAGTCTAAAGAAGAATCTGCCAGCATTTGAATCAAGCCCAATTCTTGGCTTAAATCCTCAATTGTTGCGATAGATTGGAAGAATTGTACCAAGGTACGAGGCGTTGTGCGCTCTCCAGTTACCATTTCTGGATAGGTGAGTACAAAGTTAATTCCCCGTTGATCGACATCATTTTCCTCTGCCCATTTGGCCCATTCTTTGACATCAAAATCCATGGTTACATGCATCATACGGGTGAGCATAGCATCATCCATAGGGGTAACCGAGTAGTCCCCACCATCAGGATTTGCAGTTAGAATAATTTGCCATTTAGAGGGTAATTTCCAACTAATCAATTCATAATTTTGGAGCAGCTGCATAATACCTCTTAAGATACGATCATCTGCACGGTTGGCATCATCAATAAGCAAAATACCTGGGCCTTCTTCTGTAGGAACCCAATCAGGTGCCACAAATTTGGTAACGCTATCTACAATTCTTGGCATACCAACCAAATCGCCCATTTCTTCAAATTGAGCAGGAGCAATATAAGCAAATTTATACCCTTTTTCTTTAGCTAGTGTTTCTACCAATTGTGTTTTACCAATACCATGTTTTCCCCAAATACAAATAGGAGATTTTTTCTTGCCAATTTCTTCAGCTTTTTCATTGGTGTGAATAGCGTGTTCTAGTAAACGTTGAACTTCACTGGCCGAAGTTTTGGTACCATAGTATAAGTAATTGTGTTTTGGTTTGTTATTTTGATTCACTCTGATATATGTTTATAACCACTTTAAAAAAAGAATGAAAATTTAAGTAATAAGTAGTGGAGTAATTACTTGAAATTAGGTGTTGAATAAATCTTTATTGTAGGGGAAAATGCCAAACGAAGTGCACAAAGTACGGAATTATTCTTAGTTAGCAAATTATAAAAACCCTGTAATAATTTGAGTAAAAATTATAAGTACTTGTAGTATTTTTATAGGAAGCTTCTACACTTTTGTCAATTCCTATGAGCTAGTATTTTTTACTATTATTCTTTTGTGTAACTTAGCTCCTATCACCAATCAACATGTTTGTATAAAATCGTAACAATCTTTTTATCCTACTTCATAAATTGCACTATATCTAATTGATTTATAAAGAAGTATGAAATAAGTTGAAAGAAACTGCATTTAATTTATTACCAATTAAATGCAAGCCATCTGTTTATCTTATAGGTTAGCCTGTATACCATACTAGCTAATTTCTATTGCTTTGCACGTATCAAAAAGTAAACCAAGTTGGCAGGTTCATCAATGTAGTGAACCTGCCCCCAAAATGTGTTTACCCATTAAGTATGCTATTAAACAAAGCATTATTTTTACAATTTATGGAATATTTATTGTCCTACTTTAGTATATAAAACATGTATTACATTTCCAGTAAATGGCTCACACTAGAGACCTTACAAACGATTGTTCAAGAAAAAGAAGAAGTAGCCCTATCCC
This sequence comes from Aureispira sp., assembly GCA_045105775.1. GTDB lineage: Bacteria > Bacteroidota > Bacteroidia > Chitinophagales > Saprospiraceae > Aureispira. The sequence goes on from JBGCDW010000154.1 coordinate 12,491, forward strand.
CAGAGAGTCAAAGTAGTGTACAGAATTGCTTTGATTTTTTGCATCAAAAACTAGCGATAAGCAAACAACCTTATTATGGAATTAATACAGGTTTTGGTTCACTTTGTGATATAAAGATTGATAATGCACAATTGGAAGCCTTACAGACCAATTTGGTTGCTTCTCATGCCTGTGGAATGGGAGAGGAAGTACCACCAGATATTTTGCGTTTGATCTTATTTTTGAAAGTCAAGAGTTTATCGTTGGGACATTCAGCGGTGAGCTTGGGGCTCATTGAACGGTTGATAGATTTCTACAATAAGGGCGTATTCCCTGTGGTTTATCAGCAAGGCTCTTTAGGGGCATCAGGCGATTTAGCTCCTTTGGCACATCTAGGATTGCCCTTGTTGGGAAAAGGTTGGGTCAATTATCAAGGCAAGCGTCAGGCATCTTTAGCCGTATTGCAACAACTTGGCTGGGAACCTTTACGCTTGAAGGCCAAAGAAGGCATTGCAATACTGAATGGCACCCAATTTTCAACGGCCTATGGCGTATGGGCGGTGCTCAAGGCACAACGATTATCACAATGGGCCGACCTGATAGCAGCACTTTCTATCGATGCCTACAGCTGTGTGCTCGCTCCATTTGATGATAGAATTCATCAAGTACGCGCACACCATGGGCAAGTCCAAACAGCGCGCATTATTCGCCAGTTATTAGAAGGATCGCCTAAGGCGGCCACCCCAAAAGACACGGTACAAGATCCTTATGCTTTTCGTTGTGTACCACAGGTACATGGAGCCAGTAAAGATAGTATTGCACATGTTGCTCAAGTAATAGAGCGCGAAGTTAACAGTGTTACCGACAATCCCAATATTTTTCCAGAGAGTGACGCGATTCTTTCGGGGGGCAATTTTCATGCACAGCCCATTGCATTGGTCTTGGATTTCTTAGCCATAGCCGTAGCCGAATTGGGCAGTATTTCAGAGCGTAGATTATACCAGTTGATTGGGGGTAAACGGGGCCTTCCTCCGTTTTTAACGCCCTATTCAGGTTTGCATTCAGGGCTGATGATTAGCCAGTATACGGCTGCTAGTATTGCCAGTCAGAACAAACAATTGTGTACGCCTGCTAGTGTAGATTCTATTGTGTCTTGCAATGGACAAGAAGACCATGTAAGCATGGCCGCCAATGCAGGAACCAAGTTGTATAAAGTAATCAATAATGTAGAGCGTCTGTTGGCGATAGAATTGGTGGCAGCAGCCCAAGCCCTGTCCTTTTCGACAGAGCAAACTTCTCCTTTACTAGAGCGTTTGGTGGCTAGTTTTAGAGCAGTAGTACCTGTATTGGAGGAAGACAGAGAACTAGGAGAAGATTTGCAGGCTGCCGTAGGCTTTGTTCAAAACTTGGATTTGAGACCTTATTTTGAATAAAACAACTAATCCCCGTCATCCACATTATCAATATAAGTAATACTCACACAAAGCGCAGCAGGTAAATCAGTTTTGGTAGAAACCACTTGATTTTGAGCCGCCGCATAAGCCGCTTTTACCCCATTCAAATTATTGTTAATGGCATCGTACAAATTATTGCTAGTTTGTAGTGCTTGGAGGGCAGTTAGGGTAGTGGTATATTGTTCATTGATGAATACCGCTAGGCTTTTATCGCCTTTTTGGGCACCAGTAGCCTCTATATAATCATCCAATCCTACACCATTTTCTACGGTGCTGGCAAAAAAAGTACTGCCCAAAAACACCGCTTGTTGTGCTTCAACAGCTCTGGTTACCAATTCTAAGGAATATTTACTATAAAAAGCTTCAACATTATCAGGCAACAAAGGTATATACCCTGTCTTGGCACTGATGGGATCGCCCAAGCGATTATTTTTGATCAATTCAGCATTTTTGTTCCACTGATTCACCAAATCACTCAAGGGCTTGCCATTGGCCACCCCTTCCGTAGTAGTAAAGGTATTGATATAGTTGCCACCGCTAACGCTCCACGCATCCCAAACAGTAGTCGTTTTTTGTTTTAACAAAGTAAGAACATCTGCTAAATATTGCTGACGATTACTAGCATTGGTATCTGTGGTGTACCAATCTACGATGTCTGCATCGGTCATATTCTCACCATGTAGTAGATAATCCAAGGCAGGAAAACCACGCCCAAACGAATACGCAGGCGTACTCAAATCATAAGTACCAGTGGCGACTCCATCTCTAATACGCACAAGGTTAGCAGGAAAATTATTACAATAATTCCGCAAATCCTCTTGGTCTGCTGGGCCAAATTCAAAAATAGCTGCTGTTTGCCAAGCCAACCACGCTTTCTTAAATTGAGCACGGGCGGTAGTGAGCGTACTAACACTAGGAGTTGCCAAAAAAGCCAAGGCATCTGTTTCCAGTTGGGTGGTTTCATTGGCTAGTGCCTGATAACTCGGAAGAATGATATTATCGCCTACATTTTCCAACAAACTCAATTGATCAAAATCAGTAGCACAACTATTATCACCTGGACGCTGGCAAGCCATGCCCATTCCCAATAACAGCAGTAATAAAGAAAATTTTAAGACATTCATACGATGGTTGTTTACAAGTCAGAAGCCTCTTTCTGTGGAGTGCTCTACAGAAAAAGGCTTCCAAAAATGGAATTAATACTATAATTTATAGTTGGTCTTTTACATCTGCCAAATCAGCAAAATAAGTGACCAAACTAGTTTTAGCTGCTTCAATTTTGGCATCTGTTACATTATAATTGTTAGCCTGCATCGCATCAGCACTACCAAACAAGGCGGTCAATAGATCATCTACATTAGTAATAGTAATAGAACCTGTGCCAGCGCCATATTTTAGCGCACTAATGAAACCATAAACCTCTGATAAGCCATGATAAGCAGCAACAGGGTCACCCCCAGCAAGGGATGCTTTGGCATTGTTGAGATAATAAATAGAAGTAGCGGCAACTACCAACTCCCAATCCTTGCGTAAGAGGGCAATTTGCTCATCACGAGTTGTTAAATCATTGGCAGAAATAGCTGCACGTCCTTTTAGAAACGCATCCATAATTCTTTGGTTCAATGGATAAACAGTTTCATGCTTGTCTACATATTTACCCCAGAATACCAAACCTGTTTTGTTAGTAGGAAAATCTTTAGGCACCCCAAAGTAGCCAAAAGCCTCATCCCAGTGGTGTTCCATTGCTGTACCTTCGCCTAGCTCTACCGTTTCATTATCTACATCCATTTTGCCAGCACCTAAATAAACGGCCGTTCCTTGGTAATAAAAGCAAGCACCCATCAATTCTTTCTCAATGACTTGTGCCCACTCCACACCATTGGCATTGAATAAATAATTCTTGCCAGCATTGCTCGTTCCAATTCCTGCTACACCACTAGAGGCGGTTGCACCAGTAGCCTGACTGTTGGCTGCTACAGCATCAAAATAACTGTCAAAACGTGTTTGAGCATTGACAACAGTTTTGTTTTTCAATTGCTTAGTAGAACTATTCAATGCTGTAGTCGAAAAATGATTGCCTGTATTGTCAGCATACATATCTTTTAACTTAGTCGCATCCAAGGCCGCAGCACCCAAAACATGAGCTGTTTTGATGTAAGTCGTAATTTCACCCATCATATCCAGACGGTTGAGTTGTCCAGTATAGCTTACATTATCAAAGCTATAAGTAGTGGGCACAGTATAAGGTGTTTCTGTTGTTTTTTCACAAGCGGTGAATAATACAGCCGCTGTACCCAAGGATAATAATATCGAAGATTTCATGACGATTAAATTGTTTAAATAATTGTGTTTTGTACACACTCTATAGCGTCGAAACAAAGTGATGCCTCAAAGCTAAAGCTTATTTAAATTTAATCCAAATAAAAATAAAGGAAGTTCCACGAATTTTAAAAAATGACCTTTAGTACAGCCAAGATCGTTTGAAGCGCCACATGAACTGCGATGTTGATTTTTATTTGCAGGAATTCATACGCTCTACTCCGTTGTCCTATGCCCATAAAATCATCTAAAAATGATTTCTACTTTGGCCAATGTAGAACAAAATCTTCCAAAGAATCACATTCTTGGGCTACCAACTCAAACGCTTGAAAAAAGTCCTTATTCTTATCGTGAATAGAAGTAGCATTGCGATTAAAAAGTACGCGCCCAATAGTGAATAGTACAACAATACCTCCCCAAATCATCCAAAGAGCTACAAAACTATCCCAGTGATCGGCCATTATAGAAAAAGAAGAACTAATGACAATGATGAACGTTAGGGCACCAAAAAAAATCCAACTGGATTTTTTGGCTTGTGTATAGTGTGCACTTAAATCCTTACCCACAATTTTATCCTTGATTTTGGTATAATTAATGGGGTTGCGTTTATAAGTTAAGAACAAACGTTCGGTATCGTGTTGCGAAAAAGCGGCTAATATTTGCATAAGTAGGTAGATTAATCTATCTAAGAAAGGTGGTATGGTATACTCAACCAACAAATGTAATTACAAGTTGTCATAAAAACGTAATTACAAATAATCTAAAAGGGATAACCATTACTTGCCAAAGTAAAGAAAAAGATGTTGAATGTAGGCAATAAACAGCGCATCTAAAAACGTTAAAAAAGGCAAGGTGTGAATATCTTCTAAGATATAAAAGAAAAGCTGCATAAAGTGTAAAAAATGAAAGGTTTTAGATGGTCACTTCTACTAATGGTGTTGATTTGTAGTAATTTAAAGACTAGCCAAGCACAAGATTTTGAGGTTTTGGCTGGTCCCATCTATGGGCATTATACAGATAGTACACGCTATTTCTGGATGGCTGTTAGTCCCAACCAACAGATTCCTAATGGCGAATGGATCAGTTCTTTTAATGCTGACCTTTACGCTTATTTTAATGTACACGAAGGAGTGCGTGTCAAGAAAGTAACCCGCAGCAATTTAGTATTGGGGCATTATATTTTGGTGCAAGGTATTGCCGAATACCACCCCCCTGTCAATGCTGACAACAACTTAACTTTTCTATTAGGCTCTTGTGCTTTTCCCTATCCTTTTATGTTTTGGAAAGCAGGAGACAAGGAGTTTATTTTTGATGTCATGGCAGCGCACGAAAAGGATTTCATGATTTGGATGGGAGATAATGTATATTATTTGAATGGAGAGTGGCGAAAACGCCAGAAAATGCACCAAAAAAATCTGCGGATGCGTTTTAATACACACTTGGATAAATTTTTAAAAAGTTGTCCCCAATATGCAACTTGGGACGATCATGATTTTGGGGGCAACAATGCGGGCAGCCAACATCGTTACAAATACGCTTCTCTAGATATTTTTAAACAATACTGGAACAATCCCTATGCAGGATTGGATACCGTGCCAGGTGTTTTCTGCCATTTTAGTCAAAAAGATGCCGATTTCTTTTTGCTAGATGCTCGGTTTCATGCCAAGGACAGCACTATGTTGGGGGCTGCTCAAAACCAATGGCGACAAGAACAATTAAAAAAATCCAAAGCCAACTTTAAGTTTATTGTTTCAGGCACTCAAATCTTGGCCAATAATCCCTCGGGAGAAGATATGGGAGATTATGGAAATGAACGCGATAACTTGTTAGATTTCTTAGAAGCCGAAGCAATTACAGGTGTTATTTTTTTGAGTGGCGACCGCCATCATGGAGAATTGATGAAAATGGAACGAGAAACAGATTATCCACTTTATGAAATGACCAGTTCACCCTTGACCTCTTGGGTCAATCCAGGCTATACCAAAAACAATCCCTTGAGAGAAGCCTCTACATTGGCCCTCACTGAAAATTTTGGAAAAATAGAATTATTAGGCAAAGACAAAGAGCGTTTTTGTCGCCTAACACTTTTTGATAAAACAGGAGGACTGCTCTGGTCACGAGATATATTATTATCAGAATTGCAATAAAATAAGCAAAATATACTTTTGAAAAGACTCCTAAAATAATCCAACCTGCCAATTACTGAAAAAGTCTTTACACGCACTCCTTATACTATTAAAAAAAGTTAAAACATTGACTTTATGATAAAAAAAGTGCTATTTTACAGCTTAAACCAGTGTAGTTTCCTGTTTATCTAATCGGCCATTCAATAGCAGTCTACCATTAGTTTTGTGATAATTGGTTAGAGCACGTCCGTCAAAGAATAAAAATCTTAAACAACTTCACTGTCTACTACCAGAAGAAGCCAATCAATTATGAAAGAAGACAAAGATGCTATAGGTGGCAATTATAAATACAACCACTTAAAAGTATTTGGCTCTGTTGAGAATTTTTATAAGAATGCTAAAACTTATCGCCGAGTTTTTGACACCTCTGCATGTCGCTATATTTATGGCGAACTTTCCTTTTATAATAAATTATTTGATGAGCGCGATTGGGAATGTCAGTCCCAAATGATTTGTACCAATGTGGATACACAGGAGGAGATTTGCAATATGAAAAAAGAATTGCAAGTAAAAGCTACTCAAAATATTGTCAAAGTGCAAGAAGGGTGGGGAACTGCTGCCGTAGGTTGGTGGAAAGAAGGAAAATACAAATGGGATGCTTACTTGAATGACGAATACTTAGGGACAGAATATTTTTACATTATCAACGAAGGCCCTGTAACGGCGTATTCCAATCCCTACATCTCCATTCAACACATCCGTTTATTTGAATCCTCGGCCGAAGCCATGCCTATCAAGGATCGCAAATACCTCAAAACCTTCAACAAATCTACCACACGTCATGTCCATGTTGAAGTAGCACTAGAAATTATCAGCAAAACACGTCCTCTACCACTTTATTTCAAATTTAATTTTGAGAATGATGCAGGCCAGCACAAAGCCTACATGGAGTTTTTTGAGGAGATAGAACACGATCGCTCTACCTTTACCTTTGATGTTGGATATGGGCTCAACAGTGGCAATTATTGGTACGAAGACAATTATACATTAGAAGTCGTGTTTATGAATGAACTCATTGCCGTCGTACCGTTTGCTGTCGCACAAGAAGAACAAGAAGCGGATGGAGAATTATCTTTTGAAGTTTCTAACAAAGTCGAAAAACTTAAGCATACCTTTTCTATAGCAGAAGAGCAAAAAATAACTTTTGAGGATGCAACGGCAGAACTAAATGCCTTAATTGGCTTAGAGGCTGTCAAAAAACAAATTGACGAGTTTGCCACCTACCTCAAATTTTTAAAAATACGAGAAGAAAAAGGCTTTGAGGAAAACAATACCTTCAACTTGCATACGGCTTTTTTAGGCAACCCAGGAACAGGCAAAACAACTGTAGCCAAAATGCTGGGCAAAATTTACTACAGCCTAGATTTATTGTCCAAAGGTCATGTACACGAAGTAGGACGTGTAGATTTAGTAGGAGAATATGTTGGACAAACGGCCCCCAAGGTTATCAAAGCTATTGAAAAAGCAAGGGGAGGAATCTTGTTTGTAGATGAAGCATACGCCTTGTCCAACAAAGGAGACAATGGAAAAGATTTTGGCCGAGAAGTAATCGAAGTATTGCTCAAGGAAATGTCAGATGGAGCAGGTGATATTGCAGTGATTTTTGCAGGCTATCCCAATGAAATGAAAACTTTCTTGAGTTCCAACCCTGGCATGTCTTCGCGCATCTCCAATCATATTTATTTTTCGGATTATGTACCTGATGAACTAATGGAAATTGCTGCTTATGCCAGTAAAAAACGGGCTGTAACCATTAGCGAAGCTGCTGAAAAATTGCTGTACAAGAAAATTATAGAAGTCTACCGAACCCGCGACCATCATTTTGGCAATGCTCGTTATATAAATGGGGTAGTAGAAGAGTGCAAGCAAAATATGGCTCTACGCCTTATGCGGGCAAAGAATTTTGATAGCCTAGCCAATGATGCCTTGTCTACCATCGAATTGGAGGATGTAGAAAAATTATTTGGAATCGCCAATAATAAAAATGTTCATATCCCTGTAGATGAAGTAGCACTAAACGAAGCTCTAAAAGAGCTGCACGAAATGATCGGTTTAGAAGGGGTAAAGCAAGATGTGGATGAAATGGCCAAATTGGTGCGTTATTATACCGAAATTGGCCGGGATGTAAAAACAGCCTTTTCTATGCACACCGTTTTTACAGGCAATCCAGGAACAGGCAAAACGACAGTAGCGCGTATTTTGGTGAAAATTTACAAAGCATTGGGTATTCTAGAGCGTGGACACTTAGTGGAGTGTGATCGCAAAGAATTGGTAGCAGGATACATGGGGCAAACAGCGGTCAAAACCTCCTTGGTGATTGACGAAGCCATTGGGGGCGGTTTATTTATAGATGAAGCCTACTCTTTGACAGAAGGTAGACAAGGTGATTTTGGTCGAGAAGCCATCGAAACCCTACTCAAACGAATGGAGGATCAGCGAGGGGATTTTATTGTTATTGCTGCAGGTTATCCCAATGAAATGAACCGTTTTATTGAAACCAACCCAGGACTAATGTCCCGATTTGATCGCACCCTAAAATTTCCAGATTATTCTGCCAAAGAACTAATGGACATTGTTCACATCCTATTCGAAAAAGAAAAATTACACCTAGACGAAGAAGCAATCATCTACCTCAAACAATACATAGAAGACTTATTGTTACACAAACATCAATATTTTGGAAATGCACGCTCAATGCGAAAAATAGTAAAGGAAATTACACGTCGTCAAAACTTGCGCTTGGCAGAAATGCCCGCTGCTGAACGAACTATGAAAATGGTTCAGACCGTAACCTTAACAGACTTCGAAGATTTTAAATTATCAGACTTCCAAGATGAACGCAAACAAAAAGGCATAGGATTTAGGTAAAACAAGTCTAACTTTTTAATGCAACCATTAAATCAATAGAATAGGGTACAGAAGTGTTTGTCTGTACCCTATTTTTATAAGCGTCGTATGGTAATAAAATTATCAATACTATAATATAGTATACCCCCACACTATTTTTGTCAAACAAGGAACTTTTATTATCATTGTGTTGTAAGAATGTTCTTAATAACAACCAACTATATTTATCAAGTAACAATGGAGACAAGAAAAAGGATTTTATCTGCCATACAACCTACAGGCAGTATGCACTTTGGCAACTATTTTGGGGCAGTAAAAAACTGGGTGCGTTTACAAGAATCCTATGAATGTGTTTATGGAGTGGTCGATTATCACGCTATGACCATGCCTTATGATCCTAAAAAATTACGTCAAAATACCTGGGACTTGATTTTTAACCTATTGGCAGTTGGGGTGGAAGTAGACAATTTGTTTATTCAATCACTAGTTCCAGAACATACAGAACTCGGTTGGATTTTTAATTGTTTTTGTTCGCATGGGCGTTTGGGACGTATGACCCAATTCAAAGACAAAAGCCAGCAATCCAAAGAAAAGACAGGAGATGATTACATCTCGGCAGGTTTATTTGGTTATCCAGTGCTACAAGCAGCGGATATTTTAATTTATAAAGCAGACTTTGTGCCTGTAGGAAAGGATCAGGATCAACACCTAGAATTGACTAGAGAAATTGCAGAGCGTTTTAATGCACAGGTAGGGAAAGACTATTTTGTACTGCCAGAGACCCTGCATACAGAGATTCCAAAAGTAATGTCTACAGCCGATCCCACCCGTAAAATGAGTAAAAGTGCTGGCCCAAAACATTATATTTCTGTTTTTGAAGAAGAAGCACGCATTCGCAAACAAATCAAATCTGCCGTAACTGATACAGGCGATACCCCAGAAGGTACCATGAGTTCAGGTATAGAAAATTTATTTGGCCTACTCAAAGCAGCCGAAAAAATGGACGCACACACTAGCTTGATGGAAGATTACAACCAAGGCAATCTGAAATATTCAGCCCTAAAAGAAACAGTGGCAGATGCCTTAGTTGGTCTTAGTGCAGAATTCAAAGAAAGGCGAGCAGACATACAAAGTCGCAAAAAAGAAATCAAAGGACAAATCAAAGCCTCTTCGGCCAATATTCGCAAACGCGCTCAACAAACACTTAAAGAAGTAAAGGAATTGGCAGGACTGAGCAATGTGCGTTATTAGTATTAATAGCATAGTGCATAAAAAACTGTGTTCTTCTTTTAGTAGAGGAGCACAGTTTTTTTATACGACAAAGTATTCAGCAGGTTACAAATTGACAAAAACAACTTCAACACGATCATTTTTGACAGATGCTTTAGGGTCACTATTGAGAACAATAGGATTTTTACTGCCTTGACCCACTACTACGAGTTGCTTTGGAGATACTTTTTGTTCTGATAAGTATTGTTTAATAGATCGAGCCCTAGCCTCTGATAAACTCAAACTCTCAGCAGGAGGGAGGCTATTATTAGTATAGACAATTAATTCTGCTTTTAAATCAGGGGCATTATTTAACTGTTGTGCCAATGTCAATAAGTCATCAACTAAGTTATTTGGAAGTGCAGCAGACTTTTCTTCAAAAGAAGAAGGCGACAAACGGAAACGAGTGTTTTTTTTGACTTTATCTTCTTTATACAATGGCAATTCAATTTCCTCAAATAGACGAACAGAAACTCCATCCATAAATAAATAGGTACATTCTTTCTCTGTTCTATTGTCAAATACTCCTTTGTTATTTTCCTTAAAATTACCAATAGCCAAATACTGCTCCCCACCTTTGGCTGTATATAATGCAAAAATCTCTTGCCAATCATACTGACTCTTAATATCAGTTTGTATGTTATTTCTCAAAGCAATAGTAGGAAAATCAATAACACCACGTTCTTTATCAGCAGCAATAGGTGCTTCTGTCAATGCAACCCCCACTTCCTTGAGGGGCAATTGGCAAAACTGAATGGGCAAGCGTACATAGATAGAAACAATATACTGTTTTCCCGCTTCCAAAGGTGCTTTTAATCGCCCTTGTTGACACTCGGTATTTTTGTCAAACTTTTGGATACTATAAACAGCACCATAACTAGCCGAAGGAAGCTTCATACCAATAATAAAGGATTTAGAATCTTTGGATAGAGGACATTTAGTATTAATAAAACTAGGACGACCGCGTACAGGCCACCAATCTTGAATACTATCAATACGTTCTGTTGTGCCGTCACACACCGCACCCAGTTCAAAAGAAGGATTAAGAACTAAATTTTGACCTTTTACAAAAAAGGCACACCACAATAACACAAAACAAATAAATACTCTCATACTAAAATTAAATCCGAAAGGTAATAAAGTTGGTTGTTTAGAAATGCAATTACATAGATAAGGCAATTGTAACCATTGCTATAATAAAGAAAATAAACAAGAAGGTTACAAAGCTATTTTTGATAAAGTTTGTAAAGTTGAGCAACCTGTACAGTATTATAGCGTATTCTATAGCCTAGATATTGTATGAATCAGATGATAGAATAGCAAGAGAATATTTTTTTTAAAAAAAGTATCAAAAGATTTGCAAGAACAAAAAACACATCATAAATTTGCAACCGCTTCGCACAAAAGGTGAGAGGCAAACAAGGAGAAAAGGATTAAAAAAGAGGAGCAAACAGTTTTGAAAAAAAGGATAAAATTTTTGCCAAAAAGTTTGTGAAACTAAAAAGCCCTCGTATCTTTGCAATCGCTTCTGAAAACAATTACAGATTAAAATCTGGTTAAGAAAAAGAAGAAGCATTGAAATAAATAAAGGTTTAATGGAATAACCAATAATACTTACTTTTGCTCTGATAGCAATCAGAAAAAAAAGATTAAAAATAAGAATTAAAGTTTGGTAGTTCCAAATTAAAATTAGACCTTTATCCCCGCATTCTTTTACTAAGGTAATAGAGTGCAGAAAAAGCCACTAAAAATAATTTCGGAAAAAAGTTCAGAAAAATTTGGTGGTTTAAAAATAAAGTTAGATATTTGCAACCGCTTCGACAGAGAGCTATTTAAAAATGGCAAGTTGAAGGGTTAAAAAATAACCTTAGTAATAAGGAAAAGCTAAGTCATGAAGTTGACTAGTAAAGCTTGAAAGAGCTAAGAAAAAGATAATTGAAACGGCAGGATAATTAGAATAGGTAAGCTACTATATTGTAAGAGATATAGTAGAAACAGCAAGCGTAGAAAAGAAGAAGAATTACATACGTAGAAGAGTGACAAAGAGAGCGTAATTA
>JBGCDW010000155.1:0-7802 GCA_045105775.1 Aureispira sp.
TAGCACTGCTATGAACTAAATGCGCTAGGACTTTTGTACCTTTTAGGTACAACCCACGCAGATCGCTTTGCGAGTGCCTTGATTGATGAAAAAACCTTACTTTTTGTCTCTGTACAACTCCAGTCGTGATAATGTCTAATAGACATTATCAACTACAATAAGATATAATTTTGTCGTTCCGTTTCTCTATCCATAGAAATTGAACGGCATTTTTTTTGAAGGGATTCACGAGTGAGCATAGCCTTACTATCCCCTCCCTTTCTTATCTTACGACTTCAACTAAGTAGTCTTTATTCATGAATCGTTTCTTGTATTATTGTGGCATTAGTCTTTATGTCTTGGGGATACGTCTAGCAGCTATGCTGGGACACTCCAAAGCAAACAAATGGTGGCAGGGCCGCCTACAATGGCAAACCAAACTCCAAGAGGGATTGGCCAATAACACGGCTCCTCTAATCTGGATGCACTGTGCTTCTTTGGGCGAATTTGAGCAAGGCCGACCTATTTTGGAGGCTTTGCGCCAACAACTGCCACAACACAAAATCCTATTGACTTTTTTTTCGCCATCGGGCTATGAGGTACAAAAAAACTGTTCGATGGTAGACTGGGTGACTTACCTGCCGAGTGACCAATACGGCCATGCCCAACAATTCTTAGATATCATAAAGCCTCAACAAGTTTTTTTTGTCAAGTATGAATTTTGGTATGGCTATCTCACCACTCTAAAAAAACACCAAATTCCCACTTATTTAATTGCAGCGAATTTTAGAGCCAATCAAGTTTTTTTTCGTTGGTATGGTGGCTTTTTTAGGCAATTACTTTTTTGTTTTGAAACCATTTTTGTACAAACAGCCACTTCTCAACAATTGTTAGCGCCACTCCAACATCCTCACATCGTCGTAGCAGGTGATCCGCGCCTAGATCGAGTTTTGAACATCAAGACACAAGCCAAAACCTTTCCCAAGATTGCTCAATTCTCTAATCAGGCGGCAACACTGGTGGCAGGCAGCACTTGGCCACCCGATGAGGCACTGCTCCAAGAATGGCTGCTGCTCCACCCCCAGTATCAATTAATTTTGGTGCCCCATGAAGTCAATCAAAGCCATTTACAAGCATTAAAAACGCGTTTTAACACCATTCCTACCGCCTTTTATTCTCAATTGGATGGCGTTGATTTATCCTCTATACAAGTAATTATCATTGATAAAATTGGTTTATTGAGCAGTATTTATAATTATGGAAACGCTGCCTATATTGGAGGTGGTTTTGGACTAGGCATTCACAATTGCTTAGAAGCAGTAGTCTATGAATTGCCCTTGTTCTTTGGACCCAATTATCAAAAATTTCGAGAAGCCAAAGCACTAATTGCTGCTAATATTGCTACAGAAATTCACCTTGCAGCAGATTTGGCAAAGGGCTTGAATAACTATCAAACAAAGACCGCACGCCTAAATTTACAAAACAAAGTAAAACATTATATCCATACCCAAAAAGGGGCGACAGCTACCATCTTAAAACATTTAAATCCTTCTCGAATACCAAGCAAAACAAAACATCGTTAATATCTATACCCTGCCCTTGCTGTTTTAGAAGTTGTTTTTGTAATAAAAAAAATATACTATGTCCCAACATTCTTTCTTTTCCATACTACTCCTTTCTTTTTTGGTGGTTTCTTGTCAATTTACGCAATCAACCACTACTTCTACTCCCAACAGTGGCAGTATGGCGGCAGCCAATTTCAAAATCACAGGCCCATCTAATGCCGTAGCCTACGTAGAAAAGTATAAAAGAATGGCGGTTTCTGAACGCCTACGCACAGGCATACCTGCCAGTATCAAGTTGGCACAGGGCATTCTAGAATCAGGTTATGGCAGTAGTACCTTGGCCCAAAAAGCCAACAATCACTTTGGGATCAAGTGCGGCAGTGGATGGTCGGGCAAAACCATCCAATACAAGGGCAGTTGTTACCGCATTTTCAAAAACGGCACCGATGCTTATAAGGAACACTCCAATTTCTTAACAGGCAGCAAGCGTTACGAATCCTTGTTCCAACTCAAGCGCACGGATTACAAAGGCTGGGCACGTGGACTACGCCAAGCAGGCTATGCTACCAATCCTAAGTATCCAGCCAAATTAATTGAATTGATTGAGCGTTATAAATTGTATAATTATGATAAGTAGAGCCATTTTTAAGCGAGAGATTACGTAGTCATTTAGAGCGCGCTATATACACTACACACCAAATTGCCGCAAGTGATGATCCAAATGCTTATACATGCCTTTGCCCCATTGTTCTGTAGTCAGGTGCCCCAAAAAAGGATGACTTGCCTGTTCGCCATACAGGGCTTGTTTATCGGTATAATCCTCCAAAGCATTTAATAGCTCCTGTTTGGATGCTTCAAATGCTACTGGTGAAGTGATTTTGATTTCCTTGGCAGTTTGTACATTCTTAATAAAAGGTTTATCATTATAATAAGTACTTTTTATCAAGGGGCCCAATAGATACCCCAACCAAAGACGCTTTAATTGTAATTCACCTGTCGCCAATTTTAGTCCTTCCCTACAATGGCTTAACATCTGAGCAACATCCATTTTTCCCCATAATGCTGGAGTATTCGGGTTGAGTTGTTCTATTCTTGCTACAATAACTGCTCGATCTTCAGGAATAGTAATATTTTTCATAACTTGATGTTTAATCGTAAATTATCCCAGCCTAAGATATATTTTTACCCAATTCTTTATTCTTCACCCATGACATATTTATCCAACCAACGATCTTGCTCCCAGAGCAAATGCAAGATAGACTCTCTGGCAACATAGCCATGACTCTCTTGCGGCAACATGACCAATCGAGCCGTTGCACCTAAGCCCTTTAGCGCATTAAAGTAGCGTTCAGACTGCAAGGGGTAGGTTCCCGAATTGTTATCGGCAGCACCATGTATCAACAACAATGGTGTTTTCATTTTATCGGCAGTCATAAACGGAGACATGGTATTATAAACTTCTGGTGCTTCCCAATAATTGCGCTCCTCGCTCTGAAACCCAAACGGTGTGAGCGTTCTGTTGTACGCGCCACTGCGTGCAATACCAGCAGCAAAAAGATTGCTATGAGATAGTAAATTAGCCGTCATGAATGCCCCATAAGAATGTCCTGCTACGGCCACCTTAGTTCTATCAATATATCCTTTTTCATCCAAGGTATCTATAGCCGCTTCTGCATTGGCAACCAATTGTTCTATAAAGGTGTCATTGGGTTGCTCCTCCTTCTCGCCTACAATCGGAAAAGCAGCATCATCCAAAACGACATAGCCCCGTGTAACCCAATATACCATAGAGCCATAAAATGGATAAATGAATTCATTAGAATTGCTCACCACTTGCCCTGCACTATCATTGTCCTTATATTCTCTAGGATACGCCCAAATAATCAATGGCTTTTTCTCTGGTTGTTCCAAATTGTACCCAACGGGCAAATACAAAGTGCCCGATAGTTGTACACCATCCTTGCGCTTGTACTGAATCACCTCTTTGTGTACTTTTTGCAATCCTTTAAAGGGATTTTCAAAACTCGTAATGACTTGTAATGCTTGTTCTTGGTAAATATTTCTACTATAAAAATTGGGATAATCGACAGGAGATTGAATTCTGACCAAGAAATCCCCCTTATCCAAATCCAATGGAAAATAAATCTGCTCCAATCGGTCCGTATAACTAGATTTGTAGAGTCGTTCTGTTGTTAATGTATCTAAATCCAATCGATCTACAAAAGGGAACTGCCCTTTGGCAGAGTGCCCTTCTCCTATCAAATAAACATGCGCCCCTCGCATATCAAGTACCGAACGCCCAAAATCATTTCTACACGTAACAAACTCTCCTGGATCGTTGTATTTGTCTTGATAATTTCTATCTATAATAACTACAGGATTGATGGCATTATCACTAGGATCAAATTTGTACACCTTAGTATTGCGGGTATTCCACCAATAATCGTGTGCCAACGCTACTTGGTTGCTGCCCCATTCAATGTTATCAAATCGATTGATTGTTTTTAATAATAAAGTAGGTACTCGCTTGGCATCCTGTATATCATAACTGTATACGGCATCTCTATGAGGCACCTCTTGTGCAGCATCCCCACCATCCAATGCCTCGGCCCAGAACAAACAAGCGGCTCGGTCTGCTCTCCAACGCAACAAACGTCTTCCTGTTCTAACCGACATAAACCCTTGTGGTATTTCCTCTGTTAGTGGAACCTGATTGATGGTTTCAATATACACGCCATCTTTGGTGTATAATTTAGATTGATTAGGAAAACGGGTGTAAGGGACTAAATAAGAAAAAGGCTGCTCTAAGGCCGTTACCAAAACAAAATTCCCATCGGGCGAAACCAAACAAGATTGATATAAATTGGTCTCCTCCAACCAACGTTTTTTATCCCCATTGAGCTGTACTTGATACAAATCTGAATTGGTCAATACCAAAAAATTATGCACATCTATAGGCGTTTTGAGCAAATCCTGATAGGTTCTGTTTTGTGCCTTTGATCCATCGCTTTCTGAAACTGTTGGGCCATCGGGTAGTTGTGTTTTGACATCTTGCAAGGCTGGGCGATCTTGGGGCAATAACTTAATTAGCAAGGACAACCCATCTTGCATCCATTTTAGTGGGCCATCCAAGTTAGCATTCACTTGGGCAGTCGTTAGACAATGTGCTTCTGCTGTTCGCATATCAATGTACCAAGCCTCTACCCCTTCTTTGGTACTGT
Source organism: Aureispira sp. (assembly GCA_045105775.1). Classification (GTDB taxonomy): domain Bacteria; phylum Bacteroidota; class Bacteroidia; order Chitinophagales; family Saprospiraceae; genus Aureispira. The sequence continues at coordinate 4,766 of JBGCDW010000155.1, forward strand.
GGGTAAAAGCCAGCTTCGTTTGATCGGGCGACCAAACAAACTTAGCCAATCTTGGATTCTTGGGCAAACCTTTGACATCCTGCACTTCTTCTGTTTGGAGATACTTCACCTGAACATGATTGTAGTAAAGCTCTCTACTGCCAATGTTTAAAACGGGATTGACACGCAAACCAGCTAAACGCATCTCTGGGGCATACAAACTTGATAAACTAGGATAACTATCTCGGTGAATATACAAAGCATATCGCCCTGCTCGATCTACCTGCACAAAGGGAACACGGGCTACATCTACTAAATCTAAAATTTCTTTGGGGGGCTGTTGGTACGTCAATGCACTAGCGGGGGACTGTTCCTTCATAATTCGATTGAAATTAATATAGAAAAAATTAAGAGGCTAAACTTAAGAATAAAAAAAAGACCTTTCTAAAACAAAAACAGAAAGGTCTCAAAAATTTATTGATTACTTGCCTTAGTAAGGCAAATTGGGTTTCAAGGCACTATTCTCATTCTCATAAAATTTATTGATAATCCCAACTACCTCTTCTGGCGAATCGGTAACAGGAAGCAAGTCTAAATCTTTGGGGCTAATGGTAGCATAGTTCTCCAACAAAGATTCCTTGACCCATTTGAGCATACCTGCCCAAAAATCTACGCCCATCAATACAATAGGAATAGCCATAATTTTTTTGGTTTGCACCAAAGTCAACACCTCAAACAACTCATCCATTGTACCAAATCCTCCTGGTAGTACAACAAAAGCCTGAGCGTATTTTACAAACATGACCTTTCTGATAAAGAAATAATTGAAGTTGAATACTTTATCTATATCAATATAAGGATTGTAGCCTTGCTCAAAAGGCAAATCAATGTTTAGACCAACAGAAATGCCACCACTTTCTTTCGCGCCTTTATTGGCTGCTTCCATAATCCCTGGGCCACCACCTGTAATGATGCCATAGCCTTCTTCTACCAACAATCCAGCTACCCGTTGTGCCAGTTGGTAATGGGGGTTATCGGGTTTGGTACGCGCCGAACCAAAAATAGAAATACAAGGATCTATTTTGTTTAGTCGTTCATAACCATCTACAAACTCAGCGATTACTTTAAATACGGTCCAAGAATTGGATGCTTTCATTTCATGGACTGTATTCCACTCCTTGGTGTTTCTCTTTGGTACACCAGCCGATCCATTTTTATTTTCTTCTGTCATAATTTATTATTTTTACAATATAACAACAAAGTTTCCTCTACATCGCTTCACAACACAGCGTTGCCAAACGAAAAACGCACTAAAAATATTAAAGGGGAAACTGTTGATGAATAGTCTTGGGTCTAAATGCTTGCTTTTGAAAAGATGCAAAGCGAAGTAAGATATTAATTTTTTGATAAAAAACAGTGCCAATGATGAAAGTGTTGAGAAATCTTTTAGATCTTTCCTACCTGTTGCATTCCTAAATATTCAAAATATAAATCTCTGAAAACAAGCCAAAAATCATTGGGTGATTAATTAGTTTTTACTACTTTGATAAAGTTATGCATGAGCATGTAATCACTTTTTCCCAGAAAATCTAATTTAATTCTCTCATTAAATGATGACACAAAATGAAGCAATTTGACAAAGATGCTATGTTTCTAGGAATAGGTCTTTTTCCAACTATTAAAGCACTCCCTAGTTTTACACAGAATAATATGCTCAAAATCTTGGCAGATTTAGGCATTCCAGATCCAAATGCTCATGAATAGTATAATCTTGATATCATGAGCAAATTTTATAAAAAATTATCCGAAGAGTTTGGCCCTAATACTATATTTGAATTGGGTAAATCTGTTCCGGACAATGCTCAATTTCCGCCTGGTATTAATTCCATTGAAGCTGCTTTTCAATTAATTGACACGGCCTACAACATGAACCATCAAGGGTATGTTGGTTTTTACAAAGTAGAAAAGCATGATGTAGAAAACAAAACCATTGTTATGCATTGTTACAACCCTTACCTTATCCTTGTGATTTTGATAGAGGGTTATTTGTTGCAATGGCGCGCAAATTTCAAACAGGGGTTCGAGTAGTGGTAGACACTAGCAAGCCACATAAAAAGCAAGGGGGCGATGAAAGTTGGTATATTATAACGTATCGCTAATTAAGAACATTTGTAGTATCTTCTTATAACCAATTTCTTACGTTTTTAAAAAATAAGAATAACTAAAACCATGCGTACATCCCATCTATTTACTAACTCCGAGTAACAACAAAAATTGCTTTTATTCCTTAAAAACACTAAAACTTCAGCTTACAATTTCTTATCTTGATGTAGCAATTTTCATTAAAAACGTTAAAACATAAATACATTTTTAACATTTCATTTACTTACACATGGAGATCAAGCCATTTGACAAGGAAGCAAAAGTATTAGGGTTAGCACTCAAATCTTCGATCATGAGCTTACCTGCTTTTACACAAAACAATATGTTTCAAATATTAAAAACTATTGGAATAGAAGAACTGAATGTAAAAACATGGTACGATATGGGCGCAATTGCCAAATTCTACTCCCTTATAATAAAAGATTTTGGCCCTAATACTATGTTTGAATTAGGCAAATCTATTCCAGAAAATGCTAGTTTTCCTCCTGAGATAAATAATATTGAAGCGGGCTTAAACGCCATTAATGCTGCTTATGGTACCCATCACCAAGGGTATGTTGGTTTTTACAATGTTATTGAGCACAATATAGAAACCAAAAAAATTGTTATGCAATGCTACAACCCCTATCCTTGCTCTTTTGATAAAGGTGTAATAACAGCAATGGCGCGCAAATTTCAAATGGGAGTTCGGGTTGATTTGGACACTAGCAAGCCTTCCAAAGACAATGGAGGCAACGAGAGTTGGTACATAATTACTTATCGCTAATCATAAATAAAAAAACATGGAAATAAAACCATTTGATAAAAATGCTACATTTCTTGGTAGTACTGTATTAGAATCTGTTCGAAGCCTTCCTATGTTTTCGCAGAAGCGTATGTTTAAAATATTCGAAGA
>JBGCDW010000156.1:0-6789 GCA_045105775.1 Aureispira sp.
TAGCAACACAATGACATTACATATTACACTCTTACAAGAGGCATTGCATTGGGAAAATCCTAGTGCTAATGTAGCATTATTTACAGAAAAAATAGCAGCACTGCCTACTACAGATGTGATAATTCTGCCCGAAATGTTCTCAACAGGTTTTTCTATGAATACGGTTGTTTTGGCAGAAGAGGCAGCTAATAGCCCAACCCTTCAATGGATGCAAGAACAGGCTCAATTGACACAAGCTGTTCTTACAGGAAGCTTAATTATCAAGGAGGCAGGGCATTATTACAATCGTTTGTATTGGGTGACCCCAGAGGGCAAGATACAGTATTATAATAAAAAGCACCTTTTCACAATGGCAAAGGAAGAGCAACATTATACGAGTGGCAACCAGCGTCTTATTGTAGACTATAAGGGCTGGCGCATTGCCTTATTTGTGTGCTATGATTTGCGTTTTCCTGTATGGAATAGAAATGCACCAGAGCATTATGATTTGGCTATTTATGTGGCCAATTGGCCCGCCAAACGCGCCCACCACTGGAGCAGTTTATTAATGGCTAGGGCTATTGAAAATCAGGCGTATGTGGCTGCTGTGAATATAGTAGGAGTAGATGGGAAAGGGTTTGAGTATTCGGGAGATTCTTCTATTATTGATCCAGCAGGGACTTTATTGGCGTATCAGTCTCAGCATTCGGCTGTGTTGGCTACTACCTTGAGCAAGGAGCATTTGGCAAAAACACGCCAGCAATTTCCTTTTTTGCAAGATCAGGATGATTTTGAATTATTGGGATAAATCTTCTTATTAGATCCCCTTACCCAAATGGTATTTTCTACTTTCCAAGCCATCTTTTTCCAACTTTTCTGTTTTTCCAACCTTTAGTTTTTTTCATTCCAACACTTGGGTTTACACCAATAATAGTAGCCTAAATAAATAGTATTAATGGATAATGATTCAGGAGCTATCTCTTATAAAGAGGTGGCTTTTTTTATAAATTATAAAAATAAGGATTTATTTTAATTTTTTGAATAATTGATTATTTAATTAAAATGATAATATAAATAATTAATAGTGATATTGGAGTATCAAGTTGTATGGTTGATACTATGAAGAAGTATTGATACGAGTAAGGTATAAATTTGATGAGTTTATAGTAGTTTTTTTATTTTAATCTGTTAAAAATACAGTTTTATTTTTTGGTAAAAATTTAATATTGTGACATTGTTTTTGTAAAATGTATTTAAGATAAGTTTCTTTTTTTTAGAGAAAGTGTTATAATTATGATAGAAAAAATGAATTTGTGCCATAAGATATTAGCAATGGACTTTATAGTATGAAATTCAAAAATGAATCAAAAATTGTATCAATTAACAAGTATAAGCTATCTCATTCTTGATTGGAGAAAGTGGTGTGCTCTTGTGAAAAAGGAATAATGGATAAAGTGAAAAACTATCCTCTAGGCCATTTTTTATTTACATTTCTACGTAAGCACTAAATTATGGGTAAATCAACAATTACATATTATTTATTACAGGCAAGTATGCTACTAAGTGTAACACTCTTGATTGGGGCATGTTCTACTGCTAAGAACCTGGAGGCGGGAATAGTGGAGTCTATTCAGGTATTAGAAAAAAAACTAGATAACTGCAGTAATAATTAGGAACGTTTGCACACATTTTTGCAAGGAGATTTTATTGTTTATGGGATTCCCCCTTGGGATTCTGTAATTACATTGTGGAAATCAAAAACGGGAGGAGATAGTGCTGTCATGACTGTTCAAGCCATTGGTGAGCCCTCTAAAGATGGTTATTTACTATTGTACGGAACCTATTTTACAAAGTTGCCAGATGAACCACTTGCGAATTATATGGTCAGTATTGAGCAAATATCCAGAGATACATTAGTGCTCTGGAAATACAATTGTAGGGAGTTTACGCTTAAGGAAATGCTAGATAAAACAATTGAGAAAGAGGTAGATTTGAAAGAATATATTAGTAAGCGTCGAAAAGAAAGATATGGTACCTATGTCAAGCAGCATAATACTCGATTCAATTATAGATTATCTCGTCGTAAAAATATTTATAGTGGAAGTGACTTAAGCAAGCAATTTCGTGAGATAGCAGGGTATGTAGCTATGGATATGATAGAGATGAAGAGTGCACAATTTACTAAAGATGGTGCGCTTACTAGAGAAATATACAATTATCATGTCAGACGGCATCATCTCGATTTGAGAAAGTGGTGTGCTCTTGTAGAAGAGGACTGAGTGCTTCCTTTGATATATTATTTCACATTAAATTTTTACTAGAGATATGCAGCAATCTATAGTATACACAAGCATTTTATGGAGTATTTTGTTTATGATCGGAGCTTGTTCTATCACTAATAATGATGGCAATACGGCCTATATAGGTGCCCAAAGATTGGAAGAAAAAGTAAAAACTTGTACTAACAACCAAGAACGTTTGTACACACTCTTGCAGGGCAAATATATTATGGAAGAGTATATACCAGAAGATTCATTGAAGGTTGTATGGCGTTCCCAAATTGATGGGGATAGCATGCTAATATTGGTTCAGCCTATAGGTGAACCGTCCAAAGATGGCTATTTGTTGTGGTATGGTACTTATCTAAGCCAAGCAACCGATCAATCTTATTCTAATTATATCATCAAGATAGAACAAATATCTCGTGATACTTTACAGCTTTGGAGCTACAAATCGCCCAGATACAGCCTAAAAGACTTGTTAGCAAAAAAAATAGAGCAAGACCTTAATCTCAAAGAGCACATTGATGATTCTGAAGGCATACCGTATGGAATTTATGTAAAGGAGAGCAATGACAAGTTTAATTTTAGCGTAACTCGTCGAAGGTTTAGATATGGAGGGGATGACCCAAACACTTATTTTCGAGAAATGTCGGGCTATGTTAATTTATCAGAAGTAGAAATAAAACACAGTTTCTTAAATAAAATAGGCAAGTACACCAAGGAGGTGTACAATTATCATGTTAGACGGAATGATCTTAATTTGAAAAAGTGGTGTACTTTGGCACCAAAAAAATAAATACAAAAACAATTCTGGAATTATATTTTGCATTAATGTTTTATTAAATTAATATCTAATTACACAACTACATACTATTTAATAAGTATAAATGTCTTCTTAAATGTACGGCTCATAATGAGTGCTTGTTTGGCTACCCAAAAGGTAAATTAGGCGATCACGGATGCTACTCAAGTATTGGAATATACATTAAACAATAGTGCCAATAACCAAGAGCGTTTATACACATTTTTGCAAGGAGATTATATTGTAGATGGGATACCATCTTGGGAGTCTGTCATCCCCCTTTTGCGTTCGCAAACTAAACCTGAATTTTCAGGAATCAAAGAGCATCTATTATAATGAAGAAGGAGCGCTAACGGAAGTCTTGCACATTTTGACAGCAGACGCTACCATCTTGATTTATGAAAATGGTGTGCCGCTCTAAAAGAGGAGTAGCAAAGCAAAGCCCGCAAAGCTCTATTTCATCATTAGATTTCATTCAAAATATGCAACAACACAGAATTACATATCATTTAACAACTTTGGTTATACTCTTGAGCTTATTGTTTACGATTAATGCTTGTTCTACTATTAAACAAATAGACAGAAATATAATTAATGAAACTCAAAAATTGGAAGAAAAAATAAAAAATTGCAAGAATAACAAGGAACGTTTTCACCTGCTCTTACAAGGAGATTTCATTGTCCATTACAAAGCAAATTCGAGCCCTATTAGATTATGGCGTTCTCAGGTGGATGGAGATAGTGTACTAACACGTATTCAGTCTATTGGCGAAGCTTCTAAGAATGGCTATTTATTGTTGTATGGCTCTTATTCAACACAGTCATCCGATCAATCTATTTTTAATTATATAATTAGAGTAGAGCAAAAATCTAGAGATACCCTAACACTCTGGATACATAACTGTAGTTCCTATACTCTAAAAGAGATGTTGGACAGAAAAATAGAGCGAGACTTGGATCTCAAAACTTTTATTGATACTTCCCAATCGGAATCACATGGCTTTTATATTAAGGAAAATAATACCAAGTTTAGTTATAGTGTAGCCCGTGAGGAGAACCCTTATGCTGGTGATAATCTTGGTAAGCAATTGCACGAGCAAACAGGGTATATAGGTTTAAATATACAGGAGTCTAAGTTCATGTATTATACTAAAGAGGGGGAACTTACGAGAACTGTTTATAATTATTACATGAGACGTTACCACCTTGATTTGCAAAAATGGTGTGCCACTTTAAATTAGGAGTAACAACAAAGAACAAAAAACACCCAAGGCTCTATTCTACCATTAGATTCTACATGAAAATATGCAACAACACAGAATTACATATCATTTAACAGCTTTGGTTATACTCTTGAGTTTCTTGTTTACGATTAATGCTTGTTCTACCATAAAAAAATTAGATAGAGTGATAGTCAAGGAAACCCAAGAATTAGAAGAAAAAATAAACAATTGCAGCAATAACAAAGAACGTTTGCATCTACTCTTGCAAGGAGATTACATTGTCCATTACAAATCAAATTCGAGTCCTCTTAGATTATGGCAGTCTCAAGTGGATGGAGATAGTGTGTTGACATGCATGTATCCTATAGGAAACCCTTCTAAGAATGGCTATTTATTGTTGTATGGATCTTATCGGACACAATCATCCGATCAAGCTATTTCTAACTACATAATTAGAGTAGAGCAAACATCTAGAGACACCTTGATACTTTGGATTCATGACTGTAGGGTTTTATGCCCTACAGGAAATACTGGATAAAAAAATGGAAGATGATTATGACTTAAAAACCTACATTGATACCGCCCAAGCATAGGTGTTTTTGGTTTCTTTGTTAGACAAAGTCACATAGCCTGACATTTGCCGAAAGTATCTATCGGGCCTATTACCTTCATAGATATACTTGCGACGTTGGTTGCTGTAACGAAATCGAGTATTATTATCCTTAACATAAACACCATAATGCTATTATAATGAAGCAGGTGAATATACAAAAGAGACACGGAGTTACCATGTTAGACGATACCACCTTGATTTGGAGGAGTGGTGTACAATAACGCAAGAAGAGTAGAAATTAAAAACAAAATAATATTTTTAGTATTAAAATATTATCATTTTAAATGTAATGTTACTTTTTATAACAAGTGGATGTGTTATTACTAAAGATATTAATGAAATCATTACCTCGGCCACTAAGACTTTAGAAGAACGCCTAAATAATTGTAGTAACAACCAAGAACGTTTACACCTGCTCTTGCAAGGCGATTTTATTGCACATACTAATAGAGATTCTACACTTCGTGTATGGCGTTCCAAGACTGGCGGGGATAGTTTGTTGGCATCTGTCCAGCCTATTGGCGAACCTTCTAAGCATGGGTATTTGCTTTTGTGTGGTTATTACCTGACCCAATTGCCAGACGAACCCTATTTTAATTATGTCCTTAAAGTAGAACAAATATCTAGGGACACCCTAAAGATTTGGAAGTATGATGTTCGCTTGTACACATTGAAGGAAATGTTGGATAAAAAAGTAGAAATAGATTATAATTTGAAAATGCATGTGGATACCGCTCAATCTGAGCATTATGGAACTTATGTGAAAAAAAACAATACTCAATTTGTTTTTACAGTTCCACGCAGCAAATATCTTTTTGAAGGCAATGGCCCCAATAGGCATTTTCGTGAACGCTCTGGATTATTGAGTTTGCCCCAAGAAGTGACCAAACATTCTTATTACAACAAAGAAGGCAAGTATACATACGCTTCGTACAATTATTATATTAGACGACATCACCTCAATTTGAGAGAGCTGTGTACTGCTGTAAAGAAGGAATAAAGCATGAAAATAGGCTGAAATTTATCTGAGTATAGGTCAAAAAGCAATAGACTTTCAAAGTATCTGGCAACTCCTTTAGCATTTTTTGTCCCATGTGTATAAATTTTATTTTTAATAAAAAATTATTTAAATGAAAATAACAATTACTAAATTAAGCATTTTCCTTTTAGGAAGCATAATTTCAATAATGAGTGCTTGTTCCTCTACCAACATCGCGGATAAGACCGTTCAAAATCCTCGTAGTGTTTTGGAACAAGAACTAAATGATTGTAAAGATAATCAAGAGCGTTTGCATAAGCTTTTGCAAGGAGAATTTATTGTACATGTTAGTGAAGCAGGTGATTCTGCAAGACAAGTTTGGCGTTCTGATGTGAATGGAGACAGCGCAATGTATGTCGTTAGACCCATTGGCGAACCTTCTAAAGATGGTTATTTATTGCAGTATGGTCTTTTTCTTACACAGTTATCTGATCAACCACTTTCTAATTTTACGGTCAAAATTGAACGAATATCTAGAGACACTTTTGAACTCTGGAAGTATGGTTCCCCTATTTATACGCTAGAGGAAATGCTTGATAAAAAATTGGAAAGCGATTATAGTATAAATACATATCTTAATGGTGTTTCTGTGAGTAAGTATGGTATTTATGTTAAGGAGAGTAATACTCGGTTTAATTATAATAAGTAATCGTTCAAAAATAATAACAACTAAAAATGTTGTTTTGAAAAGTTCAGAAATAAGTTATGTCCAATAGACATTATCACGACTGGAGTTGTACAGAGACAAAAAGTAAGGTTTTTTCATCAATCAAGGCACTCGCAAAGCGATCTGCGTGGGTTGTACCTAAAAGGTACAACCCCGAAGGGCTCACGTAAGTAAAAGTACTAGC
>JBGCDW010000157.1:0-44142 GCA_045105775.1 Aureispira sp.
ATCTGCGTGGGTTGTACCTAAAAGGTACAAAAGTACTAGCGTATTTAGTTCATAGCAGTGCTATGGAATCAATTTTTAACGATGAGTGAGGGAAAAAGATGCTTTTTTCGCTACGAATTTAGTCGTGATAATGTCTATTATGCGTGATTACTTTTTTACAACTTTTTGGTTTAATAACTCCACAAATCATGTTCAAAATTAAAGATACTTTCTTGAATTTTTTGAGACTCTAGCAAAATGTCCATTGGGTTGTTGACATAATCCTTGATGCGGCGATTATAAACGTTGCCTTCTTTGATAATGTAGCTGTCAAACAAGCGTGCTTCAAATACATCTTCCCAGCTCATGCGCGCTGCATCATTATGAGGATTGAACACTTCGGTCTGTGCCAACACTTCTCTCATTTCTGGATAATAGGCCCAGAACAAGGGCCCCGAATTGAGGTAATTACCATTATCATCCAACCGTTCAATAATAGGCGCGATTCCCAAAATACGCACCCCCATAGTGGAAGTTTCTTCGTCAAAGAAATACACTTCCTTAATGCGATAATGCTTAATATCTTCCCAATTCAATTCATTTTCTACTACGACCCAACTTTCTTCAAAGGTATCGGGATCTATGGTATAAACCGTGTCCTTAGAAAAGCGTAGGCCACGCACTTCATCGGCGGTCATTGACGTAGAGAATCGATCATCCATTACATGATAAAATGTCATATCTCCCTGCTCTGCGCCATCAAATAAGACATTCAAAAAGGGATTGCTCTCATCCTTAAAAATATGGTTGCGTTTTTCGTTAATATCAATCAAACGCCAAATTCTCTTTTCCCAGAAAACATCTTTTTCGTGTACAAAATCATAAGGAATAACACGCTCCTCGGTGTGCAAATAGCGATCATAAAAATTGTCTCTAGGGTTTTCTTTTTTAACATTGCCCGACTCTGTTAGGTTGTTGTTGGGTTGTGCAAAAAGGGCTAAAGGCGCAGCCAAACCGATCAACAAAGACAAGGCAACCGTTTTAATGTTCTTTTTCATTGGTTCTTTTTTATGGTAATCAAATACCTCTTCCTTACTACCCAAGGCAAAAGCAGTCGAGAGGTTGTTTTTTACTCATAAGCTGATTTGCCTAAAAAAGATACAGCAGAAATAAAAATAAATTGCGCTACCTGTCTTAAACCTTACCTTTTCTTTGGGGTTGTATTAAATGATGCAACCACAAATTAATATAGTATGGCTCAAGCGAGATGTTCGTCTAATCGATCATCCGCCCCTCTATAAAGCAGCCCAAGAAGGCTTGCCTATATTGTTGGTTTATTGTTTTGAACCTGAGCTGGTTCAACAGCCTATTTACAGTGCCCGACATTGGCGTTTTGTGATACAGGGATTGAGAGATCTATACAGCCAGTTGCGGCCTTACCATCCTCAAAATGTTCAGGTCATTCAAGGAGATTTTATCCCCTTTTTACAAGCATTACAACAGGAAGTGGTCATCAATGCCGTTTATTCTAGCCAAGAAACGGGCATTCAATGGACTTTTGATAGAGATAAAGCCGTTAAGAAATTCTTGCAAGCACAATCTATTCCTTGGACAGAAATAAGTACAGACGGCATCCGAAGAGCGGTTTATCATCGTGATAATTGGTTTGCAGAGTGGTATGAATATATGCAATTGCCCTTGGCAACACCTGATTACAAACGCCTATCTTTTTATGCACTTTCGGCTTCTTTGTTAGAACAATTTGAAGCCAGTAGTTATACCAAACAATTTCAGACTGCCCCCATACAATTTCAACAAGGGGGCGAAACCAAAGGCTTGGATGTATTGCGCAGTTTCTTGAATGGGCGTTTTGTCAATTATGGGCGACATATCTCCAAACCTAGAGAAAGTCGAGAAAGTTGTAGTAGAGTCTCGCCTTATTTGGCTTGGGGACATTTGAGTGTGCGTTTTGTCTATCAAAAAGCCAGAAAACAACGCAAAGAACATCCAAGAGGCAAAGCATTGTCTGCTTTTGGAACACGGCTAGGGTGGCGCAGTCATTTTATGCAAAAGTTTGAGAATGAAATTGAAATGGAAATGCGACCGCTGAATAAGGGATTTTCTGTATTAGAATACAAAAAAGATCCTGCAAAAATTGAAGCGTGGAAAACAGGCCATACAGGTTATCCTATGGTAGATGCTTGTATGCGTTGTCTGATTCATACAGGGTATATTAATTTTAGAATGCGCGCCTTATTGGTTTCCTTCTTTTGCCATCACCTATTACAAGATTGGCGAATAGCAGCCCATCATTTGGGCCCCTTGTTCTTGGATTTTGAGCCAGGCATTCATTTCCCTCAAATTCAAATGCAGGCGAGTGTTATTGGTATTAATACCGTGCGTGTATACAACCCCATCAAGCAATCTACTGACCATGACCCCAAAGGGATTTTCATCAAACAATGGGTACCCGAACTCGCCAACTTACCAGCCATTTTTATTCATGAGCCGTGGTCTATTCCGCCCTTAGAAGCGGCACGACTCGAATTTCAATTGGAAAAAAATTATCCTTTTCCGATTATAGATGTTGTAGAAACAGGCAAACGCGCTCGAAAACTATTTTGGGCACTCCGCAAAGAGCCTATTATTAAAGCAGAAACACAAAGAATTTTAAAGATACATGTCATTCCACGAAAAAAACGAACAACAAAAACAAACGCCGCTCCCTCCAAAGAAGCTACATCCAAGTGATTTGTCCGAAGAGGATATGGATAGAATCATTGAAATGGCTTGGGAAGATCGTACGACCTTCGATGCTATAGAATTTCAATTTGGCCTGCCCGAAACGGAAGTCATTAAACTGATGCGTAATCAGATGAAAAAATCCAGCTTCAAACGCTGGCGGGCACGCGTATCGGGACGCTCTACCAAGCACCAACAAAAACGCAATTTTGACGAAGGACGCTTCAAGTGCTCTCGCCAAAAGTCCATTAGTTTTAATAAAATTTCTAAACGAAAATAGACTTCCCTATTACTAGAAAACGTCTATTTGATCTTTCTTAGTCCAATAGTTGTTCTTGCCGCTTTCGCAAACGCCGCGCCTTGGCCTTGGCGTGATCCCAGAGGTCGTAACTGAGGTAAGTGGTTATGGCTGTGTGTTGGTAGGTATATGGAGGAAAATATCTAAAATCCGTCACCCCCCAATGCCCTCGCATTCCCCAACGGAAACGTTTGTAGCATAGTTCTACACCTATAACGGCATTGATATTGCCCCACTTTGCTCCTTCGTGAAAAACTCCACTTTCTCCTTGCTGTAATCCTACATCTATTCCTCCCTTTAGAAGCAAATTCATATCCTTGTTAAAAGAAATCTGGTAGCCTCCTAAGATAGGAATTACCCAATAAAAAGTTGGCCAAGGAATATTTCCAAATAAAGGTGTATTTCCTGCCCCAAAAGCTGTAAATGAGACCCCTGTAGTTATTCTAGCATTCTTATAAGCATATTCATACTCCACACCTAAATAAGGATGATAATACGGTACAAAATTAACAAACTCTCCAAACACTGGTCCTTTCTTAATCTTTGGATCATAGATAGCTCTTACTCTTGAAATAGTCATCCCTCCTTGTACACTTACTTTGCTTTGAGCATTTATTTTGTCTGTAATCATTGCCAATAACAACAATAAGATTACCTTCATAACTATAAATTATACAAATCATTAAATACGGTATCATCTTCATAACAGCCTTCCTCACGATCAGAGCAAATCGACTTTCTTCTCTTAGTCCAATAGTTGTTCTTGCTGCTTGCGCAAACGCCGCGCCTTGGCCTTGGCGTGATCCCAGAGATCATAGCTGAGGTAAGTGGTTATGGCTGTGTGTTGGTAGGTAATTGGATCAAGATACCTAAAATCCGTCACCCCCCAATGCCCTCGCATTCCCAAACGGAAACGTTTGTAGCATAATTCTACTCCTAGAACGGCATTGATATTGCCCCAGTAAGAGCCTGTTCCTATAAGGCCACTACTTCCTTGTTGAAAACATATTTCTGTTCCTCCTTCTACTATCAGATTCCATTTTTTGGATAAAAATATATTGTATCCTCCTAAAAGTGGAAATGCCCAATAGTAAGTTGGCCAAGGGATTTCTCCAAAAAATGGCGTTTTATTAGATCCTAATGTTAATAATGCGATGCCTGTAGATAGGTGCAATTTTTTATAATCATACTCATATTCAAAGCCCAAATATGGCGCGTGCAATATAGGCATATCAGAGGCTTCACTAAATGCAGGGCCTTTGTTTATATTCTTATCATACAAGGTTCTAATCTTAGATGCTGTCCAACCTCCCAAAACGCTTACTTTGCTTTGAGCATTTATTTTGTCTGTAATCATTGCCAATAACAAAAATAAGATCACCTTCATAACTATAAATTATACAAATCATTAAATACGGTATCATCTTCATAACAGCCTTCCCAGATAGCTTTGATTCTAATACTAGATATCTGATCATTGATATGACCACAAAAATGCCCCCGTACCCATTGTTGGCTTCTCATATTAAAACAAGCTCCAGGGTAGGCATTCAAGTTTGTTTTCTTGGTAAGCTGTACAACAAACCCACAAGCATACACTCCAAAATGACTATCCTTATAATAGCCTTCTGACATTGCATCGGCCCCTTGAATATAACTCAAGCACTTAGAAGAAATACAATCGTTCCAATTGGTGCCATCTGGCTTAAACTCTAAGGTCAAATCAGGATTGGCCGCCATCGTAAAACAATTCCAGTCTCCATAATTCCAAATAACTGTATTGGGGGCTTGATCTACATACATTTCAGCACCTCCCAAATTATCATGTTCCCAAACAGTAAGAACAGGGTTGCTGCTTATGGCACTGCCTGTTTTGGGGCGCACAAAATTGTCATTGCTGATGCCTATAAATGCTTCCAAATCGTTGGGCAACGGCAAATTGATGTGCAATTCCTCATAAATAGCTGCTACGCCTTGTTGGGCAGCTTGTGCTACAGCTCCATCCTTAAAATCCAATATTTCTCCATACTGCGCGATTAGGCGTTCTCGCAATTCATCTATTCTTAACGAAATTTTGAATTTTCTTCCTAATAGTGGGTTGGCATGGTGTTTTTCCATGTAGTCATAGCCTTCAAACTCGCTGTCAAATAAATAAACGTGGTTCAGTGGCTGATCGCTGTAATGAAAGGTAACAATTGGGCTTTGTGCTGTCGCTTGTTGTAGGGCTACAAAATTCTCATCTTGCACAAAATCGGCTGTACTGCCCTCTTCAAGATACAAGGGGTAAGCTTGTTCTTTATAATAATAAATAACGTCTGCTTGATTGCTCTTTTCCGTTGTTGCAACTGTTTCTACTGCTTGTTCTTTGTTACAGGCTATTAATAGCAATAGACAACAAGTTATGGATAATAATTCTTTCATTCTCATTCAACTTATACTTGTAATAATTTTTAGTGAACATAAAGATATATTTTTTTTAAAAAAACATATTAAAAACTAAAATTAAAAGCCAGCATTATAAACCCAAATAGCTCCACCCCTCTTATGAACCTCTATACTTCATGGCTGTTGTAATTGGTATAATTCTATTATTTTGCTTAAAATCAACCAGCCGTGCATCCAGCCGATAAAGAAAAAACCACAGGAGATTGTTTGTATTTGTTTCAGAACAACTTGCGCTTGCGTGATAATCCCTCCTTGCAATATGCTTATTTGCATTATTGGAAAGTGGTGCCTGTGCTAATTATTCCCGATAAAGCCTATAGTTATGGCTATGGTGTGGGGCAAGAAATGGGAATTTTTCGTAGAAAATTTTGGATAGAGGCCGCTCTGGCCTTAAAGGCGGATTTGGCTAAGAAAAACATTGACTTGATTCTATTGCGTGGCAATGCGCAGACACCACACCAACTAGAGGAAATCTGTAAAGCGTATGGTTTGGAAGAGGTTATCACTTCTTATCCAAGAGGTCATTATGAGCAAAAACGCCTAGCACATCTTTGTACCTTTGCCAAGGTCTACACTTTTGAGGATGATTCCCTCTTGAGTGCAGAAGATTTGCCTTTTAAGCATTTGCCCAAATCCTTTACCTCTTTTCGTAAAAAAATAGAAAAAGTACTACAAGTACGCGATTTGACTCAATTGCCTGTTTTTAATGCTTTTAAAAATGAGAAGGGTTTGGGGGATAATGTTGAGCCAATAGAAGAACCCTTGCATCCCAATACGGCCCATCCCCTGCATGGTGGAGAGCAGGCAGCTTGGGATCGACTGAACCATTATTTTTGGGATACTAAATATGTAGCCCAATACAAAGAGACGCGAAATGAAATGATTGGGGCAGACTATTCTTCTAAGTTTTCGGCTTATTTGGCGGTGGGTAATCTCTCGCCTGTACAGATTTATTATGCCCTTCAGGATTTTGAGCAGCAAGTGGAGAAAAATAACAGTACGTATTGGTTGTTTTTTGAATTGCTTTGGCGGGAGTTTTTTATTTGGGTAGCGCAACGCAACGGAACAGCCATTTTCCAATTGGGGGGCATACAAAATAGGCGCGATCTTGATTTTAATGAAGATTTGAGAGCTTTTGAACGCTGGTGTCAGGGCAAGACGAAGCATCCGTTTATTGATGCCAATATGAAGGAATTGGTTGCCACGGGCTATATGAGCAATCGGGGACGACAGAATGCCGCCAGTTATTTGATTCACAATTTGGGGGTAGATTGGCGTTGGGGAGCTGCTTTTTATGAAAAGCATTTGGTAGATTATGATCTGTCTTCTAATTGGTGCAATTGGATGTATATTGCTGGTGTGGGCAACAGTTCGCGCCATTCGGTCTTTAATCCCAATGCTCAACAACAACGTTACGATACTGCTGGAGAGTATGTTCAATTGTGGAAGTAAGGGACGCATTTTCATACTACAACAAAACGTTCTCCTTAGCTGAAGGAGAACGCTTGTTGATCTACATAACCCTATGCAAATTCATGGGAAGGGCTTGGGAAGTATTGGAGACTTGTTTTATCGAATCGTAAAGGCCAATCCATTGACACGACGACCTCTGCTATCGCCAGGGCAACGTGCTTTGACATTGGTGAATACAAATGAATCACCAGCTTTAGCACTCTTGACGTAGGCACCTGCACGGCCTGTAAAGGCACCACCTGTCACATCAACCTTTACGGGGTCTCCGTTCTTTTTGGTGTAGAACAAGGTGTAACTCTGCACTCTACAGTCTGTTTTAAAATCAAAGTTTTCTAGTTTTGAGTTTAATCCACGTTGTATTCTAAATGTTCCACTTTTGATAAATCCATCCGTTTGCTTGTTGATGGTGATTTTAGGGTCAGGAATCCGCTTCACACGAAATTGGAATGCTGTAGGGCTTAAACCTCCGCCCGATAAGGTAATCGTAGCAATCCCTGGTTGTGTCACCTTGGCAACGCGTTTAGCTCCATTTCCTGATAAATTCACGCCTTGTGTTTGTACTTTCAATTGTGCTGTTGGCACGCCTGCCGCAGAAATAGTAATTGGATTATCTACTCCAATATAAAACACATTCATCATATCAGCAGCTACAGAAGCCGAACGCAAGCCTACTTCATACTCAAAGGTACTGTTACCTTTGGTCACTTCTCCTGTCAATGGGTTGGTTACTTCACTGCTCAAAACCAATTTTTTGCTGCCTGTTTGTCTAGCAACTTGCGAGAAATCGGCTGTACCATCTGGCCCAATTCTTAGGCGTTGCCCATTGACCATTAATTTGATGTTTTCAGGATTCATTTGGGTGCTGTACGACCCTAAAGAAACTTTTGCTCTGAACGTTTCATTCTTAATCACATAGGATTTATCGGCATTAATAATAGGAAAAAATTGATCTATCACAATGGTTCTTCCTCCTGCCAACTTGGCCAAATCGCTCACTAAATCTGCTTCGGTGGTTCTGGCATTGGTTTGAATTTGGCTCAACAAAGGCAATACAGCAGCAACGGGCATTTGCTTAAATTTGAACGCTGCCCAACTCTTTTTGTCACTGCTTTTCCAATCGTCTGTTACTCTCAAGGCAATATTGCGCTTGAGGGCAGCAATTTTATTGACTATTTCTTCTTCATTAAGGTCAAAATTCTTTCCATGGGTGGTGAGCAATGCTTCGTATTGTTTGATTAGTTTTTGCTGTGTCGCACGAATTTTTTGCTCTAGCTCGTTTCCTTTTCCTTGTTCTACCAATAAACGTGTAGTTACGTCCTTGTCTTTCTTGCCCTTGGGCACAGACATTCCATAACTCATGATATAATCGCCATCGTCATTCACGCCATTTCTATCTCCAGCAGCGTCAATCAATTCATCCCGTAAACCATTGATGTATACAACTAATTCTTTGCTGGTAGCCCGCACTTCATCCACAGCAGGCCCTATTGGTTTAAATTTTTGTTTGGATTCATCTTCTAGTAATTTATCTAGACTTTGTTCCGTCAAGTCTAATTGGCTCTGTACCACATCCATGGCACTTTGGTTGCCTTTATCCAGTGCAAAAAAGGCGTTTATAATTTCGGCAGAAACATTGAGTGCTAACATAGCCGTTAATACTAGGTACATTAGGTTTATCATCAACTGTCTTGGTTCCTTAGGTATAGACATAACAAGGTGGTATTTATTGGTTAATAAATAAGTAATAAGGCAACTATAAATAGTAAGAAATGGTATAAAACTCTAGTTGAGAGGCCCTTCTTCCAGAGTGTAACAACACCTTAATCGTGTGTTCGTGCCGTGCCAAGACCTAGGATTGTTTTGGTGGCTTTGTTTGTTATCATAATGTTGGATAACAAAATAGTTACAGTTAAAAAGACACTTTTTTCAAAAAAAGTGCAAAAAGAATAATGGTTATCACGTTCTCTATTGTCATTCTTATAAACAACAAAAGAGCATCCTGAATAAAATTTTCAGAATGCTCCTTCCCTATTTATAATTTACCCGTTGTAAGGTAGTTTTAGATGGGTTGTTCTAGTACGACCACAAATCATGTTCAAAGTTAAAAATTGATTCTTTGATACGATCAGATTCTAGCAACATGTCCATTGGATTCGTTTTGTAATCCTTGATTCTTCGGTCATAAACGTTAGACTCTTTGATAATGTAACTAGAGAATAGACGTGCTTCAAATACATCTTCCCAGCTCATTCTAGCAGCATCATTCAAAGGATTAAATGCCTCATGGCGTGCCAATACGCCACGCAATTCTGGATAATAAGCCCAGAACATTGGTCCAGAGTTAAGGAAGTTACCATTATCATCTACACGGTCAATGATAGGCGCAATACCCAAAATACGAACATCCATAGTAGAGGTTTCTTCATCAAAGAAGTATACTTCCTTGATACGATATTTCTTGATGTCCTCAGGGTTCAAATCATTGACTACAACTTGTACAATTTCCTCGAATGTATCAGGATCAAAGGTAATGATGGTATCTACAGAACTACCAATATTTTGCATTTCATCTTGTGTCATTGCCTGTGTAAATTCATCATCCATTACGTGATACAGTGTAATATCACCTTCTTTTGCATGATTGAGTAGAATTGTAATGAACGGTTCTTTTTCATTTTTGAAAGCGTGGTTCATTTTTTCACGAATATCAATCAAACGCCAAATTCTCTTTTCCCAGAAAACATCTTTCTCATGAATAAAATCATAAGGAATAATTTGCTCTTCTGTGTACAAGTAGCGGTCGTAAAAATTATCTCTTGGCTTAACATCATTGGTATTGCCAGATTCTGTCATATTAGGATTATTGGCTGGTTGATCCTCGCCGTCACCACCAGGTTGAGCGAAGGTTGTTGTTGATGATAACAACAAGACAGCCCAAGCAAACAAAAAGCAGTGCATAAATTTAAGATGCGCGTTCATCAGTTCAATCGTTTTTAAAATTTACCGAATAAAAGAAGTTATTGTTGAATACAGCAAGATAAGGCAGTCTTGCCAGTGCCTAGTAGGCAAAAAAGGTTTTCATTACACACTCTATCTTTGAGATAAGAGTATCACAGAGCGAGCATTGATACAAAATTAAAAAAAAAAGTTGGTTGCTCGCGCTCTATTATAACGCAAAACAACCAACTTGTATTTTATGCTACCCCAAAATAATTCGGAATTATCTAATTTTGAAAGCCAATCCGTTTACACGACGACCAGCAGTATCACCAGGACATTTTGCTTTTACCTCAGTGAATGCGTATTGATCACCAGGTTTAGCTGCACGAACAGCATTGGCAATTTGTCCACTAAAACGAGAGCCTTGACCTTTTAACTCTACAGGATCTTGACGCTTACGTGTGTAGTACAAGGTATACGACTGTACTTTACATTTTGCATCAAAATCAAAGTTATCTAACCAAGCTGCTAGACCAGGCTGTGCTTTGAACTCACCAGAACCCATAGCACCGTCTGATTTTTTACCTAGACGTACAACAGGGTCAGGAATACGTTTTACACGGAAATCAAAGTTATAATTTTTTCCTGATTCTCTATCTTTAACTACAATTGTTGCTTTACCTGGCTTTTTAGCAGTAACCGTACGACTAGCTCCAGAACCACTCATTGTTCCACCAGACATAGATACACTCATGTTAGATGTTTTAACACCCGCAGCGGCAACCGTTACAGGGTTAGGTACACCTACATAGAATACATTCATTTTGTCAGCAGATACGTTAACAGATGCTTGACCCACTTCATAAAAGAAATCTTTCTTAAAGGTTTCTGTTTTACCAGTTTGAGGATTTTTCACACCGATTGTTGCTGTATATTTTTGCTCTCCTACTCTAGATCCTTTGGCAGAGAATTTGGCTTTACCATCTACTACAGGTAGAGAACGACCATTTACAGATACAGAAAAACCAGCTTGAGAGGAATAAGCTCCCAAGGCAATTTCAGATTCAAAAGTCTCTCCTTTTAAGATATAAGGCTTAGAAGACTGAGAAAATACATCAAACTTATCATAAGTTACCTCCATTTTACCAATCTGAGAAGCCAAGAAGTTGACTACAGCTGCTTCAGAAGTTCTAGCATCATTTTGGAATTTACGCAACATAGGATAAATAGCCGCTACAGGCATGTGTCCAAATGTATAATCTTCCCATGATTTGCCTTCGTGCTCCTCTGGTTTGTATGTTTCAGAAGAGGTTAGCGTGATACCTACTGCAAATTTTTCTAATGCTCCAGCTTTCTTGTCCATATTGGCAAAAACAGTTTCTGGAATACCGCCGTTTTCCCACAAACCAGCTACAAAATCCACATAAGCTTGTCTCAATGCTTGGATTTTTTTGTCTAGTTCAGGCCCAACAGGGTCTTTTTTCTCACTACCATAATCACCCGTTACAAAAATACGCTGTGGGGTATCTTTGTCTTTCTTACCAGAAGGCTTACCTACTAAGCCTTCATCCTCGGTTAGATGGAATAAAGCACCAGTGTATCCTTTTCCTTCATATTCTGCTCTTGTAGCCTCGGTAGAGTATACTCCTCCAGACTCTTTTACCATACGCTCGCGCAATTCGTCAACATATGCATCAAACTCTTTGGTTAGCGTTTGTACTTTTTTAGCATTTTCTACTAAGGGTGCATATTGCGTTTTCGTTTTTACAGTTTCTTCCATAGAAGCAATAGTACCTTTTACTGATTCTTCTACAATTGTATTATTTGCTTTTAGCCCTTTATCGAGCATAAAAAAGGCGTTGATGATTTCCGCAGATACGTTCAAAGCCAACATAGCTGTAAGAACGAGGTACATAAGGTTAATCATCAGCTGTCTTGGTTCCTTAGGAATTGACATGCTTTATTTAATTTTATCTAATTTAATATTCAGTTTGCTGTGTTTTAGCATTGAATCTGTTGTTATGAAACAACAGATTCAATGCTATTGCTAAATAGAACAATAATTGTTCTTAGCCTTTCATGGCAGCTAACATACCACCATATACTTTATTAACACTTACTAAGTTTTTGTTCAATGCTTTCACGTTTTCAGTGTATTCTTTCATAGAATCTGCAGAACTAGCAACAGCAGCAACACCTTCCATAGCATTTACTACACCACCATAAACTTTGTTCATACTAGACAAGTTGCCATTCAATGTTTTTAGCTCTTCTCTGTAAACATTTACGTCTTCAGCAGAATCTGCTACATTGCTAATAGCGTTGGACAATACCGTAACGAATTTACCTGTTTCTTTGGTCAATTTTCCTACATCGTCAAAATCAAGACCAGCAAAGATATCTAAGCTTTTCATTGTTTTAGACATGTTTTGCAATTCAGAAACCATTTGTGTTTGTTGAGACTCTAATGGTGAAACTGCTTGTTTCATTCCCATCATAGCTTCTAACAAAGCAGCTTGTTGCTCAGAAGAAGAAGGACCATCTAGTTGTGGCGCACTGTTATCTGCGATAAGAGCAATATCAGCATCCGCTTTATCTAGTCCTGGGTATAGACGCTCCCAGTAATAATCTTTGTGAGGAGGTAATACACCTAATAATAAGAATAAACATGCCTCTGTGATCAATCCAACTGTCAACATTTCAGACGCGAAAGGCCAGCTTTGAATTTTGAAAAGGGCACCAATCAATACAACTGCAGCACCACAACCAATGATTAGGTTTTTAATGTAGGCGAATGTTGAAGAATGTATGAAACTCATGATCTAAAAATGTTTAAAAAGGTTATGTAAAATGTAAAATAAAGGGTCTCTAGAAAGTATTTGGAAGGTGCTAGTGCCTCTAAGGATAAGCCCAATTTTCCAAAAACTTCTGTAAGTATAACACTATTTTATATTAAGGTTACACTTTTTGACGTAAAAAATTTTGTTTTTTTTCTACTCAAAAGCAACAACTAAATTATGCCTTGGCTGTTGTGTACTTCTATTATATTTTGTACCTATTCAGTTATTCTAATCTTAAGGTAGTTTTTTTGTGGGAAGCGATAAAATAGAACGAATGGTATTTTGAGCATCTGCAAACGCTCTACTTATCAAATTTTTTTTCTTTTAATATACAAGAAACTATTTATCAATTCTCTATTTTTTCATTTGATAAAATCAAACTCTATTTGTTATCCTCTTTTGGTAAACGACTATCTTCATAATGCAATTGCAAAATAAAAGATACAGTTTTTAGTCCTTTTTAAAAAATAAAAAACAATAAAGTATTCTACATTTAAATTAGTGCCCATTTAGTCCCTTCATTAATTGAAGTTATTTAAGGGAATTGGCCCCAATATTCCCTTACCAATTAAGTCTATCAGCAGGATGAATGCTATAGTTAATACAAGCAAAAAACCACAAATACCCGCATCTTTGGTTTTCTGATAAACAAAAATAGCCATTCTGAAGTAGAATCAGAATGGCTATTAAAAAAGGTGTCTAACCTATTATATTAGTAGTATTGGCTTAGTTAAAATCGTTCATAGAACGACCCAAGAATGTCAATACATTTCTAAAACCAATATATGATTTTGTTGTATCTTGGAATTCCCAGTGACGTGTTCCTGTTTGGATGTAGTACATGATGTCTTTCCAAGAACCACCACGGATAACTTTACGTTTCCAAGCGGTTAGATCTTCATCTTGAGCATCAAAACGAATATCAGGTTGCAAATCGTGTAAGAATGCATAAGCATTTTTGTAGTAAGCTGATGAGGTCCACTCGGATACATTACCAGACATGTTGTACAAACCATAATCATTGGCAAAATAAGCATCCGCACGTACTGTATACAAACCACCATCTGCGGGATAATCACCACGACCAGGCTTAAAATTAGCTAGTAAGCATCCTTTGGCATTACGAACATAGTATCCACCCCAAGGGAATGGTGCTAAATCGTGCCCACCTCTAGCAGCATATTCCCACTCATGCTCTGTAGGCAAACGGAAATCTTCTGTATTTACATCTTCAAAATTATTCCACAAGTTAGTTCTCCAATAAGAGAAAGCGTTTGCTTGTTTCCATGCAATTCCAACTACTGGATAATCATCAAAAGCGGGGTGCCAAAAATAATTACGAGTCATTGGCTCATTGTAAGAATAAGAGAAGTCGCGAATCCAAACTAACGTATCAGGATAAATTCTTGTTGCATCTTTCTTGATATAGTCCGCACGGTTGTGCACCTCTGTAGAGTGTCTGTTGTAATCACTTGACCAAGAATAATCTTGCGCAGCCCCTTTCCAATCGTACCATTGGTAATCAAATACCAATTGACGAATATCTAAATTTCTAACTGAACCAAATTGCTCTTCTCCTTGGTAAAACATATCATCTAATTCGCCTCCTGGCTCATAATTCAATTCCTGCTCCCAATCTACCCCCTGTACATTACCTGGATATTCTTTGGTGTGGCCCAATTTAGTGTGTGCGATTGAGTCGCGCACCCATTCTACAAATTGGCGGTATTCATTATTAGTAATTTCTGTATCATCCATAAAAAAGCCTTGGATAGAGACTTGCTTGGGACGTTGTACTAGAGCGTGATTTACATCTTGATCACTTGGCCCGATATGTAAGCTCCCAGAAGGAACATATACCATTCCATAAGGTTGAATAGGTCTCCAAAGAGGTCGTTCCAATACACCAGTCAACTGGCCACTGTCTACTTTGGCACATGCTCCAATGAGTAGAGAGAGAAATAAAAGAGCT
The DNA here is from genome assembly GCA_045105775.1 of Aureispira sp. GTDB lineage: Bacteria > Bacteroidota > Bacteroidia > Chitinophagales > Saprospiraceae > Aureispira. The sequence goes on from JBGCDW010000157.1 coordinate 14,690, forward strand.
AAATTTTGTTTTTTCATGTTCGCACCCGTGTTTAAAACCGTTTTCTTAAAAAAGCGTCCACTACAGTGCACGGCAAGGCGACCGTTTGCAGTAGTGTTAGGAAGTTATGTAAGCAATAAAGAAAGTAGCGTATAATACGCTGCTAAATTTCCTGTGAAGATTCTGCGTCTTATTTAATAGTTTAAGGCATTTCTATTAATGAGTCAGATTTCTTCATCGGATTAGTAACGCGTCCAAACCCTTTATTATTATCTGTACTGGTAAACTTTCCGTATTTTTTTCTGTGAAATTATAAAAATCTAGGGTTATAGATAACTTTTGAAGGGATTTCTTTGCCAATTTTTTTGTTGAGATTGTAATTAAGAACTACTTCGTGAGAGCCACTATTAAACCCTTGTAAACTGCCAATTGACAAATCATAAGCATATGCTAAAGTAAAATTATTATTCCATTTTACGCCTGCCAAAAAAACAACAGCATCATTGTTTAAATCATTATAACCTCTAAACGCTACACCACCAAAAATATTATCTCTCCAATCCAAAATTATCGCTAATTCTGGTTGAAATTTCACAAAATCGCTCTTAACCAACAAGGAGGGCTTGATTGTAAAATCTCTATTGACGGGTATTTTTCCTGTTGCAGTTAAAAAGTAAGCGCGATTGTACAAAATAGAAGCATCATTGGCCAATTGCAAACTCGGTTGAGTTAGATTAATTGCTGAAACCCCCACTTCGAACCACTCATGCTGATAATAAAGGGCCGCATCCATACTAAATGACAATCCTGTAACACGGGCAGTGGGTACATTCGGATCATTATGATTAATGCCTAATTCGTAAATACCATTAGGAGTGAGCAAACGACTACCGTCCAATTCTTTTTGAATCATGCGTCCTGCCAAACCTATAGATAAGCGTCCTGCTTCTTTTAAATCTATTATATAACTATAAGAGCCGCGCAATGCCAAATTGCTATAAGCCCCAATAACATCGTACTCTACCCCAATTCCTACCCCACTACTAATCATTTCTAGTGGCATGTGTGCATTAAAATTTAAGTTTAAGGGAGTGCCTGGAAAATTGACCCATTGTTTTCTAAAAACGCCTGTAATACTCAAAGATTGATCTAAACCATTGTAAGCATTATTATAAGCATACTTATTTAACATAAACAACGAGTACTGGGCTGGCTGTTGTGCATGAAGTGTGGTTACTAAGCTCACACTCAACAATAGTAGTAGTAGTTTATTTTTCATCATAATCATTATTATTATAACAATAAGAAATAACTGGTAACGTTCTATCCCAACCATCGCCCAAGTACAACAGCCAATACCAATAGTAGTAATACCAGCCACCAATTAATAGGGCGGCTTGGTTGTCTCAAAAATCTGCGTTCTTTAGTTGCTTCGTCTTCTAAAAAGGTATGTTCAACAATGGTGTTATTATCTCTAGGAGTAGTTTCCCATTTTTTTAGTTCCGCAATAATTTGTCCACAATTGTCCCAGCGTTCTTTGGGGTTGTTTTTTAAACACTTTTCTACCAATAATTGATAGGGCATTGGAATATTAGGCAGCAATCCAAGTGCCCAATCCTCCTGCCCTGTGATTCTAGCTTGGATTTTGGTATTGGGCATACTGGCACTTTTTTCACCAAAAGGCAAACGCCCTGTCCACAATTGGTAAAGCAATACCCCGTAGGCCCAAATATCGGTACGTTCATCTATAGTTGCCTCCGTATCAAATTGTTCTGGTGCTAAGTATTCATAATCTGTAAAAAAAGCCAACGGAATTTTTTTCTTATTACCATAATTAATAAACTTAGGTACAAGATTTCCAAACGACTCTTCTAATAATATATGACTAGCAGATAGGTTTTGCCATACAACACCATGCCCATGCAAATAGTTTAGGCCATCCAAGACCTGTTCGGCAATCGCTTGTTTTTCTTCTTTATGGAGTCCCAAAGCCTGTGCTAGACTTTTGCGACTGACCAAGGGCAAAAGTGCAAGCGCTGTAATACTCCCCATTTCAAAACGAAAACTTTGATGATAGGGCAACAGACTGTAGTGGCTCAATGAACGGGCATTTTGATAGCGTTCCTGCAACAACCCTTGGTCAAAACGCGGATGCAGCTCACTCCATTTTACAGCCCATATACGTTCTGTATCTTTTTCTACAGCCTTATAAATACTACCTTGGTGTTTGGGATCTAAAGACTGTGTTTGATCTACTTGATACTGTTCTAAAAAATCTTTTAACGTCTCCATCATATCCCCTGCAAAGAGTTCCAATTACCCGTAATGGCTAAGGTCAACCCTGGAACTTGAATATTAACAAATAAGGTTTTGCCAGAAGGCGAAAAACAAACGCCTGCAAATTCAGATTGGTAACCTATGTTTTCTGCTATTTGATAAAATTGACCGTTGGGTGTAATGCCAAAAATTCTGGGATGGATACCATCTTCACAAAAAACCACATCTCCCCAAGGAGCTACCGTTAAATTATCACAATACCGCAACACACTAGTATCATTGGGTTCACTGTACAAATACAAGCGACCATGATGCTTCGATTCAGTTTCTCGTTTAGTACCTTCATAACGACTTGGTACATACTTAAAAATCTGACCTGTTTTGAGTTGGCCTCCATTGGTACAAGCAAAATACAATTCATCCTTCCCAAACCAAATACCTTCTCCTCTTGCAAACAAAGCAGCACCTTTTTCCAAACCTCTGTATCTCAAATCATCCTTGGGAGCCTCTACATTGGTCATATTAATCCATTTGACTGCATAACCTGTCCCCTCTTGCAAGTTGCGATTGGTCCAATTGCGCGTGTCCATTCCACTTTTCCAAACAAAGGCCAAGGCTTGCAACTGTCCTCCTTCGTGCAAAGCTCCCTTTACTTTGGGAATAAATCGGTAAAACAAGCCATCTGATCGATCTTCGGTTAGATAGACAATACCCGTGCGTGGATCTACGGCTACTGCCTCATGATTGAAACGCCCCATAGCTCGTAGCGGCACTGGATATTTGATGTAAGGTTTCTCCGTAGCTGGCACCTCAAATACATAGCCGTGATCCTTGGCATGGGTTGCATCTTTGCTCTTGACATATTCTTCACAAGTAAGCCACGATCCCCAAGGGGTTGTTCCTCCTGCACAATTGCGTGCGGTGCCTGCCAAGCTCAAAAACACTTGTTCTACCGTCTGGGTCTGCTCATTGTAAATACTGGTTGTGGTCCCCCCTAAGTGGGGGTACTTACCATAGCCTGTATCAAATAGTTTTTGGGGATTAATCTTAGACAAATGCTGGTTGCTGTACCCAAAGGGAGAATCGACCAAGTAGGTTGGTGAATTTTCGTGGTTTCGGATCAAAATTACGCGTCCATTTGTTCCCTCAAACGTTCCCATTCCATCGCCTCGCCCTGGCAATAACAAGCCATCGCTCATGGTACTGCCTTTTTGGGCAATAATCTTGTATTGAAATCCTTTTGGCAATTTTAAAATACCTTGATCTTCCAAAGCACCAAAGCCCTTGGCCATAATGGTAGAGGATTCTTGGTGCTGTGCAAAACTCTGTAAGCCCGAAAACCCTAGACTCACTGCTCCTAGCATCTTTAAAAAGCTCCTACGTGTAGTCATTCTTTTTTTATTTTATAAACAAAACTCCTATCAATTGTTACTGAGGATACTCTATTTTTTTACCTTGTTCATAAGCGTCAATACGCTCTTTTACATTTTCCTTGATGTTATAATAAAAGAAACTATAATCGTAAAGGTGATAATTGCCTTTAGCAAGCGGAGTTTGCAGCTTTTGTTGACTATTATTAGGGGTCACCATTAATAATCCCTGTTTGATTTGAGCATCTGCATAATGTAGGAGTACTTCATCCTTACCTACTCGTTTGTTGTACATGCGCGCGCCTTTATTGTATGTTCTAGGGATATAAGTAGTATCCGTTATCCATGTCAATGGATTGACACAAACAATTTCTTCGTGAATATTTAGGGCATCTTTCATATTCTTATCGGCATAAGGTGCTTGAGCATTCCAAGAAACCAAACACGCTACTTGGCTTGCCGTGGAACAAACCGCCATATCATTCATTTCTTCTACGTAATTTTTCTCAACAGGCCAGCCAAGCAAATAAGAAACAACTAATTGTTGACGAATAACACTGTCTTGCATTAGTTCTTTTAGTAAACGTTGACTATGCAGTGATCCTTGGCTATGCCCTGCCAAAATAAAAGGACGACCTTTATTATAATGTTTCCAATAATGATAAAACGCTTGTTTTACATCTTGGTAAGCAAGTTCTAAAGCTTGTTTACCATTGTCTTTTTTGTCGGCAAAAGAATAAAAAGCTGCTTGACGATACTTGGGTATAAAAGTATTGCATTCGTCATAGAATACACTTGCTTGATATTTGACAGACAATACCCTTGTACGCCAATTGGTATCCTCGTCGTCTAATGGTTGATTCCAATAGCGCGCCTTAATATAAGTGGTAGGATGAACAAAAAAAACATCTACCTTCTTTTCTTTAAACCTTTTTTGGGGTTTGTGCCAGTGTTGATCTAGTGCATAATCAGGAGCAGTGGCTACACGTTCCTGAGCAAATTTCTTAGGTGGCTTAATAAAAATAAGCAAAGATTCTCGACTACAGGAAGAGAATATTCCCATAAAAAAGAGCAGCAGAAAAAAATAACTATAACGCATAAATAAAGTAAAAGTATAGCAGTACAAGAATTAAAGAAATTGGGCAGTTTGGGCGACTACAATGATTAAAAGTAAAAAAAGTGTGGTTTTAGTTTTAATAATCTATGGATTATTTATTGTTTTACAGAAAATTAAAAAATAGTTTTTTTTTAATACTTTTGGGTTTCATGATATCTATACATAATTGTGAATCACTATTGTAACAGGCTACCAATAATTAGGTTTTATAAATTCTATCTATAGTTATAGCTCTATTTTCAACTCTTATACCTTGGCAGGCAACAAAGCTGTTTTTTCAACTTTCGTTATAAAAATCCAAAAAAAAATCTTATCTTTCAGCTTGACCATATTATCTAGTTTTTTCACCTAGTTATCCTTGTCGACCAATGGATAGTTATGACTTTTTACACCATGAATTTTCAACAAAATCTATATACCCTAGTTAACAAGTGTAAGGAATTTCAACAAAAGGTAAATGAACTGAAATTATGGTATACCCCACCTATTCAGAGACGTTATATTGTTGTTACTCATTTCCTTCAGGCTCATATAAGAAACAAATTGGCATTAGAAGCAATAGCTGCTGGAGATCAATCTGCCCCTGGGTTTGACAGTTTGACCCCCGCCCGTAAACTCTTTTATGAATTACAATTAGATTTGCCCCCATTCTTAGCTAGTGGTAATACTGCATTTTATTATTTGCAGCGTTACTACATGGATTGCGTTCATTTGCTCAAAACCTTTAGTTATTCAGATTATGAGGAAGACTGGAAGAAACAACGAGAATTGATTTCGTGGTTAGGGGCACTTCAGGGAATGAAAGAAAGCCATGATGCCTCGGGTTCTTTAAACAAAAGTTTGAATGATATTAAAAGCTTGGGAAATATTGCTGCTATTTCTAATGCAGATTTGCGGCTATTAGAAGAAGAAATTCGCAATATACAAGCTGTACTTATTGATGCTCCTCACTTAGAGAATCAATTAACAGAAGCAGATTTGTTGTTTATTCAACAAGCTACTGCACACTTGGATAGGAATAGACATATGCTCAAAGGAATCCCTGAACTGGACAATTCCTTCAAATACGATGAGCCACCAGCACTAGGAGTTGTATCTAATCGCTGTCGTCAATTAGCAGTTTTAGTCGATCATTTCAAACGTGATTTTGATCCCGAACAAACCATCTTAGATATAGAAACGTTTAAGAAAGATTTGCGTATAACTTTTGAATTACAGGCAGATGTTTGTGAGGATGTATACCAGGATATTATGGGCGAATTTGGTGCTTACAAGGTCTTTTCTTTAAGAAAGTTATGCGATTCTATGCACAATAGTTTTGAACGTTTCTCTGATTCTAAGTATTTACAAGAACGCTACCCCAATGGTGTGCGTGCACGCCACATGGACGTTCATACAGGAATGCCTGATACGATTACACTCGAAACGTTCTTACTTTTGGCAATCGGAAGTTTATAATTTTCTAAACTCAATAATTGTTTAATCAAACAACCGCCAAGAAATTCCTACTCGCGTTACAAAATTGGTAATGGGATGCTGGTAAGCAGTAAAATAGTTTTGACCATACAAAAAGTATCCTACGTTCTCTGCGCGTACAAAAAAACGAAACTGCCAAATTCTAAAACTCGCGTAAACATCTAAGCGGGGATACATCTGAATAGGTTCATTGTCTTGTATATAAAACGCTCCAGTTAAGGCAGAATAGGCATTTGCAAAGTAATTACTATTGTAATTAAAATACACCCCTACTTTTGCTAACATCGCTCGTTTAAAAATCCAGTCTTGCCAGTATAAATTATGCTGTAGCAACAATTCTGGCACTCTAAACTGTTCTTTGCCCAGTAGTGTTGGCTGCCAAATCACTTCATTATCTAGATGAATACGCCATATCCTAAGATCACCTTTTGCCTTGACTTGCAATAAATTGATAGGACTAGTCCCTTGTTGTACCTCTTCTTTGGTATAATAAACCCAATTGCTCAAGGTATGATTTAATACGGTTCCTCGAAACGCAATGCTTAATAATCTAGTTTGTAATTGATTGATGTAACTCCCTCCAAAGGAAATGGTCTGTATTTGCCTATATGTTAGGTTATTATCCCACACCTGTTCAGAAGAAACATATAATTGACGCGCTATTAAGCTGGGTTGATAACGTTGAATGGTGGCTAAACCTTCTAAATAGCCCAATTTTCCTAAATCATAGCCTACGCGACCTTTTACAAAAAAATCCAATTGGCGTTCTGCCCATGTAAGCTGTCCTTGTACTCGATACTTAAACTTAAATTGAGGATTGTTTTGTACCAGTATACCTGCCGAAAAATTATGAATGTCAAAACTAACGGGTTCTTGGTGTACCAAATTCCATCGGTGTTTTCCATATACTTTGAACCAAAGCGGAGCAGTCTGGAGATTTCCACCAACGGCCTGCCGAAAACTGATTTCATTTTCTAAGAGCTGGTGGCGAATAAATAAACGAATTCCTCTAGGGTTAACACTAGCCGCACCATACAAACTATTATCTGTTGGAGGGGCTTTGTCAAAATACTTGTAGCGATTAAACGAATAACTAATACTATGCCCCCAGGCATTGCTTGCCATCACCTCCTTGCCCAAAGAATCTACTCCTCGATTGTACAAAAATTGACTATAATGAATAGAGGTTCTATTCTGGCGCGTATTACCATTCGTAGAATTGACAGGGACTTGGGGCAAAAAATCAGTAGCAATATCACTCAGTGCTGTATCTCTAATTCCCCAATTATCTTCTTGTTTGATAGCGTTGTTAAAAAAACTAAAATAGCTGTGATAACGCTTATTATTGGTCATAAATTTCATCACATAACCAATGTTTTGATTACGTGTGCGCTGGTGATTGAAGAAACCTGCCTGATTCACTAAGCTATATTGTATACCTAGATAAACATTATCATTAAAGCGATACCCAAAGTCTGCTTTTAGATAATTATTCTGTTGCCCTAGTTGAGAGTAATAAAGCTCTGTAAAGGGTCTGTAATCTTTTACTTGATAATATTTAATATCTTCTTGTTGGAGGATAAAGGGGTCAAATTGATTCATTCCTACTCTAAAACCGCCTTCAAGTTGGGGCGTTTGGTACACTAAATCAAAACTAGGTGCCCCCAAGATATTACCCAAGCTCATGTACCAAGTACTACTATCCCAAGTCACATCGATTTGCTCAAAATTATTCAACCCACCATATATTCGGTGTCGTTCGGTAGGGTTTTCTAGTGTAGTATAATAAACGCTGGTAGTGTCGCCAATTAGCTTCATTCCCTGCCGCTTTTTGGGTGCTACTTTGGGTTGTCCCCAACTTACTGTAGGAACAATACCACCAAGCAATAGAAAAACTGCTACCAACCACAAAAGAGAAAAGAAACGAATGGACATAGTTATAAATAAGAGACATTGAATAGACTGCAAATTACATAGTTTTTATCATTTTTTAGCGTTTTGAGATCAGCTACGGTTGTTAAATAAAAAAAAGGCAAATAGTTGCTACTATTTACCTTATGTATCTTGAAGTTGTTTTTCTTTTTTACAAAAGAAAAGGATTATCATTTAAATGTATAACGCACACTCAATGCAATCTCATCCCACCAAACACCTACATATTCGATTATGTGAATACTAGGCTTCACATCTGCTTGAAAAGTAATAGGAGCATTGGGCAAGGTATACTCTATTCCTCCTATAGCATCCAAGCCAATCATTAAATAAAGGCGATTGTCATAATATACAGGATGATTGTTATACCCTTCTAATACCCCCAGGTGCAACCCTCCTCCTACAAACCAATTAAAGCCTTGTATATTGCCAATAGGAAAATGCCATTCTAGCAATCCCGTAAAGGTAGCCCCTCTATTTCGATTCCATCCATTAGAATTCGAACCATAATAACGGCTTGACACCAAACCCTCAAAAGCAAGTTTATTGTTGATAAAATGCTTGACTGTAAACCCATAAGTTGGCCCCAAACGCAAACCAATACCTGTTTTGTAACTACTTTGAGCTACTGTAGCATGTGCTATCCATGAAAGTGCCAACACTAACATAATCTTCTTAAAATAGTGCATAGAAATTGTATTTGTAGTAAATTCTATTAAAGGTTGTTCTTTGATTATACGCTTCTACCTAACTGATCGCAAAACTAAATTAACCACCAATTGGATACAACACACAAAGTAGAGCGTTTAAATTAAATATGCAACAAAATTCTGACCAAACTATATATGTTTTTTGGAATTACAAAATCATTATTTAATGTAACTTTTTTTTGGTCTACTTGGCCACAGTAGTAGAACATAGATAATTTTTTTTAAACTTATTTTTTTCTGTTCTATTTTTGAATGTTAAATAGTAGGCAAAAAAAAAGGTCAGTACGCGGGTGCGTACTAACCTTAGAAAACTAAACCCTAAAACCCATGAGGTACAAATATAGTCTACTACATCTATTTTTACAAGTTTATCTCCGTTTTTTTGTCACTTTTGTTAGAAAAAACCTTGATCCCTATAATAAATAACTCATTATCATACTATTACAACTCCATTATCATTTATCTTTTTCCTGTCAACTATAGTATAAAGCACCTTTCGCAAAAATACCAACCAAGAATAATTAGCTGAGATTAAGGACAAAAAAAAAAGGTCAGTACGCAGGTGCGTACTAACCTTAGAAAACTAAACCCTAAAACCCATGAAGTACAAATGTAATCCACTACATCTATTTTTACAAGTTTATCCAAGGTTATTTATTTATTTATTGATAAAACATTATTTATTTGACCGTTTTGTAACAAAACCTAGCTTTGTTTTATTTTTTTGCCTGTCACTTTTAATGTTTTTTAGTAATCTCAATAGCGAATATTTTTTAGAATAGCCCCTCTAAAACAAGTTCCCGTTCGTTTACTACCTCTAAAATCAGCCCCTGTCAAGTTGCAATTCTCAAAGTCCACTCCTGTTAAATTAGCGTTCATAAAACTCGCTCCTTTTAAATTGGAACGAGAAAAATCTACATTCTCCAAATTCGTTTCTGCAAAAATAGCCTGCTCCAAACAAGCATCGGTCATGATACTACCTGTTAAATTGGCATCACTCCAATCTTGTCCTTTGGCATAGACTCCACACCAACTAGAATAAGGCAAATACAGTTCTTGGAATTCTAATTCATACTCTAAATGCTGCATATCCAAAATAGCTTGCTTTCCCTCACAGGCTACAGGACATTGGTAAATTCCCATCGCACGACCTTTTACCGTTATGATTTTCCATTTTCCGTTGGTTCCTCCCGAAGCCAAAAATTGTTGATGTGCGTCCAACAATTGTTGCCAATCTTCTAGGGCTAAGGGTGCTTGTTTTTTGGCTTTTTGCTGCATCTCTTTGGTCTTAACCTGAGATGGTATCATTGGTAAGTGATCTGCCAATGGGAATGATTGTGCCAAAAGCAAATATTCCATCGACCATGCTCGTTGCCAAATGGCGCGATTGGGCAATGCCTTAATTGTTGGTTGTTGGTGTCCTTGTACGATTCCCAACCATTCTTTGCGTCTTAAACTCCATCCTTTTGAGGCCAACAAAAAAGCTAAATAAGCCTCAAAAGTAATCGGCACAGCATCAGTAAAACAGGTGCCTTCCTCCTCTCCCAACAACAACAAAGGAGCTTGTTGCTCTCTAAATAGTACTCCCATACTCAGATAGTATGAAAACACATCTACATAACGTAAACGTGTATAAAAATCTAATGTCTCATAAGATTGTTGTTCTATAGTAATGTGTGTATATTGGTTGCTGGGTGGCAAACAACTTCTCAACATTTCTTCTAAGGGTAATAAAAAAATACTCCCTTCCTCCAAACGATGTGCTTGAGTAGCATAATCCCACGGCTTAGGCGCCATTCCTTTTTGATAAGTAGGATATCGAACTGGATTATATGCAGGATTACTGGCAAGCATCCAACGCAATTGCAAGCCATTGCTCTGTTGATAAAAAACACGCATAGGTTCATCCAATTGACACTTGTAGCGGCGTTCCAAATCTTGTATCGTTTCCAAATTCAAAGGGGCGAATGTATGGTAACTCAACAACACCGCACTAGGATGTTCATGTATAGCTTCTGCCAAACGCTGAAATGCTTCTAAATAATTTTTGCCCACCTAGCTATTTTTTGATTGAATAAAAAAAGATACCGATACTTTACTCATTCTAAGATAGTCCATTTTAGGCAGTTACACAAGGGACTGTTTGTATTGTCAGAACAATGGACTTTTGAGCAGCAAATTATTAAGAACAAACGTTTGTTTTTTTAAGAATTTTTCCCTATTATTATTTTGCAATAATCTCCCCTAATTATTTGAACCCCCCAATGATTAGGGGTTTTTCAATCTTGGTAAAATCATTGCTCTTTCAATATATTGTTATTTGATTGATTATCAAAGTAGATAAAATAGACTGCTGCTTCCCTAGTCCATATCTACTACGTAAATGCTATTAATCCATAACATCTATAGAGTATCAAGTATATCATACATCATGAATAAAAACGATAAAATTCGCCTAATAGAAGTGCCCTCTGAATTAGGAGCAGGTACAAGAGGCGCAAGTTTAGGAATTGGAGCTATAAAGGTGGCAGCCCTCAACAAATACAACAACTACTTCTCTAAATATAGATCCACTATTGTTCCCAATGAGAATGAGCTTTTGTTTGAAGCCAGTCCAACCCGTTATGCCAATTATATAGATGGCATTGTCAAAGTGTACAATTATGTTTCGCATTATGTCTCGGAGGAAGTAACCCACAACAAACGTTTTCCTATTGTTTTGGCTGGCGACCACTCTACTGCGGGGGCAACCATCACAGGGATCAAAAAATCGAATCCCAAAAAACGACTAGGTGTAGTTTGGATTGATGCTCATGCTGATTTGCATACGCCTTATACAACTCCTTCGGGCAACTTGCATGGTATGCCGTTAGCCATTTGCTTAGGAATTGATAATTTTGAGCATCAACGCAATGATATTCCCGAGGAAATTGCAGAACATTGGTACAAGCTCAAACACATGGGCAATGTTTATCCAAAAATAGAAGCGAATGACTTGGTTTTTGTCGCTTTGAGAGACACAGAAAAAGAGGAAGATTTTTTAACGGCTCGCTATGGTATTCGCAATTTTGCAGTAAATGAAATACATAAAAAAGGCACTACAAAAATTGTAAAAGAAGTCCTCCAGTACTTATCGGGTTGTGATTTGATTTACATTTCGTTTGATGTAGATAGCCTAGATTGCGATTTGGTGTCGCGCGGTACGGGTACGCCTGTACCCAATGGATTGAGCGAAGAAGAAGCGACAGATATCGTTTGTGGATTGGTTGCCAATCATAAGGTCTGTTGTTTGGAAGTCACAGAAGTGAACCCTACCTTAGATGACAAAGGAAATACAATGGCAGAAACTGCCTTCAGAGTCCTTGATAGAGCTACTAATATTGTAAAAAATCGCTAAACCATGAAAGCCTGTTGCTTATTGCTGTTCTGTTATTTTTGGTGGAGTTGTAGTGCCCAAGCACAATCTGTTATTTTGCTGCACCATCCTCTACAAGGCACTTATGCTGTAGAACCACTCTGGAATTACCACCAAGATACGGCTGCGTTTACAGGCTCTGCCGACATTTGGGGGCTAGTTTATTGCAAGGCTTGTTTGGATACAGAACAGCCTAGTATAGAATTGAATATACGTCACGCTAATCAACCTCTAGAAATCATTACATTTGCTCTGAAGCCATTATCACTGACTTCAACCAACTGGCATCCCAGTCTTCTAAGGAATTTGTCGGGACTTATACAATCGCCCCATTGGTATATCTTTAAGGTAAATCCAGACCCTGCTGTGCAAACAGGCTATGACGGGGTACGTTTTGGCAATGTTTTTTATGAAGCGGCTCAAAGCTCGCAACAACAGTTATTTTCCTACAAGGTACTAGCTGGCAAAAAAGAAAAAACGTTAAGCATTAACTTTGGGCAAGCCAAAGAGCCTTGGGAAAAAATTTGGCCCAAATACTTGCATTACAAGGGCTTGGTAGAGCAAGTAGACAATGTACAAATGATGCAAGATGCCGCCAAAGCAAAATGTGACCCATTTGGTTACACCCAAATTAGTACCTGGGCAACGCAAATCAAGGGCTTTCAAAAAGATTTAGTCCTTAGTGATTTAGAACTTTTTAAGGCCGTAGAAACATTAAAAATTATCACCGAAAACCTCCCCAATACCATCCGCCCCAATCTCAAACGTCAATTGCATGCACTGTTGCGCTTGGATGTCAATATTCTGGAAGCTCCAGGTTTAGCCGCGCGCACCACATTAATACGACAAAAAGCATCTCTGCTCAAAGAATTATCCCTCTACCCTTCTTTGCAACCTATTCTCAAGCAATACAACAATGCTACTGGTGCTGCTGTAACACAAGAACGCCAACAGGCAGCTCAAGAACAAGCCCTTCAACGAGTATCCAAACAATTGCATCCCTACCGAACCACTTATACACGCATTCAACAATTGCAACAACGTCTGGATTATCTAGAGCAGCAATTGTCCTCTTTTGACTAAAATAAAAGTTAGTATTGTTGTTACAATAAGAAGCACAAAAAGGTAGTACCTTTATTAACAAAGGTACTACCTCTCAACTACTTGCGTAGTTGTATAGTATATCCACTGAACGAATTGCTCTAACTAAGGACTATCCTAGTTTTTGAACATGTTTCGCCAACTTACTTTTTAGGTTGTTAGCTTTGTTATCGTGGATTTGGTTTTTCTTAGCCAAACGATCAAGCATTGAAACTACTTTAGGAAGAAACTTTTGAGCTTCTGCTTGATCCTCTATGCCACGTAGTGTAGCGATAGCTGTACGAGTAGTTTTTTTGTAAAAACGATTGTGTAATCTTTTCTTTGCGTCTTGGCGCATGCGCTTCTTAGCTGACTTATGGTTTGCCATAATTATCTATAGTTGTATTTCGTTCAATTTTATAAGCTTTCCCTTTTTTTTTCTATAAAAGGGCAGGCAAAGATAATAATAGTCTCTAAATTTTCTACAAAAAGACCAAAAAAAAATGTTTATTTTTCCTTACGGCAAAGAAGCACCTACAAACATATGTATTTTTAGTGTAAATCTCTTATGATTTTAAGTACATAAGCTTTGGAAGTTTTTATAACTTTTGTACCTTTAATCTTTATCATAACAGCACCAAAATCTGGCCTTTTGGGCCTTTTACTAGCTAACAACAAAGCACCAATCAACTACGCTAATGTGCGTGGCTTCTTAAACTTAGGAATTCAAAAATGGACTATTCTTTTATATCCAATGCTCACCCTTCTTACATTGAGGGGTTATATCAACAATACAAACAAGATCCTACATCTGTAGCAGCAGGCTGGATGGAATTTTTTGCTGGCTTTGATTACGCCTTAGACAATAAACTAGACGATAGTGGCAGTGCCCCCAGCAGTGCTTCAACACCTTCCTTTAGTTCCCCCAAAGAGCTCTCTGTATTGGCACTTATTCAAGCATATCGTCAACGTGGGCATTTGGTGGCTACTACCAACCCTGTACGTGATCGTCGTTTTCATTTCCCCAATCTTCACCTCGAATGTTTTGGATTAAATGAAGCTGATTTATCCACTAAATTTGTGGCAGGTAGCGAAATTGGGATGCCCAATGCTACACTCAAAGAAATTGAAGCACGCTTAAAAACTATTTACTGTAATAATATTGGTTTTGAGTTTGCACATATTGAGAATAGAGATAAACACGAGTGGTTATTGGAACGTATTGAAAAAATCAAAACCAATGACTATGGACACAGCTTAGAGAAAAAGCGTCGGATCCTAGAGAAATTAAATGGAGCAACGGGCTTTGAGAATTTTCTAGGTAAAAAATACGTTGCTCAAAAGCGTTTTGGGCTAGAAGGTGGAGAATCTGCTATTCCTGCCTTGGATGGTATTATCAATAGAGCAGCAGAGCAAGAAGTACAAGAAGTGGTTATTGGAATGGCACACCGTGGTCGTTTGAATGTATTGGCCAATATTATGGGCAAAACTTATGAATACATCTTTGGTGAGTTTGAGGGCAATATTTCAGAAGACGATATATTGGGCGATGGCGATGTAAAATACCACTTGGGTTTTTCTTCTCAAATTACAACACCAGAAGGCAATGAAGTACATCTCAAATTGGTTCCCAACCCTTCTCACCTAGAAGCAGTCAATCCTGTTGTAGAAGGATTCACTAGAGCCAAAGCAGA
This sequence comes from Aureispira sp., assembly GCA_045105775.1. Lineage (GTDB taxonomy): Bacteria > Bacteroidota > Bacteroidia > Chitinophagales > Saprospiraceae > Aureispira. The sequence goes on from JBGCDW010000157.1 coordinate 29,740, forward strand.
TGTGCTGTACAATTCTAATTTTGATCAAATCCTCCCCATTCTCATTCATGGAGATGCGGCGGTAGTAGGTCAAGGTGTGGTATATGAAGTGGTTCAAATGAGCCAACTAGAAGGCTACTACACTGGTGGAACGATCCACTTTGTTATTAATAACCAAATCGGATTTACAACAGATTTTGAAGACGCGCGTTCTTCTACTTACTGTACGGCTGCTGCCAATATGATTCAAGCTCCTGTTTTTCATGTCAATGGAGATGATCCCGAGGCCGTCTTGTTTGCGGCAGAACTAGCGGCCGATTATCGTCAAGAATTTAACAACGATGTCTTTCTTGACATGGTTTGTTATCGCCGTCATGGACACAATGAAGGAGACGATCCTAAGTTTACACAGCCTAAATTCTATGATTTAATCAAGAAAAAGAAGGATGTACGCCAACTCTACAGCAAAAAATTGGTCGCTAATGGCGATATAGAGGCTGCTTTAGCCAAGCAAATGGATAAAGAGTTTGATAGTTTGTTGCAATCCAAATTCTCGCAAGCCAAAGAGGAAACCTTGGTTTATCAATACCAACAACCTGAAAAAGCTTGGCGCGAACTCAAAAAACGAACTACTGCTGAAGATTACATCAAATCTCCCGACACTGGTATCGACAAGGAAATGATTGTAGATATTCTGTCTACCCTTCAAGAAGTACCTGAAAGCTTTACACCACTATCTAAATTCAAGCGTCTACTCAAACGAAGCCAAGAACTACTAGACCGCGAATTGGTAGATTGGTCAATGGGTGAACATTTGGCTTTTGGCTCTATTTTGTTAGAGGGAAGTGACATACGTATAACTGGTCAGGATGTCAAGCGCGGTACGTTCTCTCATAGAAATGCGGTATTGTATGATGCAAAAACCAATGAGCAATACAATCGTTTCAATCACTTGGCAGAGAAACAAGGTAAATTTAGAATTCACAACTCTCTATTGTCAGAATTTGCTGTTTTAGGTTTTGAGTTTGGTTATTCCTTGGCCTCTCCCAAACCACTAATACTATGGGAAGCGCAATTTGGTGACTTTGCCAACGGGGCACAAACGATGTTTGACCAATTCATTTCTTCTGCCGAAAGCAAATGGCAGCGCATGTCTGGCTTGGTCATGTTATTGCCACACGGTTATGAAGGCCAAGGCCCCGAACACTCTAGTGCTCGTCTTGAGCGTTACTTGCAATCTTGTGCAGAGTACAATTTAACGGTAGCCAATGTCACCACTCCTGCCAACTTTTTCCACTTGTTGCGCCGCCAACAAGCGCGCCCATTCCGCAAGCCATTGGTGGTGATGAGTCCCAAAAAACTATTGCGTCCAAGAGACATCAACCGCAGCAATGAGGAGGTTCTATTAAGAGAATGTGTTTCTTCTTTTGATGATTTGGCAACTGGTAGATTCCAAGAGTTGTTTGACGACCCACAAATTACAACCAAAGAAGAAGCTAGAAAAGTAACACGGGTATTGTGTTGTTCGGGCAAGATGTATTATGAGTTGTTGGATAAAAAAGTGGCCGACAAGCGCGATGATGTAGCTATTATTCGCTTAGAGCAATTGTATCCTTTCCCTGTTGTACAGGTAGAAGAAGTCATGCATAAATACGCTAGAGCAAAATGGTTTTGGGTTCAAGAGGAACCTTCTAACATGGGAGCTTGGCAATATATCTTGGCATTCTACAGAAAATATGATTTGGAATTGGTTGCGCGCAAATCTAGTGCTTCTCCTGCTACAGGGTTTAAGAAAGTGCACCAAGCACAACAAGAAGATATTCTCTTAAGAGCATTTGGAGAGCGTAAAAATGTAACTACACATCCTAAGGAATTTAGTATTCCTGATCCCAAAGCTTTAAAACATAAAATTTTTGTTGCCAATAATGATCCTGAAAAAATAGCTTCAGCTGTTAAAGCTTTATCTACGCTTAAGGGTTTGGGTAAAACTATTGCTCAACAACTCGCAGAGGCTGGTATTATGAGCTTGGAACAATTGGCACAATTATCAGAAAAAGACAAAGAGCGTTTAGAAAAGGTAATTCCAGGGTTTACCAACAAGTATAAACGTAATGACTGGAAGAAGCAAGCAATGGTATCTAGCGAAAGCTAGATGCCCGTTGTGCTTATTTGCTACCTCTTCTTTATTATTATAAGAATATACTCAGGCATGGATATCGTCTTCATTTTATTAACCCTTTTAGGCTTTTTTTTCTTAGCCGTAATCATAGGAGGCTTGTTCTTACCTACAGATTGGGTAATAGAAAAGGCTATTTTGGTACACGCACGTCCCCAACCTCTGTTTCCCCTGCTCAATGAGTTGGAACGCTGGAAAGAATGGACAGTATGGTCAGCTGAAGAAGATTTCTCCTTGAGCTACCCTGCAACAACTACAGCAGGGGTAGGTGCTGTTCAGGTTTGGCAAAGTAGCCGTATTAATGGCCAACTCACCATCACCAAATCTATCCCCGATCAGACCCTAGAATATAAATTTGAGATTGATGAAGGAAAATTGGTGGTATTCGGTACCTTAGTCCTAGCTGCTGCTGATCCTAATTACACACAAGTTGCTTGGCGTTGTCAGCTAGAACCATTAGTAAATAACAATCCTGTACGTCGTTATCAAGCCTATTTTTTGAAAAACTACTTTGATACAGCAATAGAGAATAGTTTGGCAACTTTGCCAACACTATTCCCATCGCAAGAACCAGTATAAACAACCTAATTGCAAAAAGTGTACTTTTAAGTCCAAAAAACTGCACACAACTTTTGATTTTTTTTTATAAAGTAGTGCGCGGTCTAACATTGGCACATTATAAGCTTATTGACTTATCATACATTATTACGAATAAATGTTTAGTTGTCTTATATTTGAGCCACAAGAATACACTTCTAAATTATCACACACAAAGAGATAACCGCCTACCTCTTTCGTCATCAACTGGTGAAACCGCTAACTTTTCGCAATAGGCAAAGGAAAATTTTATGAACAACAATAACTATGTGGTCATTATGGCCGGTGGTATTGGTAGCCGTTTTTGGCCCAGCAGTCGCCGCAAAAAACCCAAACAATTCCTAGATATTTTAGGCTTGGGCAAAACATTATTACAATTAACTTTTGAGCGTTTTAAGCATGTTTGTCCTGTAGAAAATATCTTTGTGATTACCAACTTAGAATATGCAGCACTTGTCAAAGAACAACTTCCTGAATTGACCAACCAACAAGTACTAGCAGAACCTTCTCGCAATGATACAGCTCCTTGTATCACTTATGCAGCACTCAAACTACAAGCACTCAATCCAAACGCCAATTTTGTGGTTGCTCCTTCTGACCATGTTATTCTCAAAGAAGAACAATTTACCAAACACATTCTAGAGGGCTTAGACTTTGTACAAAACAACAAGGTATTGCTTACCTTAGGCATTCAACCCAATCACCCCAATACAGGGTACGGTTATATTCATTTTGATAAAAATGTCACTGGTACCATTTATCCTGTGCATCAATTTACAGAGAAGCCCAATTTGGAGCGCGCCAAAGATTTTTTGGCGAGTGGCGATTATTTGTGGAATGCAGGGATTTTTGTTTGGAATGTGAATACCGTGTTGGATGCCTTACAACAACATGCCTCTGAGGTCTATCAAATTCTCAACCAAGGTGCCGAGAAATGGGGAACCACAGAAGAACGTGCTTTCTTAGATGAATTTTACCCTTCGACTCCTAGCATTTCGATAGATTATGCCATTATGGAAAAAGCGACTAATATCTATACCATGCCTGCCGATATTGGTTGGTCTGATTTGGGTACTTGGGGTTCCTTGCATGAGCAATTTGAGAAGGATGAGCAAGAAAATGCCATTAGTAGTCCTACACCCAACTTGGTACAGCCATTGGATACGTCCAACTGTATGATTAGAACGCCTCAAGATAAATTAGTCGTCATCAAAGATTTAGAAAATTACATTGTGGTAGACGAAGGCAATGTTTTGCTGATTTATCCAAAAGATCAAGAACAAGCCATTAAAGGCGTTTCCAAAGAATTGGCAGCGCGTTTTGGAGCAGAGTATTTGTAAAAAAAATGTTTACAAAATAGACAACCGAGGCGTTATATATTCGTAGCGAATATCGGTTAGAAACAACCCTTGAGCAGGTGCCGAAAGTGCTTGTTGAAGGGTTTTCTTTTGCTCCAATGCTTCTTGTACCTGTGCTAGGGAGGTTTTGCCGCGCCCTACATTCAAGCACATGCCCACAATCAATCGAATCATGCCTCTCAAAAAACGATTGGCCCGCACATGATAAATAAGTTGCTGTTCTTGCTGGTTGGTTTCCCAATAAGATTCATACATCGTACAAAGATTGGTCTTAGTTTGGGTTTTGCTCTTACAAAAAGTTGTAAAATCTTTATACTGCAGCAACACTTGGGCAGCTTGCTGCATGGCCTCAATATCTAACTGATTGCCGTAATGACAATAGTGTGCTGTTTCTTGTCGAAAAGGATTCTGGTACAAATCTATGACATAACGATAACTACGAGAAACCGCATCAAATCGAGCATGTGCATCTGCTGCAACGGCTACGATTCTATAACAAAGAATATCATTGCCAATGACTCGATTGAGGCGATAAAGGAAATTTGAACTTAATACTTTTTCTACATCAAAATGTACAAAGTATTGGAGGGCATGTACCCCTGCATCTGTTCTGCCACAGCCCACTACCTTAGTTGGTATTTGCAAAAGCAACTGCAAAGCATCTTCCAACGCACCTTGGATGGTAACTTGATGGGGTTGCTCCTGATAACCACTGTAACGCGTGCCATTATAAGCCAATTCTAAAAAATAGCGCATGGATAAAAATTGATAATTCTAAGTACAGAGTTATAGCATACAAATATACATACAATAACGCACAAAAAAATCGGAGCTACTAAAAATAGTAACTCCGATTAATTTAATAACCTTAAAACCTTTCCCGAACCACCGGGATAACCAAAACTACTGCATTACTACAGCATTTATGAAATATTTAAACATAGAGTCATGGCAGCGATACTATATTAAATTTTCAACAGGCATAGGTCGATACCTGATAATAGATGTTTATAAGATAACTTATTATTATCCAGAAACAGGCCAGTTTTTAAAAAGTTAATTTAAATGTACATTTTTTCTGCTTTTTAACTTTTTCATGGACATAGTGACAGTTTTTATTGAGTTATCTGATAAAATGGCAGTTTTTGAGTAGTGGCTTCTAGTTGTTTGCCACGTACTTCAATATAGATAGTTGTTCCACTTTTACTATATGCCTTTTCTACATAGCCCATTCCAATTGCTTTGCCTACTGAGGGCCCTTTGGTACCTGATGTTACTACACCAATTTTCTTTCCTTCCTCATTCAGAATAGTATAGCCTTGACGTGGGGGGCGTTTTCCATCCAATACAAAACCAACTAACTTGCGCTGTATGCCTGCTGCTTTCTGCTCTATTAAGTAAGCTTTATCTACAAAATCAGCTTCTATTTTTAACTTGGTAATCCATCCCAAACCTGCTTCAAGTGGAGAAGTGGTATCATCAATATCATTGCCATACAAACAATAGCCCATTTCTAGACGCAAGGTATCTCTCGCGCCTAAACCAATAGCCTGTATGCCGTAATCGGCTCCAGCTTGCATAACAGCATCCCATACCGCCTCTGCATGTTCATTGACGACATAAATCTCAAAGCCTCCTGATCCCGTATACCCTGTAGCTGAAATAATAACATTATCAAAACCAGCAAAATTTCCCCGTACAAATGTATAATACTTCATACCTGCCAAATCAACATCGGTCAAACGTTGCAATGCTTCAACGGTCTTGGGTCCCTGTATAGCCATCAAAGAAGTTTGGTCAGAAATATTTTTCATCTCTACCCCTTCGGTATTCTGCTGTGCAATCCAATTCCAATCTTTGTCAATATTAGAAGCATTGACCACCAACATATACTCCTCCTCTCCTAATTTATAGATCAATAAATCATCTACAATTCCTCCTTTTCCATTGGGCAAGCAAGAATATTGGGCATCTCCTTTTTTCAACTTGGCTACATCATTGGAGGTAACTCGCTGTATTAAAGCCATAGCCCCCGTTCCTTTGATAATAAATTCTCCCATGTGGGAAACATCAAACATACCAACTTGCTCACGCACAGTTTGGTGTTCGGCAATAATGCCTGCATACGATACAGGCATATCATATCCTGCAAAAGGAACCATTTTGGCTCCCAGTTCTAGGTGTTTATGATGTAAGGCTGTTTTTTTCATAGTTTCTTATAGTAAACATGTAAAAAGGAGCTTGTTTTGGTGGCATGTGCCATCGAATTCAAGCATATTTTCATCCAATTATTAAGCTTCTAAAGCAGCGTGTGTAGCACTCAAAATAGCACGTACTTCTTCATCATCAGGAGCTTGGGCATATACACGCAATACAGGTTCGGTGCCAGACGGGCGAATCATAACCCATTTATCTTCTGCTAAGTAAAACTTGTAGCCATCGATGTCTTCTACACGTTGAACAGTATAGGCTCCAAAGGCTTTGTATGCTCTGTTTTTGCAACGGTCAATAATCGCCCACTTACGGTCATTGGACAAGTGCAAATCATCTCTATCAAATGCAAATTCACCGACTAGGTCATATACTTCTTGAATGAGTTCTTTGATGGATTTGCCTGTTTTGGCCATAAATTCTAAAATTAATAAGCCTATCCAAGCACCGTCGCGCTCTGGAATGTGTCCTGCTGCGGCAATCCCCCCTGATTCTTCTCCGCCTACCAATACATATTCTGTAGCCATGATTTCAGCAATATATTTGAAACCAATCTTAGTTACTTGATACTCCAAACCATATAATTCACACAACTTCTTCACCTTGTCTGTTACCGAAAACGTAACAATCACTTTGCCTGTCATTCCTTTGTACTTATGAAGATAATGTACCAACAGGAGTAAAATATGATGAGAACTTACAAAACTGCCTTCTTCATCGTACATCCCAATTCGATCAGCATCACCATCGTTAGCAATACCACAAGTGATGTCTTTGTTATTTTTGATCAATTCTGACAGCTCGGTCAAGTTTTTGTGAATTGGTTCGGGAGCTTGTCCATAAAAGCTAGGGTTTACCTCACAGTGCAAGGGCACAACATTGGGTAAAATTCTACGCATAACATTCTGTCCTGCTCCATACATAGCATCATAGGCACACAAAACCCCAGATTCTCGAATGGTTTTCAAATCAAAACCACTTTCTATAGCCTCCATGTAGATGTCTTCTAAATTGACATACTCCAACAAACCCTTTGCTTCCATTGTTTCCAATGTTGGCAATTCCTGCGTAGGAACAGCATCGGGAATCAAGGCTTCTACCGCATCAATATCTTTAGGAATAGAAGGGCCACCCAACTCTGATTTTAATTTGTACCCATTGTACGTAGGAGGGTTATGACTTGCTGTGATTACAACTCCTAGTTTAGCGTTCTTCTTCACCACTCCTAAAGAAACCATTGGGGTAGTGGCTATATTTTTGTCTAAATAGGTTTTGATGCCATAATGCGCCATGATGCGTGCCGTTGTCTGTGCAAACATCCATCCACCAAAACGGCAATCATACCCAAGAACTATACTTTTACCGTCTTGTTCTTTGATCCATAATGCTGTAGCTGTTGCAATACGTTTTACATTATCTACAGTATATTCTTGAGCTATAATGGCACGCCATCCATCCGTACCAAATTTAATTGTAGTCATATTTTTTTATTGTTTTTTATCTATCACAAGTTCCTTGTTCTCAATTGGATAACGCTAAATTTAACGGAGTGTATATTTATTCTGTTTAGTATTATTATGGTAAATAACACTATATCTACTTATGACATCCGATTATGAACTTATTTAGTGGTTATCTTGCTTAATTTGGTGCCAAATTAGCAAAAAAATAACAGCTATGCTAGATATTTGTAGGTTAAGCTAAGTTGAAATTTGTACTTTGGACAGGTATTTCTTCTCTCAAAATTTCTAAACAAAAATAAAAGCTGCCCCAAATAAGCTTCAACAACTATTGTTTTGTATCAAGTAATTTAACCAATGGAAGATAGTAATCGACACAAAGGAATGCGCAGACGATTGGCCTTACAATTATATGACAAAGGCATCAGAGATGAACAAGTATTGAGTGCCATTCAGGCATTGCCTAGACATTTTTTCTTGGATAAAGCCTTTGAAGAACATGCCTACGAAGACAAGGCATTCCCAATTGAAGCCGATCAAACTATTTCGCAACCTTATACTGTAGCCTATCAAACAGAACTTTTGAATATAACAAAAAGAGAGAAAGTACTAGAGATAGGCACAGGTTCGGGCTATCAAACTGCCATTCTTGCACTAATGGGAGCCAGAGTATACACCATCGAACGACAAGAACGTCTCTACCGTAACGCCAAAACTATGCTTGAACAATTGGGGTTATTGGGGGTGCGTTTTTACTTTAGGGATGGTTACAAAGGCTTGGGAGAGTTTGCCCCTTTTGACAAAATACTGGTCACAGCTGGTGCCCCTTTTATCCCTGAAGCTCTTCCAAAACAACTTGCAATAGGCGGTCAATTGGTGATTCCTGTAGGCAATGAACAACAGCAAATGCTTCGTATCAAGCGTATAAATGACAATGAATACAAGCAGGAAAAATTTGATCAGTTCCGTTTTGTTCCGTTACTAAAAGGAAAAAAAACAGATAAGTATATATAGAAAACCACTGTTAGGGCGTTACATTACTGTTGGTGTAGGCAATAGTACAGAAAATCAATAAAAAAAGCATTATTTAAACCAATACTTAATTTTTAGTTCTTTTTTTGTAAAAAACAAAAAAAACACACATCAATCTGATTATCAAAGGGTTACATTTTATGGTATTTTTTCTATATTATTTTGATAATCAATTAGATATGATTTTATGCTGAAGTAGAATGGAGTATCTTTTGACTTTATTTTGAAACTCCATTTATTAGTTTGTACTTTTGTGTACAATCATTTTTTGCTGACTATCCTTTTATCCTATGACAACAAGATTCAACCAACAAAAAATATTTTATTTTAAATACATTGCATTAAAAATAAAGTCACCAATAATAAACCTCATTAACTCAAAAGCTTAAAAACTTTTTAATAGTGGAAACACTTGACTTAAAGATGTCCGTTAGGTTAATTGTGACGTTCCGTTCACCTATTGAAGTTTACTAGTTCGTATTTTATCATCCCCAAATGGTAACTATGACATATATTCTGCTTGCCCTTTACCTATTAGTCTTTGGCTTTTGGTTGAGACGCACCCCTAGCGTAGAGCATCTTGATCTTTCACGGCGTTTCCTATTTTCCATTTTCTTGTTCAAGTTATTAATGGGAGGAGCGTACTTACTCATTTACAAATATTACTTTGTAGATGGGGATACTTTTGCCTACTTACAAGAGAGCACGCTTATTGGTCAGAGTTTTTGGGAATATCCTTCGTATTATTTTGCGAATATTTTTGGAGTTGGTGCCTCTCCACCTGAGGGAGCAACCGTGTTTTTATATCCTCCTGCTCATTTGTTTTGGAAGGATTTGGGCACCTACATTTTAGTGCATTTTCATGCTTTGCTCTATCCCTTTACCAATGGCCTATATGGTGTACATTTGTTTTTTATTGGCTTATTGGGCTGGCTGGCTAGTCTCAATTTTTACCATATTTTCAAAAAAGTACTCTATCTACCCAAGCAGCTACTCCTGATATGCTGCTTCTTTTTGCCTTCTCTTAGTTTTTGGACAGCTGGAATGCACAAGGATGTATATGTTTATTATGGCTTGAGTCTTTTTTGTCTTGGACTATTGCGTTGGCAACAACAAGAAAATAAAGTTTGGCAACCACTAATCAGTGGTGTTCTGGTTATTGGGTTGACACGATATTATCTTCTGGCTCTATTACTTCCAGCTGCTGTTGCTTACCTTATTACTTTGCGCCAAAAACGCGTTTTTATTTCTTACGCTTTGGTTTACCTTGCCAGCTTGGTCATTGCTTTAATTAGTTGCGAATTGTTGTTAGGCAAGAGTGTTTTTGAGCTATTATCACAACGACAATTGGCCTTTTTGGCAGAGAAAGGAGGATCTTCTATTATAGATGTGATTCCATTTGAACCTACTTTGGGGGGTGTACTATCAGCACTTCCTGCGGCTATTTTTAATATTATTGGTCGTCCTTTTTTGTGGGAATGCAAAGATATTTTGCAGTTGGTGGCCAGTTTGGAGATGATTTCCTTTATGGTTTTGTTGACTTTTTCTTTATCGTATAGAAAGACCGCAACGACCAATATTCATCCTCTAGTTTATTTTTTATTGGCCTACACCATTAGCAATTTACTCTTAGTAGGCTTGTTGGTTTATAATATTGGAACATTGGTACGTTATCGTGCTATAGGCTTGGGAATTCTATCTACCTTACTCATGCACTTATTAGATGTGCCTGCTCGGTTTCAACCACCTAAAAACACGATTCCTCCAACTCCAACGCCTCCACTTTCTTCTGTTCGTCCTTCTAGGTCATCCCAAAAAAAAGCTAACTTAGTGCCCTAACCAATAGCTTAATAACACAATGACCTTACAAGAAGCACAACAACAAGTAGACGAATGGATCAATACGATTGGCATTCGTTATTATAATGAATTGACCAATACGGCCATTCTCATGGAAGAAGTAGGAGAAGTAGCTCGCCTAATGGCACGTATTTATGGCGAACAATCCTTTAAAACCCCAGAACAAGAAGCAACAGCCAAAGACGACCTGGCCGAAGAAATGGGTGATGTCTTATTTGTATTGCTTTGTCTAGCCAATCAAGCAGGGGTAGATTTAGGTGATTCGCTTGCCAAAATTATGCAAAAACGCACCAAACGCGACAAGGAGCGTCATGCCAACAATCCCAAATTAAAATAGCCTTGTACTAATTCTCAAAAAATTGCTGCACACAATGCACAATATAGGCCAATTGCTCTTCCTCCAATTCTGAGTGCATGGGCAAGGACAATACTTCTTTGCACAATTGATTGGTATAGGGTAGATCTGGTATAGGCTGCTGTATAATACCGCGATAGGCCGCTTGTTCTTGTAGAGGCACAGGATAATAAATCATGCTCGGAACATTTCGCTCCTTTAGATACCCTTGCAAGGCATCTCTCTGCGTTGCAGGCACTTTGAGGGTGTATTGATGAAACACATGGGTGGAATTGTGCTGGCGTTTAGGAATCGTAACGGCTGCTACCGCTGCCAGTGCTTGATCATAATAGGCCGCAGCAGCTTGGCGAGCTTGAGTGTAAGCATCCAAATGTTTTAGTTTTATGTCTAAAACAGCTGCTTGTAGAGCATCCAATCTAGAATTAACGCCTATCAAGTCGTGATAGTATCGTTTTTGTTGTCCGTGATTGGCCAGCATACGCAAACGTTCTCCCAATGCTTCGTTTTGAGTCATTAAAGCCCCTCCATCGCCATAAGCACCTAGATTTTTGGATGGGTAAAAAGAAGTACAGCCAATTGTACCAAGCGTTCCTGTCTTGGCTATCTGCTCATTTTCAAAGGTATAATCAGCACCTATAGCTTGGGCATTGTCTTCGATAACAGCTAAGTTATGTTCTTGGGCCAAGGCCAAAATAGGTTCCATATCAGCACTCTGTCCAAACAAATGCACTGGCACAATGGCCTTCGTTTTAGTGGTCAAAGCAGGGATTATGTGCTCGGCAGTGGTATTAAACGTATGTGGGTCTACATCCACCAAAACAGGTTTAAGGCGCAACAAACCAATGACTTCTGCGGTCGCCACATAAGTAAAGGCAGGCACGATTATTTCATCTCCCACCTCCAGATCCAAGCTCATTAGTGCCAATTGCAAGGCATCTGTCCCATTGGCACAAGGAACCACCCGCTTTACATTCAAATAAGCTTCCAAATTGGCCTGAAAAGCAGCCACTTTGGGGCCACCAATAAAAGCAGTATGAGCCAGACAATCCGCCATCGCCGCTTGTACTTCTAGTGCAATAGCACTGTGCTGTGCTTTGAGATCAACCATCTGAATAGGACGCATAAGAACAATATTTAAACAACCAATAATTTAGCATTTCACCACTGCCCAACAAGGCTTTTAGTCGCCCCAAGATACGACTAAATTCAACACTATCTCAATTCTCGAACCGTCAATTCTTCTAGTGTTTTGCCTGAAAATACGACTTCTAGATGGCGTGTTTCGGCTCTTGCAAGGGCGTTGAGTCCAGTACTCTGTGCAATTACCAAAACCTCATAATGCCACTCGTAGTGGTTTTTTGTCGTAATATTTAGTGTCTTTAGATTCAATTGCTTTAACTCTATCAATTGCCCATCAAATTGATCGTAATGCTGACTAATCATAGCTCGAACAAGCTTGTTCCATCCTTGCTGCTGTGCCTTGGAGGCATTTAGAAAGCCCTGTTCCAATGCTTGTTTATTTGTTTTATAAAAATCACGCTGACGCAATGTTGTTCCATTTATTTTGCCCCAATACACCCACTCCTCCACTACCAATAAGATGGGATATACCACAGGCAATTCAAAAGCTTGGCAAGCCATAAAATAATCGGGCGACTGCACTTGTGCTTGTGCCAGATGTTGTCTGTTTTCAATTTCAACTATTGGATATTTATTCCAACCATAAAGCCATTTTAGCATAGATCTTAGAATTTTATAAAAAAAACACTCCTGTAACTTAACCATTCTTTATAAGACTTTGCTAGGGATTTATAGTCTTTTTAGTAGTGTTCTTCTCGAACTTATTTTATATTGTGTGGGAACCTCTTTACACAAATAATAAGAGGTGTTTTTTAATTTTTCATGGCTAAACAATTCTTTGCATGGCAACTATTTCTCCTTTTCGGGCCGCATTACCTGACTTGACAGACATTATTTCCTTTGACGATTTTTTTGGCTCCGCCAAACGCAAGTTTCCCTTGTACCTAAGTGATGGAATTTATCAACAAAACAAAAATGCAGCCGTATACATTTATCGCGTCAAACGCGCACATAGAAGCCATACAGGGGTACTGGCCTGTGCAGATGTCAAGGATTATATAAATGGCCTAATCAAGCGTCATGAAAATACCTTGGCTGCCAAAGAGGCCAAGATGATGCGTTTGTTTGAAGAACGCCAAGCTTTGATCAAGCCCATTTTGCTGACTTATCCCAATGTGTTGGAAATTGATGCAATTGTTAATAGAATTACCTCTTCCAACTCGCCCTCTTTTAGTATTCCTTTTCAAGATGAAGAACATTTATTTTGGGAAATCAATGATAAAATCCGCATTGATGCCTTAAAAGTATTATTCAAGGACAATATTAAAGAAACCTATATTTGTGATGGACACCATCGGGCTAAGACTTCAGAGATTTTTTATCGACGCTATATCGAAAATCAAGCACCTGATGATAAAAATACAGAATTTAACAATATGCTGGTTGCTTATTTCCCTGCTTCTGAAATTGAAATTCACAATTATAACCGAGTGATTGCCAGCTTAGACAATCTTAGCGAAGAGGATTTTTTGCAACAGCTCAAACAGTATTACAAAATAAAAAAAGTAGAACACTCCCATACCCCTTTGCACCAGTACAATATGGGAATGCTACTTGACAGACAATGGTATAAATTAGAATTACTGTCCAAATACCACCCCAAAGCTGGCACCCCAACCAATGAAACACTAGATGTACACTTCCTCAATAAGTTTGTATTAGAAGGTATTCTAAACATTGAAGATGTTCGCACAGAACCTGACATCAAATATATAGAAGGTCCCAAGGGGGCCTTTGGTCTAGAACGTCGTGTACGCGAAGGGCGTGCCAAGGTAGGATTCAATCTCTACCCTGTTGCACTCGAAGATTTGATCAAAATTTCGGACGAACAAGACACCCTTCCCCCAAAATCCACTTGGATAGAACCGAGAATGCGAAATGGGCTTATAGCACACTTGTATAAAAAATCCAATCATATCTTCTAATAAACCACTAAACTGTTCTTAGATACCATTTGTTCTAAAGGTATATAATTGAAGTTGTTTAAGAATAGCCTAATGTCGCTAATGAACCGAACGAAGTGAGCTCACAAGCACTCGCAGAGCGATCTGATCTATTTGATAGGGTCTATCAAATAATCAGCTTCCGTACTAAAGCTAATTTTGTCCTACTCATCGTTAAAAATTATTTTATGAACTCGCTCCGCTCGGTTGACTCCATAGCGCTGCTATGAACTAAATATGCAGGACTTTTACTTACGTGAGCCCTTCGGGGTTGTACCTTTTAGGTACAACC
>JBGCDW010000158.1:0-7672 GCA_045105775.1 Aureispira sp.
AATCGCACAATAAAAAATAAAGAATTTTTGCCTAGATCAAGGCAAAAAACAAAGCTGTAGCGAGCTACAGCGCGTATTTTTAACGATGATATAGGTAAAAATACGCGTTTTTTAGTGCGAGAACTTTTTAGAGACTACTTATTATAAAACTTATTTTACCATGTATTAACAACGTGCTTTTTTGCGTTTTTTGCCGAGTCTATCTTTGTCTACTACTTTTTGGATGGCCGTGGTAGCCAAAGGGACTTTGCAAGCGGTGCCGTTCATGTCCACTTTTACCTTGCCCAGTTGTTGTGCAATCTCTTGAGCGAGTGTATGCAGTGGAGCGACATAACAGCCTACTGCAATAACAAAGCCATTCATAGTATATTTTACTCTATTGGGAGCCTCTTGGATTTTTTCAGGAACTTGCTGTAGCAATTGACGAAATTGATCGAGATTCAACTCTTCATCGGCTTGTAGGCTCACCACATTGCTCAAGGTAGACCACCCAGCCGCCGCCACAGTTTCCTGATCGGCATGAATCCATTCTAAGGCCAATTCATACCCAAAAGCAGTTTCAGCAGCAATCCAAGGCACGGTATATTCGCTCAAATAATACCAGTACGCTCCTTCTACCCATTCTTGCAATTGTGCTTTGCTTATTTGTTGCTCATCGGCCATCAATCCAGCCAAATACATGGCATCGCTGTTGCCTGTTTGGTAGAGTTCTAGTGATAATTCATGGTTCTTTTTGGTCTTTTTTAGAATTTTTTTGAGATCGGCTACTTTTACACCAAAAAAGGGTTCGCGTGCGCCGTGTTTTGTTAGGGTTTTCTTGGTGCGCTCATCTCCAAAGGCTTCTAATTGTGTCAGTACTTCTGTTGTTGTCATACGTTAGGATGTTTTGTAGTGATGAAATGGTGTGTAGTAGTAAGATACAATTTTAAAATAATTTTTCACAAACAAAAAAGAGGCCACCAATACTGGCAGCCTCTGCTTATTCTATGTTATATGATTATATACCTAATAAGCCCCCTGAAAAGGCGTATAAGATCCTCTTACATCATAATGCGTAAAATTCTTGTATTTACCTAGTCCGCCAGGAGTAATTTTTCCATCTTGGATCAATTGAGCAATGGTGTCATAGACTTGGCTAGGGGGCAAGCTGGTGCTAATATCTGCGGCTTGTGCCAGCATGTGTTTACTGGCCGACGCGCCTCCAATTTGAGCATTGTAATCAGGGCTTCTGTAGCCCGAATTGATGTTCATAGAGGTGCCCAATGCCGAGCGAATGATTTCTAGATTGTTCATCAATTTTTGCAAGTTTGCCCAATACTGTTGGGGAACCTCGCGTACAGGGTCTCTTGGAGAGATAAATTCTTCGTATTTAAAATTAGAAGAAGAAGGCTTGCTGCCTGCTGCTAGTGGCTCTCCAGGATCAAAGTTGCCGTCTCCACCTGTATTGGCCTTGGGGTCAACACTGCCGCCACTGCCGATCAGCCCTTTCCAAGTGTTTTTATTGGGGCTAATCAGGCCATCAGGCGGAATGTTGATAGACGTTTGAAAGGCATGGATAGCAGCAATAGTATTGGGGCCAATTTGTCCATCTACAGTCAGTTGCGCGCCTTTTTGGTTGAGCAATTCTTGGATGATTTTGACATCAGCTTCCTGATTGCTGCCTCCATCACCAACAGAAGCCGTGATGGATAGGGGCGTATTGGTGTCCGTATTATCATTAGAATCGTCTGTAGGAATGTCAGAGGTAGTTTTTGAGCCGTTGATTAAGCCTTTCCAAGTATTTTTATTGGGGCTGATTAAGCCATCGGGTGGAATGTTGATAGACGTTTGGAAGGCATGGATAGCAGCAATAGTATTGGGGCCAATTTTGCCATCTACGGTGAGTGTTGCACCATTTTGGTTGAGCAATTCTTGGATGATTTTGACATCAGCTTCCTGATTGCTGCCCCCATCACCGACAGAAGCCGTGATGGATAAGGTAGTTGGCGTGGTATTGTCATTAGCATTGGAGGTGTTATCCTCTGGGCTGCTTGTTGGAGGCGGTGTTTCTGTGTCATTATCCGTAGAGTTGGAGTCCGTTCCACTGCTATTGGCGGCATCTTCTACCCCCGATACAGCCGCTTTGTAAGCATCGGCATCACTCATACCTTGAGCTATATATTGCTGATAATTGGCTTTGGCCTCGTCTAATACGCCCAAGAAATCTTCGGCTGTGATGTGGGCAGAATTGCCCCCCACACCATCATAATAACTTCTGCCAGCCTTGGCGTGTCCTTCAGGAACAGCTATAGAAGCCCATTCTTGGGCAGCTGCCAAGCCTGCTGCAAAGGCAGAGTTACCGGCTGTTCCTTTGATGTAAGCACTAATTTGTGGGCGTTTTTTGTCCATCAAATAACCACTAAACAGCAATTCTTGCGTATTGACATCAAATTTGAGCGAAGTATCTAAGTTGAGGGCTGCTACTCCTTCTTTGAGGGTGGAAGGAATCAGTTGGTATTTGCCTACTGCAAACAAATAATCGGCATGACTTTTATCGAGTGCTTGGTTGGCCATGACGGTGGCTAGTGTCATGGCGGTTAATTCTCGATGCCCATTGGGGCCCACGATGGTATTGCCCTGTGTGCCTCTGTTGTAGGCATTGTAACCAGCCGCACCACTCTCGCCCCCTTGAATGATAGAACTAACACCTGTGGAGGGTGGGCCAACAGGAATTTCGCCCAATAAGCCTTTCCAAGTATTCTTACCAGCATCTACACGGCCATCGGGGCGTGTTTGCCCCAAACGACGTTGAAATTTCTTAATTTCATTGGTCAGGGCATTGTCTGCTTGTCCATTCACCGCCAATGTAGCCCCATGACTATTCAACCAGCCTTGTACCGTTTTGACATCTTCCTCTTTGTTGGCTCCGCCTGCTCCCACTGAATCCGAGATCGAACGCGCCAAATTATTGGTTATAGGAGTGGTTGATATGTTTTCCTCTGTTGTGGTAGTAGAACGACTGTCACCTCCCATAGAAGCCGCCATGTTTTCCTCTACAGCGTTGGGATTATCTTGATCAAAATTGAGCTTGCCTAGCAATTGGTTCAATTGTACTAATTTATCCGCCATTTCATTATGAACAGAACTGTTATAAGGATTTTTATGCAGCTTTAGGAACGCTTCAATGTTAGATTTTAGTCGTTCGAGACGTTCGATTGCTGCTTTAGAAACTGCCATAAGAATTGTTGTTGGTTTAAATTATCGTATTGATCTGCCAAAAGCTTTTTTTAGTATAAAACTCAATTAAAATATAGTTATTTTATGTTTTTGATTTAGTTTTATTATGTCAAATTTAATAATTTTTTTACAAAAAAACAAACTTAAATTTCTTATGCAAAAAAGGACGGCTCGGTCAATCAACTGTAAGGGAAATAAACCCCAGCATCAAACCAAATCTTGCAGCACCTGTTATGATACCATAATTCTTATTTTACATATCTAAAGAACAATTATGGAAGTGGTGGTATTTTGGTTTAGGCGTGATTTGCGATGGGCGGATAACAAAGGTTTGGAAGCTGCTTTGCAAGCGGGAAAGCCTGTATTGCCTCTGTTTATTTACGATACGCAGATATTGGATGAATTGCCAGCGGATGATGCACGGCTTAATTTTATTCATGAGAATTTGTATGCCATGAATGAGGTGCTAAAAGAGCAGGGGAGTTGCATGGTGTTTAGAAAAGGAAATCCGAAAGAGGTTTGGGAACAATTGGTGCAGGATTATGAAATAACTGCTGTATACACCAACAAAGATTATGAGCCTTATGCCAGAATAAGAGACAAAGAGGTGCTGGATGTCTTGGAAACACGGGGCATTCCATTTACTAGAATAAAAGATCAAGTGATCTTTGAAGAGCGAGAGGTGATGAAAAAGGATGGTACGCCTTACACGGTTTTCACCCCTTACAAAAAAATATGGTTGAAGCAATTTGATCCTGCGGCTTATCAACCCACGGGTTTGCCTGATTTTGGTCAGTTTTGGAAAGGAGAAGCACCCTTTTTGAGCTTGGGGGCTATTGGTTTTGAACCGTCTACTATAAAAGTACAGCCTTTTAATTTGGATGGTTTAAAGGATTATGCAACATTAAGAAATTTGCCTGCACAGGATGGAACCAGTTATTTGAGTCCGCATTTGCGTTTTGGAACGGTTAGTCCACGCCAAATAATTGTTCAGTTGGATGTAGAGGTGGATGCTACGTTCTTGAGCGAATTGATTTGGCGAGAGTTTTTTATGCAGATTTTGTATCATTTTCCAAAGGTAGTGGAGCACAATTTTAGAGTAAAATATGATGGGATCGAATGGCGCAACAACAAGAAGGAATTTGAGCAGTGGTGTCAAGGCAAGACGGGCTATCCTATGGTGGATGCAGGAATGCGTCAACTCAATGAAACAGGTTATATGCACAATCGGGTGCGTATGGTAACGGCTAGTTTTCTGTGCAAGCATTTGCTCATTGATTGGCGTTGGGGAGAGGCGTATTTTGCCCAAAAATTATTGGATTATGAATTGTCTTCTAATAATGGCAATTGGCAGTGGGCAGCAGGAACAGGCTGTGATGCGTCGCCCTATTTTAGGGTTTTTAACCCCATTACACAATTGGATAAATTTGATAAAGAGCGTCGTTATGTCAAGCAATGGATCAAGGATTTGGACAAGGATAGTTATCCAGCCCCTATAGTAGAACACAAGGAAGCTAGATTGCGTGCTATTGAACGTTACAAAGAAGGAATTCAACAACCTCAATAAACAATGAACTAAGCATTCAAGAGTGTGTTTATTCTTTATAGGTAAAACACCTTAACAGTCATTACAACAACTATTAAACAACAATATTATGTTTGGATTTTTTAAGAAGAAGTCAGAAAAAGAAAAATTGGAAGAGCAATACAAGAAATTGATGGAAGAGTCTTATCGTCTTTCTCATACAGATAGAGAGGCTTCTGTAAAGAAGAATGGTGAAGCGGAAGAGGTGCTCAAGAAGTTGGAGCAACTATAAGCAATGGTTTGGTAGCCAATTCAGTAGTATCATTAATTGGTATGGTGCTACTGAATTATACCTCAATATGTTGCCACCTATTAGAACGAAGATACCAAAGCGCAGTAGCTAGGGTTATTATCCAATAAATAAATTCTGCCAACCAAGCTACTTCTAGGCTGCAATTAAAAATGCGAACCGCCAGATAGATGTAAGTTAGGTAGACAATAACCCCTATAATTTGTAAGTAAAGTGCTTGTTGTGTGGCTCCTGTACCCACCAAACCATTAAAATAAATGGCTCCAATGGAGAATAAAGCCAGTGTGGCAGACAATACCCCTGTTAAGCGTTTGGATTCTTCAATCAGTGCGGGGGTATCGGTACCTACTCTTAGGACAAGATCAGGCATAAAGATTAAAGTGCTGGTAAAGAGCATGGTCACGGCAAAGGATAGGATTGCTGTTTGGGTGGTCACGGCAAATACTTCGTCTTGTTTGTGTTTGCCAATTAGATTGGAAGCTAGGGTGTTGATACTAGAGGCAAAGCCCCAACAAGGAATCATAAAGAGCAAGTAAACCGCTCGCATGATGTTAGAAATGGCCAATTCTGTTTGGCCCATGTCTTCTATTATAATAAAGAAAATAAACCAACTGCCCATGCCTACTACCGATTGCAACACAATAGGCATAGAAAGGGTTAATTGGGCTTTGATAATTTCGAGATCTACCTTGGGGAAATGGAATAGATGATAGGCGCGATTCTTTTTGTCTAATAAAATGTAAACAACAAACACAACAAAGGCCAACCCTTCGGCTATCGTAGAGGCCAATCCAGCACCTGCAATCCCCATTTCTGGAAAGCCCCAGTGCCCAAATACCAAGGCATAATTGAGCAGCATATTGGCTACGCCCAGCATCAAGGCATTATAAATAATAACCTGTGTTCGCGCTACGCCTGTATACAAGGCCAGTACAATCACCCCAGCATAACTAAAGAAGATTCCAGACGAGCGATAATCTAAGTAGGCAATACAGGCTTTATAAATTTCATGATTATTAATAAATAAGGCAAAAAAGTAATCGGAGCCAAACTGCATGAACAGAAATAGAACAAAGGCCAAGGAGAGGGCAAAAGCCAGCATAGAGTAAAATATGCTGCCAATTTGATCCAGTTCTTGACTCCCTACACGACGCGCGATCATAATTTGACCTGCCTTGGAAAAGCTGTAGCCAATAGAAGCAATCATCAAATAAAACACCCCCACCAATCCAATCGCTCCCAATTCAATTTCACCCACACGTCCCAAGAATATAGTATCTGTAAGGGTGATCACATTCTGCACGGCAGAACCAATCATAATGGGAATGGATAACTTAAAAATATTGGTATAGGAGATGCTGGTTTTCAAACTGTATTGTATATTTAGAAGTTGGCTCAACAATGCCTAGTGTCCATTGTTGTTGCCCCTTTTGGCTGAATAAAGAATACACACACAAATCAATCGGCTCAATCTTCACTGTGCTCTAGGTAATCGAAATACTGTGCATTAATATCATCAATAAAAGCCAGTATTTCTTCTCTTCCAGTTTTGGTTTTGGAGGAGGTAACAAAGTGTTCGGGCATCGTTTCCCAGTGTTCCAAGAATTTTTCCTTAAAGTCCGCTAAAAAACTCTTGTTCTTTGCAGATTTCTTTTTGTCATTTTTGGTAAACACAATCACAAACGGCACGCGATTTTCGCCCATCCAATTGGCAAATTCTATGTCTTTTTCTTGAGGTGGAACACAACTATCGACCAACAAAAACGCACATTGTACATTGGGGCGTGTTGTGAAATAATCGCCAATCATCTTGCGCCATATTTGACGCGTGCGTTGTGCAATACGCGCATAACCATAGCCTGGCAAATCCACCAAATACCACTCTTCATCTACATCATAATAATTGATGGTTTGCGTTTTTCCTGGCTGGCTCGATGTTTTGGCCAGTGACTTATTGTTGCATAACATGTTGATGAGCGAAGACTTTCCGACATTGGAGCGACCAATAAAGGCATATTCTGGACGATCTGCAGCAGGGCATTGACTTATTTTGGTATGGCTAGATAGGTATTTGGTGTGATGTATTTCCATGAAGTTAAGCAATTAACTGCGTCCAAAAATAGAGCAAAGTTAAACTTTTGTTTTAGGTGAGTTGGATTATTAACCAGCAATATGCAGTCTAGAATTAGTCTAGATAAGGGCTGTGCTTGGCAAAGAGTGTGTTGTTGGCGTAATATTAGAAGCGAATCTCGTAAATTTGTAGCAACAAAGATAAGCAACTTGTTATTAAAAATAATACTTCGTGGATTTTTTACTTTTTTAATGAAGTTGTTTAAAAATGGAATAGCGTTGAACCGAGCCTGCGAGCTCACGTAAGTATAATGAGTGATAATTTGATTCTAACCGAGCCATAGGCGAGCTCACAAAGTAATCAAGGCGAAAATTTAGTTCATAGCAGCGCTATGGAGTCAATTTTTAACGATGAGTAGGAAAAAATTAGCTTTAGTGCGGAAGCTGATTATTTGATAGACCCTATCAAATAGATCAGATCGCTCTGCGAGTGCTTGTGAGCTCACTTCGTTCGGTTCATTAGCGACATTAGGCTATTCTTAAACAACTTC
>JBGCDW010000159.1:0-3874 GCA_045105775.1 Aureispira sp.
AGCGATCTGACCTATTTGATACAGTGTATCGAATAGTCAGGCTCAACGATGAACCGAGCCATAGGCGAGCTCATAAGCAACGCGCACTAGCTGGAGGAAAATAGCCGTTTTTTGGTAGTAGTAATTTTGAACGGCTACTTAGTATTTTTTTTTGACATTTTATACACTAGTAATTGTGCCAAAGTAAGTGTTGAAAGGAAGTACTTGTTAAACAATAATGTAGTATCCTTATTAGAGAATACTCTTATTCTGATTAATTGCCCTGTACGTACAGTGACTCTAATTTTCTTGATAAAAAGTAGGTCGATTTTTGGACAACTTCAGTATCTTGTTGTGGACAACTTCATTGCTTGGTGTTTACAAAAAAGAGAATAGGTTTATGAAACAAAGAACCAAAAAACGATTAGGAGTTATTGTGCTGATATTGATCCCTTTACTCATTTTTGGTTTTTGGCCGCTGGGCAATCCGCGCTATGAGATTGTTTTTGATGCCAATAAAATTGATTATCGCAATAAGTTCTTAAAGCAAGCACAACCCCATCTCGATGGTACACCACCGCCCAATGTTGTTGTGATTTTGGCCGATGATTTGGGCTTAATGGATGTGTCCTTGTATGGGGGCAAAAATGTAAACACCCAACATATTGATGCGATTGGGCAGCAGGGCGTGACCTTTACCGAGGGCTATATTAGCTCGCCCATTTGTGCTCCTTCTCGGGCTGGACTCATGACGGGGCGTTATCAACAGCGTTTTGGTTTTGAGATCAATATTCACGAACGTTATCCCCAAAACAGAATAGAGTATTTTGTTTATGCCAATTTGCTCAATACAGGCGATTGGAAAGTAGCCCAGCATGAGGACTGGGCCGTCCCTACCTTTGAGGACATGCAAAAACAGGGATTGCCCCCCACAGAATTTACCCTAGCCGAATTGCTCAAAACCAAGGGCTATCAAACGGCTGCTATTGGCAAATGGCACATGGGCTACAATGAAACCGCTATTCCTATTCATCGTGGATTTGATTATCACTATGGTTTTTATGAAGCATTTAGTTTGTATGCTCCCGAAGATAAGGAAGACATTATCAATCAAAAACTCAGCGACTTTTCTGATCCACATATCTGGGGCAAGGGTAGGACAGGCAATTGTGCCATTCGTAAGAATGACAAAGTGGTGCAAGAAGATACCTATTTGACCACCAAAATTGCCGAGGAAACCAACCAATGGATCAAGGAACACCACCAAGAGCCTTTTTTTGTGTATGTACCTTTTTCGGCACCCCATACCCCTTTTCAAGCTACCAAGGAGTATTATGATAAATATGCTCATATTGAATCGCCCGAAAAACGCATCTATTATGCTATGATTCACGCTTTGGATGATGCCGTGGGTTCTATTATGAACAACCTCAAAGAATTGGAATTGGAAGAAAATACTTTGGTAATTTTCTTGAGTGATAATGGAGGCGCGACATACACTGGAGCTGCCGATAATAGTCCGTTCAAAGGGGGGAAATTTACCAATTTTGAAGGGGGAATTCGAGTGCCTTTTATGATGCAATGGAAGGGGAGGCTACCCGCTGGAATGACTTATGATAAGCCTGTAAGTGCGTTGGATATTTTTGCCACTACAGCAGCATTGACCGAACTCCAATTGCCCGATGACCGCCCCTTTGATGGTGTGAATTTATGGCCGTATCTCTTGGATTCTACGTACCAAGACCAAAGCCCTCATCCAGCCTTGTACTGGCGTTCTGAATACCACAAAGCCATTCGCAAAGATGAGTGGAAACTCATTCAGGATGACCTAGCCGAGCAAACCGTGCTGTACAATATGCGTACAGACAAGGAGGAACAGCACAATGTGGCTTCTAAACATCCTGCCTTGGTCCAAGAGCTACAAGCGGATTTTAAGGACTGGGAAAAGCAATTGATTAATACCAATTGGCCGCGTGTGATGGATTATGAAATTCATGCGGGAGAGGCGGTTTATTATTTTCCACTGTAGGGGGGATTTTTTTTTAAAAAAACTTAATATTTGAAACTATTTGTTTTTTGTAAATGAAAACATGCAATAACTATAGAATAGCAGAATAGCATCTAGAGGAACAATGATAATCCATATAATTGAAAAGGTTAGCGAAGAAAAGCTTATCAAAGCCATACAGAAGCATATAAAATCACAGTATTCTAAGTCACGATTAAATGCTGAAATCTATAAGAAGTGGAAAGTAGGTGTGACTAATAACCCTGATGTGAGATATAAACAAAACCTTCCAAAAGGAAAAATTAGATTAACCTATTGGAAGTGTTGGGATGCCAATACAAAAAATAGAGCATTGAAAGTAGAAAAAGCGTTTTGCCAAAAAGGTTTTAGTAGATGTATTAGTACAGGATTTGAAGCTGACGATTCAAAATTCGTTTATGTTTTCCGAGTGCCCGATTAAACTGCTGAAATCATTCTGACC
Organism: Aureispira sp.; assembly: GCA_045105775.1. Taxonomy (GTDB): domain Bacteria; phylum Bacteroidota; class Bacteroidia; order Chitinophagales; family Saprospiraceae; genus Aureispira. The sequence goes on from JBGCDW010000159.1 coordinate 2,469, forward strand.
TCTCACCAATGAAACAAAATTCCAAAGCTTCCGTATCTTTATTGTTATGAAAAAAGAAAAACAACTCATACGATTTGATTGGGCTATAAAGAAGCTGCTCAGAAACAAAGCCAATTTTGATATTTTGGAAGGTTTCCTGAGTGAATTGCTATCTGAAAACATTACCATCCAACAAATCCTAGACAGTGAGAGCAACAAAGAGCATGAAAACGACAAGCACAATCGGGTAGATATCTTGGTAGAGGATGCCAAGGGAGATTTGGTTATTATTGAGGTGCAGAATAGCAAGGAGTATGATTATTTTCATAGAATCTTGTATGGAACGTCTAAGGCTATCACGGAACACATTACAGAGGGTGACGCTTATGCTAAAGTTAAGAAAGTGATTTCTGTTACCATTGCTTATTTTGATTTGGGTCAAGGCAAGGATTATGTTTATCATGGCAAGAATGAATTTAGGGGCATACATCATGGGGATGTGCTAAATTTGGCAGATCAACAAAAAAAAGTGTACCAACAAAAAGAGGTGAGCAAAATTTTCCCTGAATATTGGTTGATTAAGGTAAGTCAGTTCAATGATGCTGTCCAAAATAAACTGGATGAATGGATTTACTTTCTGAAAAATGGTGCCATTGAAGAGGGGTTTACCGCCAAGGGTTTGATGGAAGCTAAAGAGAAACTAGACAAAATTAATTTATCAAAGGAGGAAAGAATAGCCTACAAAGCTTTTGTGAAACGACTCATGGATATTGCTAGTGAGCAACATACCAAAATGATTGATGCTGAATTTTTGATAGAAAAAAGTATTAAAAAGGGTATGGAAAAAGGCATAGAGCAAACACAGATAAAAGCAATTATTGGGTTTGATGCCATTGGTGTACGTGCAGCAGATATCGCCAACGCACTAAATTTATCGATAAAAGAAGTGCAAGAAGTCTTGACAAAACACAAAAAATAAAATACATTCCATTATTCACTTATTCATTGCTAAACCTAATAAACCAATACCCACGAAGTCCCTACTCATACTGTTTTTAATAACTGCCCCTTTATTCCTATTGGTTCAAACCTCTAAGGAAATTGCTTGGAAAAAAGCAAGGGAAGCCGTTAAACTAATGGATGAGGGACAAATAGAGGAGAGTATCAACATCTTAAAAGAATGTGAGCGATTAGACCCCGAAGAGTACACGTATTCCTATGAAGTTGCTTATGCTCATATTCTGGTGGAAGACTACAAAACGGCTATAAAAATTCTGAAAAAGACCACCAAATACCCCAAGATTAATAGTCAGGTATACCAGACATTGGGCAATCCAGTTAGTTTTATTGTTTCCTAAGTAAACCATAAAGCCTTTGAACAAGACAGATTTTTGGATACTTGTAATGACGGTAGACGACCTACTCAA
>JBGCDW010000160.1:0-6739 GCA_045105775.1 Aureispira sp.
CAACCGAATCGTACCAAGTATGGACGTAACCTGGGCATCGATGTCTTTGTTGGCACCAGGTGTAGCGATGAAAGGAGATATGGGAGAGATCCCCCCCACCGAATTGACGGTGAAGTTGCGTGTCAATCGTCCTTATGAGAAGGAAGAAGGTACGAACGAAAACTTGGGCTACCCCTTGTATGAGTTTGTAATGGATGGCTTTGCGCCGACCAAACAATCACAGAGTACAGCAGAGAGTGCCTTGGATTTGTTGCGTGTAGTGCCCAATCCGTATTATGCTTACTCAGAGTATGAGGTGACAGAACAAGACAATGTGGTTAAGATTGTCAACTTGCCCGCTGTATACCAGATAAGAATTTATGGGCTAGATGGTCGCTTGGTTCGCGAGTACAAAACGGCTCAAGTTTATGGCAATACCCCAGAGACAGGTAGTTCTCGGAACGGTATAGGTCGAGTTGGTTTTGGTACAAATGGCCCTGATAGTGAGGAGCAAATTACAACCTCACTAGATTGGGATTTGAAAAATTATGTAGGTGTGCCTGTATCGAGTGGGGTGTATCTCATTCATGTTCGAGTAGAGGGCGTTGGTACTAAAGTATTGAAGAGTTTTATCATCAACAGAGCCTTAGATTCACAGCGTTTGTAAAAATAAACGATCCTATTTTATCAAAAAGCATCTTATTCTAATAAAGAATAAGGTGTTTTTTTTTGAGAAAAAACAACCAAATAGCCTTTCCTAGAGTATTCTTGTGTTCTATTATAATTGAGAAAATACAAAAACTGTCATTGGAAATTCTTTAAAAAAAGAAGACTTTGTAATTGATCGAGGTGCACCTCTGATTTTCTCTACTTCTACTTACAAACCATAGCGTGCAAAAAAAACGATGAACAAACATTGTTTAGGGCTTGCTATGTCTGATGATTAAGCAAAATAATTATGAATAAACATTTCTTAATAATAATAGCAGGATTATACAGCTTTTGGGGCACGGTTGGGCAATTGCAGGCACGGGATTATGTCAATCCAAATGCTGTGCGTTCTTCCAATACTAATAAAGCTAATTATCGAGCAGCCTGTACGGCTTCTCGTTCTCAAACAGACCTTAATATCAATAATGTACGTGCTCGATTGAGAGGCGGGGGAGATATGTGGTGGGATGGCGTACAAGCGCAATACATCGTGCCCAATGTTGATCCTAGTTCTGGTGAAGTGCCTGTATCTGCACTATTTTCAGGAGCCATCTGGTTGGGGGCCTATGATGCGGGTAATAACTTGATTGTAGCTGCTCAAACTTATAGAGATCAAGGCAATGATTATTGGTCTGGCCCGCTCAATCCCAGTACGGCCGAAGTGACCAACTTAGAGTGTGAGCGTTGGGACAAGCATTTTACAGTCTATGGCAAGGACATAGATGCGCTTAGAGCTGATTTTTTGGATCCGCTTTCGCCAGGGATAGATGAACGTCCCTCCAAAGAAATAATGGGCTGGCCTGCTCGGGGAAATGTACATTTTGCAGCCATTCATGGGTTTGATATTGTAGATTACAAGCAAGATTTGGCACCTTTTATTGATGTAAATGCAGACAATGTATACAATCCTATGGACGGGGATCACCCTGTAATAGAAGTGACAGGATGTGATAAGGACAATTATTCCAATCCAGTATATGCCGATCAGATGGTTTGGTGGGTCTATAATGATAATGGTAATTTGCATACACAGAGCAAGGGACAAGCCATGCAAATGGAAATACAAGCACTGGCCTTTGCCTACAGCACTACAGATGCAGTTAACAACATGACCTTTTATCGATACAAATTGCTCAATAGAAATTCATTGACGTTAAAAGATACGTATTTTTCCTTGTGGTCCGATCCTGATTTGGGCTGTTTTGCCGATGATTATATTGGTTGTGATACGGCAACAGGATTGGGCTATGTGTACAATGATGATGCGTATGATGACAACCCTTGTGGTACGAGTGGTTTTGCAGGTTATGGCGATAAAATCCCTGCCTTGGGAGTGGATTATTTTAAAGGGCCAATAGATTCTTTTGGCAAGGAGATTGGCTTGTCTGGGTTTCAGTACCATGTAGGTGGCAGTCAAGATCCTGTTATTGGCGATCCTACGGGAGCCAATCAGTATTATAATTTGATGTCAGGCAAATGGCTCAATGGAGCTGCTGTGACGGTTGGTGGCAATGGTTACAACCCCAATCTGCCCAATGCCCAAGCTACCCGTTATGTGTTTCCTTCGTCACCCGACTCTCAGGAACCCAATGCTTGGTCGATGTGTAGCGAAAATCTTTCTGGGCTAGATCAACGTTTCTTGCATACTTCTGGCCCTTTTGTGCTCAAGCCTGGTGCAACCAATGAAATGATTTCAGGAGTGGTTTGGGTGCCCGAGTTGGAATACAGATGTCCTAGTATCAAGCCGTTATTAGAAGCCGATCAATTGGCTCAAAATCTTTTTGATGGTTGTTTTAGAATAACCAATGGCCCTGATGCGCCACATATCGAAGTGGTAGAAATGGATCAAGAGTTGGTCTTGAACTTACATTATGATAATACACTCAATAATGACCGACTAACTTATGAAGAGGCACCAGCTGAGTTAACGCCCTATGCTCCTTTGGACACGACCTATAATTTCCAAGGCTATAAAATTTATCAAGTGAATGGACCGAATGTATCGGTAACAGAGCTGGATGATGAAGAAAAAGCACGATTGATTTATCAATGTGATGTAGAGGATGATATTGCCAAAATAGCCAATTGGGACAAGTTTACAGATACAGATTTGGGTATTGATGTGGCGATTCCAACCATCAAGGTAGAGGGAGAAAACAAGGGGGTGCAACACACCTTTAGGGTGACAGAAGATGCCTTTGCTACAGGAGAAAATACGTTAATTAATCACAAATCTTATTACTATTGTGTAGTGGCTTATGCCTATAATAATTATGAAGAATACGATCCTATTACTAACCTTGGACAAGCTAAACCCTATTTGCAAGGACGTAGAAACTTCAGAATTTATACAGCTATTCCGAGAATTAACGATCCCGAATACAATGGGGTAGTGCTGACGGCTGCCTATGGGGATGCACCCCGAATAACACGCCTAGAAGGGCAAGGGGCTAGTAAAGAATTTTTGAGAATTGCCAATCGGGCAGCAGTAGAACAGCAAGCATTGGCAGGTGAAAATGTAGGGGTGATTCAATATGAGAAAAAGAGTGGCCCCTTTGGTATTAAGGTGGTCGATCCATTGAGAGTGACGGCTAGTGATTATCAATTGCATGTTTGTGATGCGCGGTATACTTGGAGTTTTGATTCGTCCAGACAGCAATATGTTCCACAGTTTACTGCTACCACTGCTCTATCCGATTCGATTTATTGGGTATTGACCGATAAGAACGATCCTACTACGATTTGGACTTCTTATCAAACACTAAATTTGAATTATGAACAATACATTCCTGATTTAGGAATTTCTATTACGGCTCAACGTCAGCCTAAGCCTAGCCACAACAACTCGGTAGGTTTTGTAGGGGTAGATATTGTGTATGATAAGGAGAGTGAAGGCGAATGGTATCAAGGATTGGAAGACGGAGAGGGGATTTATAATATGCTCAAAACAGCCCCAGGGGAAGACGACCATCGATTTGATCCTGAGCAATTGTACGCTACGGCCAAGGGAGGTTGGTATCCCTTTATGCTGTGTGATGCCGAACGAAGAGAAAATAATTATTACCTCTCTCTTGGCAGTATTGCTTCTTCGGGGGCGCGTTTCAGAAATGATACCAGTCAGCAATTTAATAATATCAATATAAAAGTGAGAGACACCCTCTTGTCTTGGACCAATAATGTCAATGTGGTCTTAACACCCGATCAAAGCCAATGGAGTCGTTGTGTGGTGGTGGAGTCGGCCAATATTTATTACAACAGCACCTATTTAGGAGCAGGCGTTCCTGGTTGGAAAATCCCTTCTGGTCGTCGCCAAATGGAATGGCGTGGAAGCAATCGTATCAATACTCCCACTTATTATTCTAAAAACAAAGATGGCAGCGAAGATCAAAACTCTAAAGGGATGTCTTGGTTTCCAGGTTATGCCTATGATGTGGAGACTGGCGCACGTCTAAATGTTTTCTTTGGAGAAAATTCGGTGTACAATGGCACAACACTACCAGAGTTTACCAATACAGGCGTAAGCACGGGGGATGATATGTTGTTCAATCCTTCTAGTACACGCACCGTAGGACAGGCTAGAGGGGACGAAAAGGTACAGTTGCTACAAAATGTACAAGGAGGACAGCATATGATTTATGTTACGCGCCAACCCTACGATTCTTGCAAAAGCGTCATTCAGCAATTTAATAGAGTGTTTAGTCTTTTTGGCATTTTTACACAAGACAATTTTTTGTACTTAGATGGAACGGTAACATGGGCATCTTTGGCTGTGCCTACCAAAATGAATGGCCCACTAGGGCATATTCCGCCAAGTAAAGCCACTATACAATTGCGTGTCAATCGGCCTTATGAAATAGAGGAAGGAACCAACCAAAACTTAGGGTATCCATTATATGAATTTGCCTTGGATGGTTTGGCTACTCGAAAAGAAGAAAATAGCATAGCCAGTAGTGCCTTAGATTTGTTGAGAGTGGTTCCCAACCCTTATTATGGCTATTCTGATTATGAAATAACAGAAGCCGATAATCTTGTAAAAATTATCAATATCCCTGCTGCTTGTAAGGTTACTATTTATAGTTTGGATGGTCGTTTGGTGCGCGCTTATGATGTGGGGCGTTCTTATAATCATTCTAGTAGAAATGGAATTGCCCGAATAGGGCAGGGAGCAGAAGGCCCTAAAGCAGATACACAGATTTTGACCTCTTTAGAATGGAATTTGGAAAATTATGCAGGGGTTCCGGTATCCTCAGGAGTTTATCTGATTCATGTTCATATAGAAGGTGTCGGCACACGCGTGCTAAAAAGCTTTATCATCAATCGGGCTTTAGATGCCCAACGGTTATAACCTAACAATAGTCTTACCTGCTCGTAAGTACTGTAAGAGCACTTTACTCTTTGTGGGTAAAGTGTTTTTTTATTTGTAAGGGATACCGATGCCAATATAACGTGGTATTGGAAGTCGGAAATTTGCAGTACAGAACTAGCATTTGTCTGTAAGATTGTGTATATTTGTACAACAAAGAGGTCAAGAACGTTCTTCTCCCAACAGAGAGGAACGTTCTTTTTATTGAACTGAACAAATCAGTTTTACAACTGTTTGAACTTAGCATTACTTTGCGCGATAAATTTATATAATTCGTTATTAGTTATATAGAGTGGAATTTTTATTCTTGATAGAAAGCAAAATACAGAGTATTTTTAAGTTATTAAATGCTGTTTTTCAACAGCTTTTAGTTTATCATTACAAAGCTTCTCAAAACCATAAGAAGCGTATATAAGAAATTAGTGGTAGGAAAATCATAGTCGCACAGAGACTAAACCAATGTATATTTAAGTTTTCCGATGATCCATTCTACAAAACAATTATTAGATTATGTCTAAATATTCATACATGACCCAAGACGGGTTTGACAAGTTAAAAGGAGAATTAGAAGATTTAAAAACCACAGGTCGCCAAGAGGCCGCCAAAGCTATAGGAGAAGCACGCGAAAAAGGAGATTTGTCGGAGAATGCAGAATATGATGCTGCCAAAGAAGCTCAAGGTTTGTTAGAGTTGAAAATTTCTGAAATGGAAAAAACACTCTCTATGGCACGTGTTATCAAGCAAGAAGACTTGGATGCTTCCTCTGTGGTCGTCTTGAGTACGGTTAAAATCAAGCAAGTTAAATCGGGCAAAGAATTCGCTTATACCTTGGTTTCACAATCTGAAGCCAATCTCCGAGCAGGTAAAATTTCTGTGGATTCTCCTATTGGTAAAGGCTTGTTAGGAAAAACGGTAGGTGAAATTGCAGAAGTACATACACCAGGTGGTGTTATGAAATTTGAAGTTCTCGATATTGCAATCAATATGTAATCCTATTCTCAAAAACATTAATCATGGCTAGTATCTTCACCAAAATAGTACAGGGCGAAATTCCTTGTTTTAAGATAGCAGAAGATGAACATTTTTTAGCGTTTTTAGATATTGCTCCTATTGAAAAGGGGCATACGCTAGTTATTCCTAAAAAGGAAATTGATTACGTTTTTGATCTAGACGAAGAGCTTTATGTAGGGTTGCATTTGTTTGCCAAGCGTGTAGCGCACGCGCTAGAAAAAACAGTTCCTTGTCAGCGAATAGGGCAAACGGTATTGGGCTTAGAAGTGCCCCATGCACACCTTCACCTAGTACCTCTAATTGATGTACAATTTATTGATTTCAGAAGACGAGGAACATTAGACGCTGCTGCTTTTGCCGATTTATCGGCTCAAATTGCAGCCAATTTTGAGTAAAATAATCGAAGTTGAAATATTTTTTTGAGGTGCATCTTACTTTTTGTAAGATGCACTTTTTTACATGAAAATTTTACATACAAGTATTAATTTTTATTGTAAATTTGCAACCATTCCCTCCCCCCACCTTGCCCCCACAACAAGCATAGGAGGATTCCAGCCATGGATTTTTCTAACCAACCAATAAACACGGTAATTTATGTCCAAATTACGCTCCACCACTCTATGCCTGTTGCTAGGCAGCTTTTTGACTTCCGCTTGCGCTCAATTCCAACTCCAC
>JBGCDW010000161.1:0-13334 GCA_045105775.1 Aureispira sp.
GCCTAAATAGATGGTATGCCAGAAAGGTAAATTAATAAAAGAGTCTCCTGCCAAAGGACCAGGCTTATAGGTATTTTTATCATAAATAGCTCTAATTTTGGAAGCTGTCCAGCCTCCATATACGCTTATTCGGCTTTGAGCATAGACACTACTAGTGATGAATAAGAGTAATCCTATGATAATTTTAGAACACATAGCTATAAATTTTGAAGGTCTTTGAAATCGTCATAACCATTGTAACAACCCTGCCAAATAGCCTTAATTCTAATGCTAGAAACCTGATCATTCATGTGTCCAGTCCAACCATTCGGTTGATACCAATACTCGCTGGTATGATTAAAACAAGGAAGATCAGAAGGCCCATTTGAAAGATAGTAAAGAATTCTATAACCTACTGGATACACCCCAAAATGACTGTCTTTATATAATCCTACGGCCATTGCATCAGCACCTTGTACATAACTCAAGCATTGTGATGAAATGCAATCGTTCCAATTATTACCATTAGGTTGAAATTCTAGCGTTAAATCTGGATTGGCAGCCATTGTAAAGCAATTCCAATCACCATAATTCCAAATAACTGTATTGGGCGCTTGATCGACATATAATTCACTGCCTTGGGCATCCGCATGTTCCCAAACCGTTAGTACAGGCGCACTGCTCACAGCGCTGCTTGATTTTTGGCGGCTAAAATTAGGCGTTTGTATTCCAATAAAAGTTTCTAAATTGCTAGGAAATGGTACATTCATTTGCAATTCCTGATAGATCGCTTCTACTCCTTGACGAGCAGCCTGCACTACAGTAGGATTTTTAAAATCTAAGGATTGACCAAACTGTGCCTGCAATTTATCTCTCAATTCATCTATCCTGTGAGACAGTTTGAATTTTCGTCCTATTAGAGGATTTCCCCCATGCTGTTCTAGGTAATCATACCCTTCCATTTCATTATCAAACAAATAAAAATGACGATCATGCTCGTTGCCATAAGTAAACGTAACAATGGCACTTTGTGCTGTGACTGTTTGGAGATTCGTGAAATTTTCATCTTCTACAAAATCTTCTGCACTCCCTTCCTTGTAATAAAGAGGATATGCCTGCTCTTTGTAATAATAAACCACATCTGCCTGAGCTGATGTTTTGGCTGTAAGGGTTTCTGGGGTCGTGTTTAGTTCCTGTTGTTTGGTACAGGCTATAATAGTAAACAGTAGTACTATTGCTAATAAGTTGTTCATTAATAATTATTTTGGTTAGATAGTTGTTTTTACAAAAATACGATAAATTACAATTATCAAAACAAAAAAATCTCCTGTAACAGCAAATGCTACAGGAGATTGAAGGGAGAAACTGAAATACGATACGTAAATCTTATGCTTCTACAGTTTCTAATAGGATAGAAACCTTATTATTGAGAACTTCTAAAAAGCCTCCAGTGGTTTGGAAAGCCAACTGTTGGTTGTCACTAGTGGTAACATCTACAGTGCCTTTCTTAAGTGCGGCAACAATAGGTGCGTGATTTTCTAGAATTTCTAATTTTCCATTTTCACCAGGTGTATTTACAGCAGTAGCTTGACCACTGTATATGGTTTTACCTGGAGTCAAAATAACTAATTCCATCTGATAATATATATAGCAACACAAAGTCGGAAACATATGAATTAGCCCTACTCTGTGTCTTGTTTATGGATAAAATGAATTAAGCTTCTACCTCTGCCAACATTTTCTCACCCTTAGCAATAGCATCTTCGATGCTACCTACCAAGTTAAATGCAGCTTCTGGATATTGGTCTACTTCACCGTCCATAATCATGCTAAATCCTTTGATCGTATCTTCGATGTCTACCAATACCCCTTTCAATCCCGTAAACTGCTCTGCTACGTGGAAAGGTTGAGATAGGAAACGTTGTACACGACGAGCGCGAGCAACGATCAATTTATCTTCTTCAGACAATTCTTCCATACCCAAAATGGCGATAATATCTTGTAGTTCTTTGTAGCGTTGTAGCATAAAGATAACACGTTGAGCACAATCGTAGTGTTTGTCACCTACAATCGCTCTAGTCAAGATTTTAGATGTAGAATCCAATGGATCTACTGCTGGGTAAATACCTAGAGAAGCCAATTTACGACTCAATACGGTGGTTGCGTCCAAGTGTGCAAAAGTAGTAGCAGGAGCTGGATCTGTCAAGTCATCCGCAGGTACATATACCGCCTGTACAGAAGTAATAGATCCACGTTTGGTAGAAGTAATACGCTCTTGCATCATTCCCATCTCTGTAGCCAATGTAGGTTGGTAACCCACTGCCGAAGGCATACGTCCCAACAAAGCAGATACCTCAGCACCAGCTTGTGTAAAACGGAAGATGTTATCAATAAAGAAAAGAATATCACGACCTTTGGCTTCGCTTGGGTCACCATCTCGGAAGTGCTCTGCGATAGTCAAACCAGATAACGCTACACGAGCACGTGCTCCTGGAGGCTCATTCATCTGACCAAATACCAATGTTGCTTTAGAAGTTTCTAGGGCTTTGAGATCTACTTTAGACAAATCCCATCCACCACTTTCCATAGAGTGCTTAAAGTCATCTCCATAGTTGATTACATCTGATTCCAAGAATTCGCGCAAGAGGTCGTTTCCTTCACGAGTACGCTCTCCTACACCTGCAAATACAGAAATACCTTCGTAGGCTTTGGCAATGTTGTTTACCAATTCCATAATCAAAACGGTCTTTCCTACACCTGCACCACCAAATAAACCAATTTTTCCACCTTTTAGGTAAGGGGCAATTAAATCTACTACTTTGATTCCTGTAAATAGGAGTTCAGAACTAGTTGCTAATTCTTCGAATTTTGGTGGCTTACGGTGGATAGTGCTTTTTTCGGCTAAAGTAGCTTCAATTGGTCCGATACCATCAATAGTTTCACCTACTACATTCAACAAACGGCCTTTGATCGCGTTGTTTGTTGGCATTTGAATAGGGTAGCCTGTATCAACACAAACTGTTCCTCTTGTGAGACCTTCTGTACCGTCCATTGCAATAGTACGTACACTATCTTCTCCTAAGTGCTTTTGGCATTCTAATACCAATACTTCGCCATTATCTCTAGTAACAGTAAGTGCGTTTAGAATTTCTGGCAATTTAGCACCTTTTTCTGATGAAAAGCTAACGTCAACGACAGGGCCAATGATCTGTTTGATGCGTCCAATATTTTGTGACATAAGTTGCGGACTTTATACTGTGTGTATTGAAACTATTCAAAAATCTACTTTTTAAACAGCTTCATTCAATGAATAATCTATTTCTAATTTGCGGCAAAGATAAGTGTTTATGTGGTGAAATAAAAGAACTTCTAACAATAAAGTGTGTTTAATTTTGCAATCTATGACTCTTTTGTGTGAATAGGGGTCTATTTTGTCTAGGTATACGGGGAGTAAATAGCGTTAAAAGTTTACTAAAAGATTGATTGTAAAGCAAAACAGCTACCTTTGTATTCCTATCAAAAGATTTATTATTACCATTAGGATGTTTTGGAATATGTTGCTGCGTGTTTATTTATTTTGGACTTTTTGCTGCTGCTCTTCTGCTGTTTGGGGGCAAGTTCCTCAAGTGGTCATTCAGTCTATTAATATAGAAGGCTTGCGCCAAACCAAAGCATCATTAGTATACCATGAATTAGATTTTAAGGAAGGGGACACACTACTCCTTCAAGATTTGATGCCAAGATTGGAACAAAATCGCCGTTATCTCATCAATACCTTATTATTTAGAAAAGTGGTGGTTAATGTTGGTGCATGGGAAGGTGCGGCTGTAGGAATCAAAATTAGCGTACAAGAGAATTGGTACATTTTCCCTATTCCACAGTTTGAATTAGCCGATCGCAATTTTAATGTCTGGTGGACTAGACATCAACGAGACATTAGACGCACCAATGGTGGTTTGTGGTTTATTTGGCGCAATGTATCGGGCTATAATGATTTATTAAAAGCCATTGTACAATTTGGCTATACACGCAAGTTTGAATTGGAGTATACCTTGCCGCCAATGGGCCGCGCTCGTAAGTTTGGTTTTCAGGTCAATGCACTTTATTCTGATAATAAAGAAGTAGCTTATCAAACGACAAATAATAAGTTGGTTTTTTATAATGATTATGATAGTAGAGAACGGCAATACCAGCGCATCCGAGGGCGATTAGTTGGTTATTATCGTCCTAGTTTGCTGCAATTGCATCGATTGGAATTTAGTTTTTTGCATTTGAGCATTCACCCCAACGTTCTGACCTTGAACAATGATTTTTTTCGCCCCAACCAAGTATTGCAACGTTCGTTTACGCTCCAATATAGTTATAGTATAGATAAGCGCGATATTCAGACGTACCCCTTGAATGGTTATTTTATCCGTACTAGTTTGAGTAAGCAGGGGCTAGGAATTTTTAAAGATGTAGATTTGTGGAAAGGACAATTGAATGCCGCTTTTTATCACTCGGCAGACCAACATTTTAGTATTGCCTTGCGTGTTAGAGGGCAATTGGCTTGGAGCGCAACTCCATTGAGTTATTATAACAATAGGGCATTGGGTTTTTATGAGAATTATGTTAGAGGCTATCAATATTATGTTATTGATGGGCAAGCCTTTGCTTTGTTCCAAGGAGATTTGAATTGGAAATTGCTAGAATTTAATATTCCTTTGTTCAAAAAAGCACCTTCTGGTTATTTGAGTAATCTTCCTGTACGCCTTCACCTTCGTTATCACTTAGATTATGGCTATGTCTGGGATCGTTATCATTCACATAACAATCCATTGAGTAATACCCATCTGGTAGGTTCAGGTTTTGGGTTAGATTTTGTCTTTTATGCTTATAATATTATTGTGCAATTCGAATACACATTTAATAAAAGCGGCGAAAAAGGTTTATATTTACGCTATAAGTTTAATTTTTAGGGAGCTAGTGCTTCTTATAGCTAAACTAGCTTGATACATACACTATTTTTATCATTTTGCCTACAACACCTCACAGACATTTTGAATATTGCTATTTACAGCCGTTTCCTCAAAGAAGAGCATGTTGAATTTGTACAACATTTGTTTGATGCTTTGGCAAAACGGCCTAACAATTTGTTTCTTTTTGAGGAGTATTATCAAAGCTTTCAACAACGTATTGCTTTGGCACAACTCCCTCAAATATTCAACAACCACGAGACTTTCCAACGCCAACAAATTGATGTCGTGATTAGTTTGGGTGGTGATGGTACCATCTTAGATGTTGTTACGATTGTGCGCGATACAGGCGTACCTATAATGGGAATCAATCTAGGACGGTTGGGTTTTTTGGCTATGATTGAAAGAAACCGCCTAGAGCAAGCATTGGACATGCTCTACAATAAGAGTTACACGCTCGATCAACGGTCTGTCCTCTACTTAGAATCATCGCCGAGTTTGTTTGGGGATAAGAATTTTGCACTCAATGATTTTACCATTCTCAAAAGAGACACTTCCTCTATGGTGATTATTCACACCTATGTCAATGGAGAATTTCTGAACTCGTATTGGGCCGATGGTATTATTGTGGCAACGCCCACTGGTTCTACAGGCTATTCCTTGAGTTGTGGTGGCCCTATTATCTTTCCAAAATCAGGTAATTTTATTATCACTCCAGTAGCCCCACACAATCTCAATGTGCGCCCAATTGTATTATCCGATACAGCCGTTATTTCTTTTGAAGTAGAGGGACGCGCCAAAAATTTTCTATGTACCTTGGATTCTCGCTACGAAACCATCAATACCAATTTTCAGTTGGCTGTACGCAAAGCAGATTTTGAGGTCAATTTGATTCGATTTACAGATCGCAACTTCCTGTATATGATTCGCGAAAAACTCAAGTGGGGGATTGATTCCAGAAACTATTAGTACTCTTTGATTTTTGGGCCGAACAAATCTTGCCTGTCATCCTATTATTTTTTTTCTGTGATCGTGTATTAAAAAGTTTGGACTACAGAAATCGCATTGGATGCTAATCATCTGTCTCTAATTTCATTTTCAGCATTATTTTTGCTAAATAAAACATTAATGATTATCCCGAAACGAAGTTCACGCAAGTAATAAAGTTGTATGGTTCGCTGTAGCATTTTCTCCTTTATCTGCATCATCAAAATACGCACAGCCCCTTCAAGGAGGCACGTTTTCGTTGCTGCCGCTAATGAAAAAAATCAGAACAGCTCTTTTTTCATAAATTCTATGCGGGATAACCATTAGTAGAGTGCCTATAAATTACTGATCCTCATTCAATAGTTTTAAAAGAAGCACAAAAATCCTTGGAATTTATACAACAAACTATTTACATTTGTCGTTTTTTTAGGTAGTCTTTAAACTTCAATTCTATCTTCTGCACTTTATAAACAATCACTTATAGCAACAATTCTCTACTTCAATTTTACAGCTTATCACACTAGAATAATTCACGTATACTTCTGCTATTGCATTGCAATACCATCAATTAATTATTCTAAAAAATAAACAACAAGTGAGACAACTATTATTAATAGGATGTGCCCTTTTACTTATGCACCCTCTTCAAGCACAATACTGGGAAGTTGGGGCCACTGCTGGTGCAACCACTTACCACGGCGATTTAGCCCCTGATTTTTCTATGCAGGCGCCTGGAATGAGTGCTAGTATTATGGTTCATCGCAATGTAGATCCAAGAGTTTCGATTCGGATGGGGTTAAGTATGGGAACCATTAGTGCTTCGGACGCGCTTTCTAGCAATCCTTTTAATAAAGCACGCAATTTGAGCTTTCAATCCACTATTTTTGAAGGCTCCTTAGGTATAGAGTTCAATTTTTTACCCTTTCATCACCACTCTTTGAGAAGTAGGAATGTCAATCAATATACGCCCTATTTGATAGCGGGTGTTGGCATGTTTCACCACAAACCTCAGGCAAGATTAAACGGAAGTTTGTACTCCTTGCAGCCGCTCGGCACTGAAGGACAGGTAAGAGGAGAAGAATATTCGTTGATACAGCCTGCTTTTATATTGGGTGCTGGATTCAAAATTGATGTAGGTGCACAATGGGGAATTGTTATAGAAGGCGCTACTCGACTACTGTTTTTTGATTATTTGGATGATGTAAGTGGTAATTATGCAGATCCTAGAGTGATTGCTAGCAATCGAGGATCGCTAGGATCCTCCGCTGTAGCCTTGGCAGATCGATCAGGAGAAATTGGCGAAAGGATTGGTCGTCCCAACAGGCAACGTGGAGATGCCACTACCAACGATGGCTATACCATGTTTAGCATTGGTATTCTTTATATGATACACCAACAAAGTTGTCCCGCTTGGTAGATTATCTATTTTTTATAAAACAAGACTTGTATTCTTACTTTGTAAAGTATCCTGTGGACTCGTTTGTATCATATACCAACTAAGAAGTTTTGCAATTATAAAAAAAGCAAAACTCTACAAAAGATTAATTGTATATTGTAGCCTTTTTGTTAGTCTAATCAACCAATGATTAGGACTTAATAATTTTGTTATTATACAGCAAGACTATATCAATGCGCCAACTTTTACTTGTTTTACTGATTTTTGTATTAAGCCTATTGGGCTTAGTAGCCTTATTTAATACCGTTACCAATACTTCTGTACAAAGCAATATTGTTTTAGCAACAGATTTGCCTACCTACTCCAAAGCCGAACAACACCTAACAGAAGCCCTACAATACCCCAATAGTATGGATAGCATTGGTGCTATTCAAATGGACTCTTTTCACAATTGGATTCAACAAACCTATCCTTTGTTGTTTGAGAATCCCAATATAGAATGGCAGGAATTTGGGCCATCAAATTGGGTAGCTAAATGGATAGGTAGAAATGCCGACCTGGCTCCTATTGTTTGGATGGCAAGCCCAGAAGTATCCACTCCTACCAGCAAGCAAGCAGCAACATGGTCTACGCCCGTATTTGCTGGCCATTTGACCGATACACAAATCTATGGCCA
The DNA here is from genome assembly GCA_045105775.1 of Aureispira sp. Lineage (GTDB taxonomy): Bacteria > Bacteroidota > Bacteroidia > Chitinophagales > Saprospiraceae > Aureispira. Next base: position 7,994 of record JBGCDW010000161.1, read on the forward strand.
AGGGGTGCAAGGGGGCAAAACCGCTATGATTGCTATGCTAGAGGTGTTGCAAGCTTTGGTAACTCAAGAGCAGCTACCCGATCGCACCATTTATATGGCCTTTCCTTTTCCTGCTCAAGCAGGAGAAGCACAAATCTTAAAAGCATTGGCACAAGCAGGAACAACACCTGAATATATTCTTCAAACAGGTGGCTTCATCACACAAGATTTGTTGTGGCAGTTGTCCGCTCCTGTTGCTCTAATTGGTGTTGGCCAATTGGCACAAGCCAAAATCACCCTTGTAAAAAAACAAACTACGGTCAATTGGATCAATGTTTTGAATCGACTTCAAGCAGCATTACCTACTGTAGATTTGGCACAAGAACCTGCTCAATATTTGTTGGAACAACTCGGCCCTGAATTGCCCTTTCAACAACGGTTTGTAACCTCTAATGCTTGGTTGCTTAATTGGAATAAACAGACTTATTTTGAGCCTAATACCTTAGCCAAACAACTTACAGGCACAAATGCACAATTGATTCCAGCCTTCACAGATGCAGATACCGTAGTTCTAAAAATTACTGCTCCTGAACTAACAACGACTTTGCTAAACACGATTTCATCTTTGATCGATTCAGATTCTATACAATTGGTTGGCAGTTGGAATGTTTGGCGCAATCAAACAACGGCTGAGGTAGGCAGTCGTTCTTATCGTCTATTGGGAAATACTTGTAAAGAGGTTTTTCCTAATTTATTAACCACTCCAACTTGGATTGACAGAAAGCAAGTGCCTTTTGTCGCCAATATCCAAACATCTATTTTTTATTTCCAACCTATTGTTCAAGATGCTACATCTTGGCCCAACGCTCAATTAGGCATTGAAGAAAGTATTAGTCGTCAGAATTACCAACAATTACTACAGTTTTATCATCGATTATTGACAAATAGTATTTAACTAATCTAACAAAGATTGATCGCGCAGTTGATATTGCATGACATAATTGGATTCGTCTATATCCATCACAAAAGTTCCCTGTTCATACAGCTGTTCCAATTTGTATTTGGCTTCTTCTATAGAAATTTTGCTTTTGAGGCATAAGAGTGTGGGCGTGAGACGGCCATCGTGTTCTATTGCCAATTGAATCACATCGGCATCTGGTATTTTAATGCGCTCCTCCACATTGGGCAATTGGGTGGGCAAGGCTCTACTTCTTAAAACTTTTAGCTCATTTTTGAGCATACTGGAAGCTGGAGTAGTTGCTGAAGCTTGTCTGACAGCAGGATTAAGCACATAAATAAAACTCATGCCTTTGAATAAATAACTTACCTGTTTGTTTTTTAATAGCCGTTTGAGCAATTCTTTGGCTTCATAAATATCTATGTCAAAAACAACAACCAATCCTGCAAGTGTCACTTGATAATCAGAAGCATAAAGTAATAACACCTCGGTAATCTCTCTATCGCTCATTTTATGAACATTCATATTGGGGATAGGCTCCAAAGGTAAACTCTCTACCAATTGATACACGCCTGTTGATACCCCTCCTGCATCATAAAAACTCTTAATGGCTCCAAATTGACTAAGATAGGCCAAATGTCTCTTGGCTTTTTTAATATCTACCCCTACGGCCTCCGACAATTGTGCGGCAGTAATAAAATGATTGGTTTTGTTGATTAATTGGAATAGTTCTGCATCTTTGATAATGGCCTGAAAAGCTTTGTGCGCCTCTTTTTGTTTTTGATACAACCAAGCCCCCATTACAATGAGTAATACTCCACAAACCATAAAAGCAGAAAGAATAACTACGTTTGCCATAATGAATTATTTCAATAAAGATTTATCACGCAACTGGTAACCCATTACATAATTAGACTCATCAACATCTATCACAAAAGTACCTTGCTCATACAACGTCTCCAATTTTTGCTTGGCTTCTTCAATAGAAATTTTGCGCTTAAGGCAAAGCAGTGTAGGAGTTAAACGCCCATCGTGTTCTATCGCCAATTGAATCACATCAGCATCTGGTATTTTGATACGCTCCATGGCTGGTTTTGGAGCAGAGGGAATGGCTATTTTTTGGACTTCTTCTAATTGTTGCTTGAGCAAAGCATTGCCTTTGTTCTGGCCTCCAATATGCTGCTGTTGTACAGAGCGATTGATAACATACGTGTATTGTACGCCTTTTCTTAGGCGGCTTATCAAGTTGCTCTTAAGCAAACGCTTAATTAATGCTTTGGCTTTATAAATGTCAATGTCAAAAATAACGACCAATTCAGCTACTGTTACTTGATAATCTCGTGCATATACTAAGATTTGCTTCACAATTTCACGATCTGATAATTGCTTAATATCCATAGAGGGAATGGCTTCTAAAGGCACCGTTTCTGGCAATTGAAAAACACCTTTTTGTGCCCCACCAGCATTGTAATACCCAGTAATCACTCCTTGATTAGCCAAATACCAAAGTCGTTTATAAGCATCGTTGGTATCCATGCCTGTTACTTCCGATAATTGCTCGGATGTAATAAAGTGGTTCGTCTTGTTCATCAATCGAAATAGTTCTACATCTGAAATCTGGTCTTGTGTGGCTTCATGATGCTTTTTATACCTATTCCTAGACCATACTATTAGCCACCATATAAAAAAGAAGTAAGCGACAGAAAAAAAAATTGCTAGTGCTGGTCCCATATCAGTTGTTATTATTGAAGTTGTTGGGTTGGGTTAGTTACACGCTCATAAAACACGACTCCTACCCTATTGATATGTTCTATCATATCTACATTCTCAATAAGATGAAAAATAGAAGCATCTATTTTGTATGGAAGTAATAAATCATCCAATTCATGCTCTATTTTCATCAACAAAGAAAGCGTCATTGTTTCTCCAAAAAATGCCAAATCAATATCTGACCACTTCTCATGTGTGCCCTTGGCTCTAGATCCATACAGCAACACTTTCTCAACAGCAGGATAAATTGCAAAAACTGCATTGATTTGATTTATATATGCTTGTTGGATTCCGTACTTCATAGTATTAGAATAAATCTAGTTGATTACCCGTTCTCTTTTTTTCCATGGTCATTCTAAAACGATTAAAAAGAGCTTGATATTGATGCATTGTTTTAGATAATTATATTACATAATTATACTTCCAACCAATAGAATAAAGATAACCATTCTTGCACAGTTCTTCAATTCCTCTACAAAAAAAGAGGCAGCCACTCGCCTTTTGCGAATGACTGCCAGCTAGAAACACTCAACTTGACCTATACTTAGCTTCTTTATAAATGGGGGAATGGGATAAAAAGTATATAGCTGTAGCTTCCTAACATTTGATATTTAAGTCGTCTCTAATTGGTTTATTTTTCTTGGATAGAATCATACTGATGGAGTTCGTGCAATTCAATTAGTCCTACCAAACTCACAGCTTCTACCAATCCTTGTTGTTCTAAGGCTGTCGCCCAAGCATAGTAATCCTTTTCTCCTTTTAATGTATTAACACGGTTACTGCTCAAACGCAAACTATTGGCTCTAAAGCTGGTCCAAGCATTCTCATAATGCACATAGCAAGTCTGTTCATACATAGCTCGCTCTACAATACCCTCGGCCAATGAATTGGCGGCACAAGTCAAAGCAAAGTAATTATGACCACTTTGTGCGAGCGGGGTTGTTCCGTAATTGCTTTCAATGATAGATAGGCTTAGAATAACCGAAGCAGGAATCCCATATTTTTTCATCTCACCTTGTGCCACTGTAGCAAAACGAGCAATGTACTGCTCTTTGGCACTGATAGATACGGTTGTAGCGGGTACTAAGGCAGGTGCCTCGGTGGCTACAGTAGGAATAGAGCGCGTAACCGAAGGCAATACGGTAGCTGTACTATGTATAGTGGGTGTTGGCGTAAATGTTATCTGGGTTCCATAACAAAATAAGCCTGCTACAGCCATTTTCATCCAGTGGCGTTTGGTATTTATTAATAAGGCTTCTTTAGTAAATTGGCGTTTTAATTGCGGCCATTGTACGGCATAAAAAAGAGATTGTAAGAAGGGTTTTATAGAGAAAGGTGTTTTCTTGATTGTTTCTTTTGCTACTACCAAGGCTTTTTCTTCTGGGGATTCCGTATGTTGTGCTTCTACTAACTCTATCGTATCCACTCTCAAAAGAGGAGTTACTGTTGTAAAAACAGCCCCCTTGGCTTCGGGTGTTTTTAAGGGTGGATTTGTAAATATTTGATTCTCCATGAGATATTATTTTAAACGCTTATTGTCTGTCATTGTGATAACACAAATCTAAAACATTTTGTTTCTAATTCAAAATATTAGAACTACTTTTTTAAAACTTTTTGTTTTATGCAGCTTTTTAACACCAATAACATTCAAAAAAACTACGCCTATTTTGGCGAAGAAGAAACAAAACATTGTACCAAAACATTAAGAAAGGGCATTGGAGCTATTTTGACGCTGACGGATGGCAAGGGCAACTTGTACGAAGCAGAATTAGTGGCTTTTGATAAAAAAAGTACCACACTGCATATTATCAAACAATTGCCAAGCCCCGATCAACGACCATTTAAGTTGCATATTGGTATTGCTCCAACCAAAAATAACAGCCGCCTTGAATGGTTCTTGGAAAAAGCCACCGAATTGGGCATCGATGAGGTGAGTTTTTTGCGCTGCCAGCGTTCCGAACGAAAAAATATTCGCCTTGATCGCTTGGAAAAAATTGTACTATCAGCCGCCAAACAATCCATCAAAACAATTTTTCCAACCCTGCACCCCTTGCGTTCCTTCAAGGAAGTAATAGCGGATGCAGAAGCCGATTTTAAAGGGATTGCACATTGTAATACCGTTCCTTTGCCTCCCTTAAAAGAAAAAGTAACTGCTGTTCCGAGTATATTCCTACTCATCGGGCCAGAGGGTGATTTTAGCCCACAAGAAGTAGCGTGGGCACAAGAACAGGGATTTGAAGAAATAAGCTTGGGTCAAAGCCGTTTAAGAACCGAGACCGCTGGTCTGGTTGCTTGCCATACGGTGCATTTATTGCACTGATCGTAATATAAGGTAAGTTTTATGGTAGTTCATAACACCACATACCTAAGTGAGATAGTCGAAATTTTGCTAAAGTCAGAAGACTAAAAATTATGCTATCACTACTCCTAATTTTAAAATAGCATCTAAGAATCTTTATACAGGTATTTATAATAGCGTTTATTTTTTAAATTAAAAATCGTATATTACGCCCACAAAATCGACCACAGATGGAAAAGCCATCTCATTACCATAATAAATAAACCGACCTATGAGGAAAAGTAAAATTTCTAAACTTTTCGACTGGAATACCTATCAAGCGGCACAAGAAGCCC
>JBGCDW010000162.1:0-2592 GCA_045105775.1 Aureispira sp.
AGCGATCTGCGTGGGTTGTACCTAAAAGGTACAAAAGTCCTAGCGCATTTAGTTCATAGCAGTGCTATGGAATCAATTTTTAACGATGAGTGAGGGAAAAAGATGCTTTTTTCGCTACGAATTTAGTCGTGATAATGTCTACTGCTCAAATTGTAATTGAACTATGTTAATTTCCATTATTGTGGGGCTAGGCCATGATCAAGTTATTGGTAAGAACAATGATATGCCTTGGCATTTATCGGCTGACTTACGTTATTTTGCCAAAACGACCAAAGGGCATCCAATTATTATGGGACGCAAATGTTACGAATCGATTGGTCGTCCCTTGCCCAAACGCCACAATATTATTATTACTCGCAACAAGGCATTTCAAGCTCAAGGTTGTGTGGTAGTACACTCTCTAGAAGACGCGCTAAACGAAGCCGCCAATTATTACCAAAACAATCCGACAGATGCCCCAGAGGTCTTTGTGATTGGAGGGGGTGAAATTTATCAACAAGCTCTAAGTACTGCCGATCGTTTGTACATTACGTATATTGATGTGCGAGTAGAGGATGGCGATGTGTTTTTTCCTGCATTTGACCAAAATCAGTGGCTTACCATCAAAGAAGAGGCCCACCAAAAGGATGAAAAAAATCCTTACAATTACACTTTTGCAGTTCTAAAACGTCAACTATGACCTTAAAAGAACGTTTTAAAAACATAAAGGGGCCGCTAAACTGGCTAGGGCTCCTCATAGATATTGCCATGTTGTTCTTGACCATAATTAACCTTGCTTGGTTAATGTTTGATGCCATTTACAACATGCCTACCATTCAAAATATAGTAGATCCTATACTCCCCTTTTACAGGCATATTCATGAGAACTTTTACTTTTATGATGGGATTGTTGTTTCTATTTTTATTGCAGAATTGTTAGCCCGTTGGGCGGTTGCGATTTATCAACAAAAGTATGAACGTTGGTTCTTTTACCCTTTTTTCCATTGGTATGATGTAATCGGTTGTGTGCCAACTGGTTCGTTCAGAATTTTGCGTTTGTTTAGAATCTTTAGTTTGACCTACCGCCTACATTACTGGCAGGTTATTGATTTAAACAATTATTTATTGTTTAATAAGGCTACCTATTATTACAATGGAGCCATTGAAGAAATCTCTGATCGAGTTCTCATCAAAGTACTAGACAGAGCTAAAGAACAAATACAAGAAGAAGAGCCATTACCAGATGAAGTCATTAGAAAAGTAATTGTTCCGCGCAAAACCGAACTTGCTCAGATCATTGCCCATAATATACAAAGTACCCTAAGTGAACAATATCCACAGTATAGCAAACTATTAAAACAATATATTAATCAAACAGTACAAGCGGTAGTAAGTAACAATCCAGAAATACGTCAAATAGAGCGCATTCCTATTATTGGTGCTCAATTGGAAAAAACCTTACACCAAGCCACCAGCCAAATTGTTTTTGGGGTCATGGATCAGTTGGTCAAGGATGCTGTGGAACCTAAAAATGAAAAAACGATCTGTGTGTTGGTCGATAGCTTGTTAGAAATCATCTTACAGCAACAACTCCAATACAGTGAAGTGGGCAATGAAATGGCCTCAGAGGCCATTGATTTAATTATTGAGCGTCTACGGGTAAAAGATTGGCAAAAGGAGAAAAATCGTTCTTAAATACTTTACCAGTTGTTAAATTTTTCTTAAGAGTATAGGAAATGAAAAACCAAATTGGCATTTTTTCATTTATAACTATACATTCACAACACTTAGACCAATTGGTCTACTCCAAATAGAATTATATTTTACCAGATGGGATACAAGCATAGTAGAGAGGATATTATTATCAAAGGTTCTGAGCTTATTCGTCAGAAGGGCTACCACCATGTAGGTATCAACGAAATTCTGAAAGTATGCAATGTTCCCAAGGGTTCCTTTTATAATTTTTTTCAGAGCAAAGAGGATTTTGTAACACAAAGCATCATTGCTTACAGTGAGCGTAATAATAATTTTATCAGAAGTTTTTTGGACGATACGAGCAAAGGGCCATTAGAGCGACTCCAAAGTTTTTATACGCATTTGATTGAAAACAATAACAAAGAGGGCTGCAAAGCAGGCTGTTTACTAGCAAATTTATCGCTAGAAGTAGGAGGAACCAATGAGCAGCTGGCACAAATAGCCGATGAGCAATTCCAACAAAACTTAGCTCCTTTTATTCAATGTATTGCCGAAGGGCAAGAAAAAGGAGAAATTACACGCCAATTCTCCGCAGCTTATCTAGCCGAGTATCTACAAGCGGGCATTAGTGGTGCTTTTGCCAGAATGAAAGTGCAACGCAATCGTGTTTATTTGGACAAATGGTATCAAATGACGTTTAGTTTTATAACCACTTGATGAAACTGCTTTTGCTAGGTAAATATTACCTCTATTTAATGAAGTTGTTTAAATTTAGCTTAATGTCGCTAATGAACCGAACGAAGTGAGCTCACAAGCACTCGCAGAGCGATCTGATCTATTTGATAGGGTCTATCAAATAATCAGCTTCCGCACTAAAGCTAATTTTTTCCTACTGATTAGTTTGTACACTGTACAAAC
>JBGCDW010000163.1:0-25866 GCA_045105775.1 Aureispira sp.
GGCTGTTTTTTGCCTGTTGCTTGGCTTTTGGGAGCTTGGCGACGAAGATTGATGATTTTGGCTCGAACCACTCGTTCGACAATATCTTTGATTTTGCGTTGGATTTGCTTGGCAAGATCACCTGATTTTTTAAATTTCAAGTTGCCCAAATCAAGATCAAGGCTATCGATTTGCAGATGAATATCAGGAGGCACTAAGTCATCAAAAGCTTTTTGTAGGGCTGTAGCAATGAATTCTTTATAATAGTAAATAAAGTTCTCTTGTATAACCTTAACTTCCTTATCATCTACATTGCCGACAATGTCTAAGTTGATAATTTGCTCCTTTATGTAATGATTCCCTTCTTTTTTGGACAAAATTATTCTGGTTTTAGTCGTAAAATCTTAGATAGAAGTTGTGAGAAGTTTTCTATCTTGGTCATATTCGTTACCACTATTTTACGCAAAAAAAAGCTATTTACATAGCTATCTAAAGTATAAGAATTTGGAGATGAAAACGGATGCCTATGCTAGACTTATCTATTGATGCTATTGATTTAGAAACAAGCTTTGATCGAATCGCCCAACAATTGTTACAAAGCTATGTTTTGCGTGTTGGTACACAGCGTTATCAACTAACAGAGGTGGAGTTTTATTATAATACCATTACGGGAACTTTTGATAATTTTGCACACCAACATCCTTCACATTTCCTGAATAGTACTTGGCGTTTGCATGGAGCAGGACTAGATATTGTATTAAAACAAGAGGGCGATTATTATGGGGGGATTTTGTTGCGTGGATTGCAGGCATTAGATGCAGTATTGCAGCCCGTTTCAGATGGTTATATTGATGGGCCTTGGAATAGTGCCACGGCTTGTATTGCTCACAAAGGCGATGTGATGGAGCCAATTCCCTTTTACTTAGAAGCACTTGAAGTTCCCTTTGATATAATGGTTAAAAAATCGCCTCGTGTGGGGCTGTTTTTAAGAAATGTGGAAGATTTAAAATACATTTGTAAGCCTTGGCGTTATAACACTATTCCTATCCAAACTAAGCGTTATCGGCAATTGATATTCTTACAAGCGTATGTTGAGCAAGCCGATTGGTTCCAACAGCTGAACTTGAGTGCTCGTTCTCAGAAAAATTATATAGCGTATTTTGAGGAAGGTCAAAAAATGAAAGCGGCTGATTTTGTAAAAATAGGAACGAGTGTGCCTGCCACTTGTCGTTTATTTGGGTATTGTTATCAACACAATTTGTTGTAGAAGAAGCAAATTAAGAAAGCTGATGCCACTTAATGTAAAAAAGTGCAGCATCAGCTCTATCAATAACATAACTCAAGGAAAATTTATTTATTGCTTGATTTTTTTTCCTTGGCTATCGTAATGGTGGACTCTCTTTTCGTCCAAATTGTTTACTAGTGTATGTTTCTTTAAAATATCTGTATCTTCCCAATATTCATACTCGTCAAGGCCAACTAGCTCTTTATTGGTATACTTTTCAAATCTAAGGATTAGATTATTAGCATAAATAGCTTTATAATAAGTAGAATAATTGTCTAAATCATCCACTGATATTTCTGTTTGAGGTTTTTTGGGAATACTATACCCACTCCAACTTTGAAAATATTTTACTTCCGTAGATTCAGGATTCTGACTCATGCAATTTAAATTAATTATAATACAGATAAATATAAGAATTTGCTTCATTATTTCTTTTCTATTGTTAGGTTAGACTTTTCAAGCATCTCATCTTGAAAGGTATGACAATTTTGGCCATATCCAAAAGTCCAGCGCCATTCTCCACTATAAGACGTAGCAAAGTTTCTCATTTCCTGTTGAATATCAGCTTCTGACTTTCCAGAATTAGAAATTACACGGTACTCATCCCCACTAGTGTCGCCGTGGTGTGGGTCTTGTGTAGCACTACCACCAAAATTAGTAACACCATTGAGTTCTCCTTCTGTTCCAAGTAAGGTATCTGTTAAACCAACACCATCTTTGGGCCACCAACCATAACTTTCATTAGGCGTGATATTTGTCCACCAGTGGCCATATTTATCATCAGCACCTAAATCAATATCTTTTCTAAATACTGTTACTTCGGTTAACTCATTTTTTTTCTTTACTCCTTTTTTCTTGGAAACATCACTAGATGCGCTCCCTGTAGCCTCTGTGGCTTCAGTTGATCCTCCTGATTTTGTTTTCATAACTAGTTGTTTTTAATTAATTTAATATTATTTGTTAGAAAAGCCAAAGCGTAATTGTGACTCAAAGAAATAATATTACTAAGCAATGGGTCAAAAACGCTATTCTTGGCAGGTGAAATGACATTATTGGCAATCGTATAAAACCTGTTTCCTAATATATTCTGCAAGCATAAAACCCTTTTGACTATACTTTTTCCTCCAACTAGATATAAAAAAGTTTGGCCAGTAGGCAAAAATGAATCAGAGGTTGACGATTTGATAATAGCCGAATGATGCTTGGGGCATTCGGCAAATTTGGGATTGCTGTAAGATGCTCCCATATAAGTCTTGCTAAACTGTTCTTGTAAAAAAACAGGATAAACATGTGGCACTAGTACTAAAATTGTAAGAAATCTCTCAATAACACTAATCTTGTGTTCAATTATGAAATTTGAATATATGCTTCCTGTTTTTAGTATAGGAGGCTGAATGGTGTCAAAGTTAAAAGACTCGTCTTTAATTCTCGCTTGAATTATTTGAGCCAACCAGTTAATATCAGCCTCTATAATTTGTAAATACTCCATGTTTGACGGTTACAGTGTTCATTCACTATAAAGTTATTAAAAAAAAAGAAAACTATGAAATTTTCTTTTTTTTTAATACTTTTCTAATACTAATAATTATAGTCAGGGTTCATAAACAACAAAAAAATAGTTCTTTTGGTGTCGGTTGAAGAAAAGTCAAAGATTTGAAATACATTTGTAAGTCTTGGCGTTATAGTCATCTATTTGCTTTGTAGGCTTTATAATTTGATCAGATGAAATACTACTATTATTTATTGATAAGTGTTTGTTGGTTTGCTTGTTCCCCCATAAAGGCACAATACTACGACCAAACGATGGGCCTTCGTGCAGGCACTTCGTTAGAATTGACCTACAAACGGTTTTTCTTTTATACCCCCAAGCCACAGCAAGCACTAGAGGTACTGGCAGGTTTTCAGATCGATGAAGGGATTTTTTTTCCTGGAATAGTGTATGACCAGCCCCGAAACAACGGCTATGTCGTAGAAGCACTTTGGGTATTCCATTTGGATATAGGATTTGATACCAATTTTTCGGCTTATGCTGGTGCAGGTGGATATATGGGAGCTTACACGGAGACTGGGCGCAATGCTTTCTTTGGTGGAGGGTTTACGGCTGTATTGGGAATGGAGTACACCTTTACTCATGCTCCTGTAAGTTTGGGACTTGATTGGAAACCTATCTTGGGTTTTCCACGCTTCAGTTTAGCTAGAGGCGCACTTACTTTACGTTATATTTTGCCTACTACTTGGCAATAGAATTTTTTTCCTTACCTTTCTTATATAATACTTTGTGAATTTTTTCCTTTTGTATACTTACAGCGCAATCTAAATCAGTTTTTGCCAGTCGAAGTATAAAAAAAAGCTTTTCATTTGTTTGGTAATCAAATATTTGTGTTTTATTTGCTTTTGCCAAACTTCACTTGTTAGCTCACTAATGGGTTCTTTAGGGTGATTGTTTATTAGATGAAATGCTGTCACAAATTAAGTTTTTTAGAAAGATTGTTATTATAATAGTAAAATAGGTACTCCAAACAATGAAACTGACACCATTACAATACAATGCTCAAACATTGACCAGAGAAATGAACTGGTTGAGAGATGTTATTGGTACCCGAACTAGTAGATATTTTGGTCATGAAGGCCCTTACAAAAGTGTATATGATGTTCCTATACCAGACTTGAGTGGTGACCCTTCTATTTATGGACAAGTGCTCCAAAAATTAGGTTTTGGTTTTGAAGAACGTGTAATTTTGGCCTTGAGTTTGGCACCACACATCAAGCCAGAGGTATTGGATATTCTCTACCTCAAAAATCCAACCTATGATCGTGTATACACCGAATTTGGAGGATTAAAAGGACGTTATCACAGTGGTTTTTTGCCTACAGGAGAGACCGCCATTTTTCTGATTGCTGGTGGTGATTTGGAGAAACGTATAGAATCTATGGATTTGTTCAAGCCCGAACATGCGTTTTATAGAAACAACATTCTCAAACTCGATCTCAACCAAGGAAGCGAACCTGTATTGAGTTCTGGTTTGGAAATTAGTGAAGAGTACCTCACGTTCTTTACCTCAGGGGAACCTTACAAGCCTGATTTTAATATGAGTTTCCCCGCCAAACGCTTGAGTACGCGCTTGGATTGGAAAGATTTGGTTTTGGATCCTTATGTATTGGGTGAAATTGGTGAAATTGCTGCTTGGTTGGAGCATCAAAATACCATTATGGATGATTGGGGCTTGAGCAAACAACTTAAACGAGGCTATCGTTCTTTGTTTTATGGCCCTCCAGGTACAGGTAAAACACTAACAGCTTGTTTGTTAGGTAAGCAAATGAAGCGAGATGTGTACCGAGTAGATTTATCGCAAGTGGTTTCTAAATATATTGGGGAGACCGAGAAAAATATGGCCAATATCTTTGATCAGGCCGAAAACAAAGATTGGATTTTGTTTTTTGATGAAGCGGATGCTTTATTTGGAAAAAGAACGGCAACCTCCGATTCCAAAGACCGCCATGCCAACCAAGAGGTGGCGTATCTCTTGCAGCGTGTAGAGGATTATTCGGGCGTAGTTATCCTAGCTACCAATCTCAAGGCCAATATGGATATTGCTTTCACCCGTCGTTTTCAGACCATTATCTATTTCCCTGCACCCAATGTGGAGCAGCGCGAACAGCTCTGGGCGAATAGCTTCAAATTGGTAGAAAAAGAAAAAGATGTTGATTTTTCTGTCATTGCCCATGAATATAAAATCACGGGTGGTAGTATCATCAATGTGTTGCGTTATTGTTCCTTGAGTGCTCTCCGAAGGGGAAGCAATGCCGTATCTATGGACGACATTACGGAAGGCATTAAACGTGAATTGCGTAAAGAGGGTAAAACGATGTAGCGACACAAAATTTTGTGCCGCTACATCGTCTACATCCATGATATTCCTACCGCGCAATAATAAATTTTTCTACCCTTGATTGGCCCAATGCACCTTTGACCTCAAATAGATACACACCCGCAGGTTCCTTTTCTAGATCGAATTGCAAGCTTTGGTGTGTGGTGGGCGGTACGAGCTGTTGCTGCACCACCTTACCCATAATATTATAAATGGTACAGGTATAGCTTTGTTCTTGAATACTGCCCACTTCTACCTGACAAATACCTGTGGTGGGGTTGGGGTACAAACTGTGCATCAGTTCTAGATTGTCAGGCAAGTCCTTTGTTGCAATGACATTGCTACAAGCACTTTGTATGCTGTCTACACTGTTCCAAACAAAGGTGTATTCCAATTCATTACCAAAATCCAGATTAAAGGTCTTGATGGCTACAAAGGTAAAGATAGGACTAAAAAAGCGTACTTGTCCTGCCCCTTGTGCGGTGTTGGCCCACCATTGCAAGCCATCTCCAGCCGCATCATTTACCGTAAGGGTATAACAGCCATCTGTTAAGAACAAACTATCCTTATAGAGGGTATTGGCATTCATAGAACCTTGCAAACGCTGAAATACTACATTGCCGTCTTTGTCCTTGACACTATAGCTGGTTTCATTAGCGTTGTTATTGGTCTGAATCCCTAATAATAAAAATGGATAGCTGAGAATATCAGGAACGGTATAATTGGTTTGCATACTATTGTCCTGCGGAAATTCATCCGTCGTACCATTAATACGCACAATACTAGCCGTAAAGGTCGGATCACTTGGATTGGCTCCTTGCCATTGCAAGGTAGGCAATTCGATTTCTACTTCGTCTAAGAAGGAGACATTGCCCGTCCAAGCATAGGTACACAAGCCTGCACCATTTAAGCCATATTCAATCACCAAGCTGGTCATAGGAGCCGCACCAAGGTTTTTGACTCGAATTTTGGGATTGCCACAGAATGGATTTTGGCGCAGATGTTCCTCGTGGGTATTGGGAGCAATTACATCCATTAAGGAAGCATCGTTGGTGAAGTTATTGTTCCCATAAAAAACAACATGTGCATCTACGGTATAAGAAGGGGCTTGTGTGCCCGACCAGGTATAATTTTGCATATCAAAATCTATGGTATTGGCTCCTTGTATAAACGTGCTCCATTCAAACTCGTGAATATCTCCCTTGGAGCCAGGGCACCAACCTGCCCGATCATAAATCCAAGTTCCTCCCTGTGGATAAATAGGGTTGGAGCCACAATCATCTTTCCAAATCATGGCATTTCCTAGTGGGGTGCCATTGGTATTGACCGTGTATTGACGTTGACAAAATTCGGCACAATTGACATTATTATCAAAACCATGTCCCGTAATCGTAGAAAAAACACGAGCACTGTTGGCATTGGCAGGCGCGTTTATTGTTTTGGGCGTAAAATACGTGCTTTCAAAATCAGCAGAGGAATTGTAGCGTTTGGAGCCTCGATAAAGATTTTGGATGGATAATACATCTCTAGGTGGGGTGCCCTCAATAAAATCAAAACGCAAGGAAACACTAAAGCCACTGCTCCAACCCGAATAATGTGCCCGAATTTGGCAAGTATCTTTCAGCAAATGCACATAGTCGGTCACATCAAAGGCATAACGATGCGCCCATTGGTTGCTAAAGCCATTCTGATTATTATCCATATAAGAACCATAGGGCGTAATGACGCGACCCAGCTCCATATCTTCTATAATTTCAGTGCTATCAGGAATCTGTACAATTACCAAGGGATTTAAAGAAATAGTATCAGGTGTTGTAAAATAATTGTAGGTGCCTGTTGGTCTTCTAAAAGAAATTTGAGTGGTGTAATCCCAATCGCTACAACCTCCCGAAGCACAGCCTAGTGTATAGGTCATTACTACTTTTCTATAGCTTGTATTGGCATCAGGAAAAACAGCTTGGCGATCGTAATTCTCAAACCAAACCATATCTACATTATTGTGTACATATACAGTTGTGGTATCACCAGGGGCAGCAAGGGCCGTGTTACTGCAACAGCATCCAATGCTGATGAATAGGAGTGTAAATAATAGCCTCATAAGAAGAAAAAAATTTAGATAGTAACGAAAGAACGTAGGGATTAATCCTAAAATACAAAACTATTTCCTAAACAGTATGCTTTAGAGAAGGCCGATTAAAAACTATACTGAACAATACCTTTGAAAAAGAAAGGCGTACCAGGTGTAAAATGAATTTCTTCTACCGCGTTTGATTCGTTGCTCAAACGCGATTCTGTCGCAAATTGCGTTTCATTCCAGTCTGTATTCAATAAGTTTTGAATTTGAAACCCTAGGTCAAAACGTTTGAATCTAAATCCTGCATTTAAATCTACGATGGTATAGCCAGGAGCTATGATCGAATTGTCTTCATTGGCGGGACGGTCTTTCAAAAACCGTAATTGTACGCCTCCATATACGCCCGATGGGTGTAGCACTTGTAAGCCACTCGTTATGGTCAAATCAGGAGCCAATGGAATGAAATTTTCTCCTTCTGCTTCTTCGAGAGCACGAGCATGGGTATAGGTCGCATCTATGTTCCAAAACAACCAATCGAAAGGTTGGTAACGAATACTTAAATCTACCCCTTGGCGTTGTGTTTGTCCACTAGGCTCTACAATGCCAGCATCTCCCACATAAACAAATTCTTGCTCTAAGAACAAGAACCAATAAGCCGTATTAATAAGCAATCGGGGCAATGGCTTCCAAAAAACACCCACATCTACTCCATAAGCAGCAGGCAAACTAGAGCGTGCTTGGCTGAGAATAACCCTTGTATCATTGGAGTGAAAGCCTCGGCCAGCCTTGACATAAGCTTGCAGTTTGGCATTGGGGGTGAAGGCAATGTTTAACTTAGGGCTGAAAAATACTTGAGTAGTACTTTGGGTTTCATATTGAATTGGTAACTGGTCATTGTATTGAAAATCGAAATAATCTGCTCTTATCCCTGCCCCCAATGTCCATTTGCCGATGTCAAAGGAAGCATTGGCATAGGCCGCAAAATTGCTCTCGTGCACTTCCCCCAATTGTATGTAGGATAAGGTTTGTTGCCGATTGAGTGTACGCGAAAGCTCATTGTCTCCAACATAATCGTGGCGGAGTTGTATCCCTGCTTCTATGTTTCCCGACGCTTTATCCCAGTGAAAATAATGTTGATAAGCACTGTTTAGTCCCACAATAGTCCTATCTTCTTGTTGTTTGATTTGATCGCCATTGAGTGAGTCTTCTAAGAAAAAGGTAAAATTAGAGAAGAGTAAAAAATCATATTTGCTGTAGTACAGGCTGCTTTTGATAGAAGAATGATCGGACAAAAGCTTGTGATGTTGTACCTGAATATTGGTACGACTGGTATTGCCCCCCTATGTATCGTCTATGGCTCCAAAACGATTAATCAAGCCCTGATCTATGGCACGTTGAGGGATTTGCCCTGAAGCATCCCATTTGCTGGTAAAGTGAGATACCGTAGCACTAACCTTGTCTGTCATACTAACAGAACCCGTATACTTGGCAAATAAATTGATGCGATTGAAGTTTTGTGGACTTTCAAAAGGGCCATCTGTACCCGAATACTCTATGGCTGCATAAGCTTGGTGTTTTTCTTTCTTGATCAAATTAAACATCCCTAAGGCACGCAAGGTGCTAAATTGCCCTATTTCTAATTTTATCAAGCTGTTGTCTAACTGGTTTTTGGTCTGAAAATCGACATACCCTGCTGTATTGAAATTTCCTTGTTCGGCATAATATGTACCTTTGCCAAAATCCAATCGCTCTACTGTTTTGGGAATGACAAAGTGCAAATCGGCATAACCCTGGCCATGTGCATGAGA
Organism: Aureispira sp.; assembly: GCA_045105775.1. Classification (GTDB taxonomy): domain Bacteria; phylum Bacteroidota; class Bacteroidia; order Chitinophagales; family Saprospiraceae; genus Aureispira. Next base: position 9,016 of record JBGCDW010000163.1, read on the forward strand.
AACCATATTGACGGGTAATCCATCTACGGTCAATGTAATATCTGTACCATGATCTATATCAAAACCTCTCAAAAAAATCTGCTCTGCCTTGCCCCCTCCAGCATGTTGGCCAATAAAAAGACCAGGCACTTTTCTCAAAATATCTTGCGAAGAATTAACAGGGTTGACTCTGCTATCAATTGCATTTAGCAAGTTTAAACTGTTTTTTTGTGGTAGAATGAGAATTTCCTCCATATCGAGAAATTGGTCTTGCAATTCAATAGTTAGATTATTTTTATCAATGACAACCTCCTGAATAGCATAGGCCATATGGTGCAATCGAAGGGTGTCGCCCATTTGGGATTGTTGGATGTTAAAGTCTCCATATTCATTGCTGTGGGCATGGCGACCATTGGATATATTGAGAATTTGAACTTCTGCTAGGGGCGTTTTTTGCGAATCTGTAATGTGACCGCTAATAATAGATTGCGCCCAAGCCATAAAAGGACTCAAAAAGACTAAGAAACTGAGAAAGATCTTCATTGCTGTGTTATTAGTTTATAGGAAAACTAGCTGTTTTGGACAATCCATCATTCAACAAGCATAATTTGTCAAAAAAAAGCAAGCAAATATAAGAGCAATTGAGATGAAAAAAGTAATCATAGTTGACTCTTAACACTAGGAGGCTTGTCTTCATTATTAAAGACACTATAAGGAACGGTTTATAGTTGGTAGGTTTTAAAAAAACAGGAGCTTTGTCTATTAGAACCCTAACATCCTAACTTAATTATCAATGTTAAATGTATCTTAGCATTCTGTTGTAGGTTGCGGGTTGTGTAGATAATAGGTATTTTGATTAACAAATAAAGCCAATTCCCTATACAAACCTCTTTTGCTACCTTTTGTAACCAACTCAACTTCGTTTAAAGAATAAGAATTCATGTATTCAACTACTGCTCTTTTGCTACAATCTACGGTATTATTTTCCTATCCCAAGTGGTTTTTAGGACTTTGTGTATTGGTGGGATTGCTGTATGCAATAGCCTTGTATTATCGAGATCGAAGCTTCGGAGAACAATCGTCTCGACTCAATAAAGGCTTAGGCTTGTTGCGTTTTACGACTGTTACCATTATTTGTATGCTCCTGCTCTCTCCTGTTATCAAGAGAACCATTACACAAACAGAGCAGCCTATAGTAGTATTGGCTCAAGATAATTCTGCTTCTATAGGAAGTGAATTTTCTGAAGAGGAACAAGCTCAATATCAAAAAGATATGGAGCAATTAAAAGCACAGTTGGAGGAAAAATACACCCTCAAAACCTATTCTTTTGGTGCAGAAGTCAAAGAAGGAATAGACCATAGTTATACCGATCAAGCCACCAATATTGCAGGTTTTATGCAAGAAATGTACGATTTGTACAGCAATCAAAACTTAGGAACCATTATTTGGGCCTCAGATGGTATTTACAATCAAGGAAGCAATCCGCTCTACTTGGGCAATCAACTCAATGCCCCTTTGTTTGGTGTAGCCTTGGGCGATACGGTGCCCAAAAAAGATTTGATTCTCAAAAAAGTATACAACAATCAAATTACCTACTTGGGAGATCGGTTTAGTATACAAATTGATGTAGCAGCTATTAATTGTGGCTCTAGTGCCAGTAAGTTAGTAGTCTCCAAAGGAGGTCGTCGCTTGCAAGAACAACTGATTAGCATAGATAACAATGACTTTTTTACGACCATAGAGTTGACCTTAGAAGCAACAACAAGTGGGGTGCAGAAATACACGGTTTCGCTTTCGCAAGTAGCAGGCGAGGCCACCACAGCCAATAATACCAAGAATTTTTATATTGATGTATTGGATGCCCGTCAAAAAATCCTCTTATTGGCCGAATCGCCCCACCCTGATTTGGCGGCTATGCGCCGAACCATTAACAACAATAAAAACTATGAAGTAGAATTGCAGTATGTTGATGATTTGAAGGTAGCCATTGCAGATTATGATTTTGTGGTGTTGCACCAATTGCCGAGTACGCGCAATAATATTGCTGAGGTAATGACAGCTATTAGAAATAAAAAGACCCCCCATTTATTTGTGGTGGGTACACAAACCAACTTACCCAATTTTAACCAGAGTCAAGGTTTGCTCAATATCATTGGCCGCGCCAACCAAACCAATGATGCCCAACCTACTTTGAAACCCAATTTTAATGTCTTTACCTTGGAGGAGGAAGTCAAGGATTTATTGGCACAATTGCCTCCTATTACTGTTCCTTTTGGTGATTTTAAAGCAAAGGCCGATGCTGCTGTTTTGTTGGAACAAAGAATTGGGTCTATTAATACCAGCTATCCTCTATTGGTATTGGGCGAGGAACAAGGCATTAAAAAGGGGATTATTGCAGGAGAAGGAATTTGGAAGTGGCGTATTTTTGATTACGTTCAACATCAATCACACGATTTATTTGACGAATTGTTGGGCAAAATTGTACAATACTTAAGCACCAAAGAAGATAAACGTCGTTTTAGAGCTTTTGTGAGCAATACACTCTATACCGAGAATGAAAATATTAGTATGGATGCCGAGTTGTACAACGGCAATTATGAACGGGTGAATGATCCTGAAGCCACCTTGTTGATTACCAATGCAAAAGACGAAAAATTTACCTATAATTTTAACAAAACAGAATCGAGCTATACGCTCAATGTTGGTCGCTTACCCGAAGGCAATTACAAATATGAAGCACGCACGACTTATAATGGTGAAACGCTAAAGTCGGGAGGAGCTTTTAGTGTACAAGCAATTCAGTTGGAGGTCTTTGAAACAACAGCCAATCACCAATTGCTCAATTTGATGAGTGAAAAGAATGGGGGAGTTGTGGTAGGGGCTTCTCAATTGTTGGAATTGCCTGCTATGATTGATGCCAAGGGATTTGCCAAACCTGTTTTGTACGATACCATCAAAACACGCTCTTTAATTCATTTAAAGTGGATTTTCTTTTTAATATTGGGATTATTATCCCTTGAGTGGTTCGTGAGACGTTATTTTGGTAGTTATTAATAGGAAGCCTACTATCTGAAATTCAATTGTATTATAAAGTCCTTTAAAAAAGTAGTCGAAATATGTATAAAGAGCAATTATTGAACAACATCAAAGTTGTTGAACGTATTGCATTGGCATCTAAGGTTAGAAGAATGTTGAAGCATCCTTTGAAGTATATCGATGCTGTTTTTTTTAGAGAGTTTATTTACAAAAGAACCAAAAAGGAAAAAGAAGTAACTTGCAATACTTTTTTTGACACGCCGATGCACGTATTCTTGCCTTCTAGCACAGATATTTACCTTACAGGAGGAAAGTCACACGATTCGGAAATAAGACTGGCAAGATTTCTAATCCAACACTTAGAACCCCAAGATACCTTTGTAGATGTAGGAGCCCACTATGGCTATTTTAGTTTGTTGGCTGCCAAACTAGTTGGAACAGAGGGCAAGGTGTATTCGTTTGAAGCTGCTCCAACTACCTACAAGATTTTGGATAAGAACCAAGGTTTGAGCAATAACATCACGATTTTGAATCGAGCTGTTTCCGATGAAGAAGCAGATTTGGTTTTTTATGAATTTCCCAATCTCTATTCAGAATACAATTCCTTGCACATAGAGCAGTTTGACCAAGAAGATTGGTTCGAGGAGTATCAACCCAAAGCGGTTACGATCAAAAGTATCATCTTAGATGAATTCTTAGCTAAAGAAAATAGCGTGCCCACAGTGATTAAAATAGATGTAGAAGGGGCAGAGTATAAGGTGATAAAAGGTCTACAGCAAAGCTTAACCAAGCACCATCCAATTGTTGTATTAGAATATTTGTCGGATGAGCGTGGCAATGAGGCACACAAAAATGCAGAAGCATTGTTACAATCATTGGGCTATCAAGCACACCTTATCAGTAAGGAAGGCACGGTACAACCCGTAGCATCTATTACCCAATATCTACAAGCGCATCAGTTAGATTCTGACAATATCGCCTTTATCAAGCAATAATTTTATTTGCAGAATATAGGGAAACCCTAGTCTTTCGACCCATGCTATGCAGGAGTTGGAAGGCTAGGGGTTTCTTCATTATTATTCGGGTTAGAATTGTCCTTCAGCCGCTTGTTATTAATTTCTACCGTAATCAAAATTGCCATATTTAGAAAGAAGAACGAACCCAGTTTGTCCGTTTCAATCATATCGTTCATCAATAAGAAGGCATCAATAATGATACTAGAAAGCAGTACCGCCATGACCAAATCTCGTTGTTTTTTATCCGTCGTTTGGTGGTAAATATCTTGTCCCCTGAGCAAAATGGTGTAAACCAATAGTATAAAAATTATCAATCCAATAACCCCTTGTTCTATAGTTACCATAAGATAGTAATTGTGAACACCTGATTTTTCTGGATTGCCACTTACATAAGTAGAGAAACGACTCAAGGCATATTGCTTGTAATAAGTATAAAAATTACCTGGCCCAAATCCCATAACAGGTTTTTCCGAAATCATCCGAACGCCTGCAATCCAGCGATAATACCGCTCCATCGTCGAAACATCCTTCAACTCAGAAGTAGAGGAAATAATCCCTGAAAGTTCGGTATGGGCTACTGTTTTCTCAGAGGGCACCAATTCCATAAAACGGTTGCCAGTTAGTAGAAAAACCAGCACCCCAATAATAAGAACAGTAGCAAGCCCCATAGCCAGTGCTAGAATACGGAAACGAATGATCCAAAATGCCATAAGTGCCAACAATATGGCCACATAGGCGGCCCGAGTGTAAGCTGTGACAATGGCAAAGATAAGAATACCAGAGATTACCGTTGCCCAATACTTGGCTCGTTCATCCTTGGCCCATTTTCGCAAATACCACATAAATGGTAAGAAAATAGAAAGCATGGCGGCATAACTTACGTGATTGCGAAAAAATGGTGGGCAGGCGGCATTGATCGCCTTAAAACCAAAGTTGAGCGTAGCATGGTGCAAAATTACCTTGAGGGTAGCCAATGCCAAGGGAATGGCAATTAGCCAGAGAATTTTATCTACGTACCCTTTTTTGCGAAACATAAAACCTGCAAAATAAAAGAAGGTAACCACATACCAAATCTTAGCTAAGAGAAACTTGACAGAAAAACTTACCTCAGAAGAAGTAATCGTAGTAATGGCTATCCAAACTATATGTAGGAGTAGTAACAGTGAAAAAGGATGACCTAAGAATTTCATACTAAGATTCTTAGGTTGATGAACGACCAATATGAAATACAAGAGCATCAGTCCTACAATGAGCGGCTCTGTAGGCAAATCTGTAGCTAAGTGCTCGGTAATGAAGACCTCTGTAGAAAGAGGTAGACACAAGAAGAGCAATAAGTAGACTTTTTCGTAATCTACCACCACCTGAAATAAAAAGGCCACTAATATAGGTAAGATCAAAGGCAACACAGAATGCAAATAAATGGCTGCCAGTGTACTTAAAACCAGTATAGAGCTGTAGACTGTAAATAGAGCAAGCGAATGCTTACGAATGACCAACTGGTTTCTCATACAATACTTCTTTCCAATTTACACGCTTGTACGTGTCTAAAATTAATACCCCAATAATTCCCAATATAATGGCTGCTAAGATGGCAGCAAGTACGATCAGAGAACGAATAGGATAGGATTTGAGCATAGGCATTTGTACGGGCTCCAAAACAATAATACCAGCAATATTAGAATAAGCATGGGTTTTAAACTTGGCAAATTGAGTGATAATTAGAGAAAGTTCTTCATTGAGATTCGCAATTTTAGTTTCCCAATAAATCACCAAGTCACGACCTTGGTTAAATGCATAAATATCCGAAGCAGTTGCTGTTTTATCCGCATTGTTCTCTATGCCACCACGCATTAAGTTGCGCTGACTCGTGGCACCAGCAATACGTGCAGACACATTAATGATAGAATCCTTAGAAGCATTGTTCTCTTGGAAAGAGAGAAGTTTTGCACGGTCGTATTCTAGTTGTCCTTCAAGAGAGGTTAACATATGTGCCAAGGAACCACTTTGTTGATTTACATCAAAAATGTTGAATTTTTTGCGCAAAATCGTAAGGGTATCTGCTACTTGAATCAACTCGGCTTCTTTTTCAGCAATTGCTTTTTCGTAGGTTTCTTTAATCAATTCCTTATTGCCAGAGGTAGCAGAACGATACAAATCTCCAATTTTTTTGAGAGCAGCAATAACCATTTGATAGGCTACTTCTCGATCCGTATCTTGTATAGAAATCTCCAAACCACTGTGCTTATTTCGTTTGATGTCAAACAACTTTTTAAAGCGTCGCTCTACCAAATTACGCCCTTTGGGTGTACTATCATCAATATCATAACGAGTAGCCAGATCAAATTCCTTAATCATATGCTTGACAAAAGGACCAGATTCGGCAAAAATTAAAATACGACTAACTGCATCATCTCCACCATAAAGAGTGAGGTTACCCGCAGAGTCAAATAGTTTTTGTTCTTCATTGGTTGGAATAAACGTAGTTGATGCCGTGTAGTAATCATCTAATAATAGAGTAACAATAATTGAACTAACAGCTGTTATTAAGATCAACCTCAACAAAGGTTTACGCCAACGGTATAAAATACCTAAAATGTCGAGCAAGGAATAAGTAGTTTTTTCTTTGTGCATGATACTATTTAAATAAGATAAAATAGAAGAGGAAACTAATGTAAGTTAGGCAATAATCAATTGGATGTGCTTAGATGGTTTATTGGTCTGTAGACACAAATTTATAGTTTATTTTTTGTCTTATTAATCAAGTGTGCAAAAATAGTAAAATTACAGGTCTTTTGACTGAAATGCAGATAAAATGCGCTTGGGTTGCAACAGTTGGGTAATAAAAGCCCAAATCACAGAACAACACCCAGCTCCCACAAAACACCAACCCCAAGCCAACCCACTCTGCGTCATTAAACCATTGATAAGGAACAAACCGCTTATAAATAAACTCAGTTGCACCACAAAACTGGTATTCCAAGACAAACTAAAAAAGCGACGGGCTAAATACAGTTCTACACTTGCGACAAAACTTTGTGTCAATAAAGTACTAAACGCAGCCCCCCAAGCCCCATAACTCAAAATGAGCACATAATTGCTACTCAAGTTGAGTAAAATGCCTATTACAAAGACGACATTGACGGCTTTTAGGTTGTTATTGGCTGTTAATAAAGTGCCGACAGTGTGAATTAAGCCCAAGGCATTAAAACCCATAATAAGCAATATCAACAGCGGAACCATATCAGGGTGGTAGTCTTTGTAAAGAAATTGCATGATAGGCGTGGCATTAAAACAAACTGCAATACTAAAACTCAACGTAATTACCAGCATCATACGAACACTCAGACTGAGCAAGGGCATAATGTTGTTCTTTTTTTGAAGCATTTTGGCAAACATAGGCAACAACAGCCCTGCAAACAAGTAGCCTACCATATTAACCGCGTCCAGTAGCCTATAAGCGGCCGCATAAAAATTACCTTGCACTATGCCTGCATCTGATAGTGGATCATAAAGCAAGCGTTCAATCATAACCGCATCCATTCTGGTATAAATACTCATCAACAATACAGCCAAGGAAAAAGGTAAACTTTGCTTCAGAATGGTTTTTAATAAGGGCGTGTTCCAAGTCAACCTCAAGGGCTGGTTGAAATAACGGCGACAAGCCAAAAACGCAATAAAACTGGTAACCCCAAATGCAATCGACTGAAAATAAACTAAGTATTCAATTCTAAAAGCAATTTTCCAAGGCCCCCAAAGTAGTGGCAAAGCAAGAAATAGCATGAGCAACTTATCCAATACCGACAAAAAACTATCTAGTCGATATTTTTGTAAACCCGATAAATTGGAGCGAAAAAAGAAGGTTAGTGTGATGAAAATCTGATTGAGCAGCAAAAAACAAAGTAGGTACAAGGCTTGCCCGCTGTAACCAATCAACAATGCCGCAACCAAGGACAGCCCAATAAATACAATAGACAAGCCCCCCTTGAGACTGAGCAAATGTGGATAATACTTCTCAAACAAATACTCATGCTGGGCAACTTGTCTATTGTTGTATTGATGAATGCCTAAATCGCTAAAAATTTGAAAGATGTAAGAGAAATTGAGCAAAGCAAAATACAAACCATAGTCTGCAACTTCGTTTTGGACTTTTAGATCTACCCCAAAAATATAAAGTGGTTTTATCAGCAGATTAACGGCCAATAAGAATAAAATATTAAGTAAGAATTCCTTGTTCATTGGAGCAAATTACCATCTGTTTAGAGACTACTTAAGCAAGCGATCAAAATACCTAATTATTCCTGTTTGGTAAGACGTTTGCGCTTGGCGCGGGCTTCTCTAATTTCTTCTTTACCATCGGGAAAACGCTGCTTGGTGCTTGCCTCATCTTCTTGTAATACAACGGGGGCATTTTGGAAAAAGAAGTTGTACCCCCAATACAAAGAACGCATAACCATGTGCTGAGTCAAGAAAAAGTTATCCTCATTAATATCTACAAAATAACGTTGAATTTTTTGACGATGCCCTGGGTCGCCATCTCCACGGTCTGCATTAGGGTTGTTCAAGGAGTAAATCCTAAGCACTTGTGGTTCGTTGTGATAGGATGCTTTGTACGTGACCACAGCAAAAGGATTGGTGGTAATAACCGTATCGCGTTGCATTTTATCATAAATAATTTTCTCTGCTGCAATTACATCAAAATCCTCAAAAAAAGTTTCTGCATTCGCTTGGTTGAGATGGTTAGCAGGCTGCGGCGTAGTGCTCTCATAAACAGGCGTAACGTCGTATTTACCAAGGCTCTTTTGTGTAATTCGGAACGACTCTTTTTGCTGTATAGGGTCTTGATAAGCTACTTGTATAAATTCAATATCCTTGGGTTCTACTCGTATAAATGCCTTATCGCGCAAGGTCTCTTCATCTACAATATAGCGCGTATCTATCGTACCCTGAAAATTGGGAATGTACCCCACATAAGGTTGATCCGAATCTTGCATAATCACCAAGTTGCCAGTAGCCCCACTGGTCATTGCTCCCACATAATAAACGCGCAATTGATTGCCCGCCTTATCGTACAATTCTACTTTGGTGGCTTTACTAGCCAAAGATTTGACGGAATTTTCCAAGGCTGCTTTATTAACAGGCTCTCGAACACGAATACGCGTAATCGTTTGCAACAACATCCAAATAGCGTTTGGATTGGCTCGATACTGTTTCCCTGTTCTTTTATTCTCAAAAGTCCAGTGCATATCTTCCACGCGCTGCAATAAAACTTGACGACCTGCTCGATCTGCCATAAAGATACGATCAATTTGATCCAACTGCTCCCAAGCAAACATAGAGTGCTTGTTTTCTGCAAAGGTATCTTTGATCGTATTATTTTGATTCAAAGTCCACCAAGTAAATCCTGACAAACTGCCTACTAAAAGGACTAAAGCAATAATTCTACCCATAATTCCAACAAAATTTTAAACCCTTGCACCCTTTAATAGTGGCTACAAGGAAGGTTAGAGACCACAAAAATAGCTAGATTTTTGAATGCCTCTTCATTTTTAGATTTTTTAATGAAAGATTAGCAAATGGGGAATGCAGAAAATAATGGTTGGGTAAACAGTAAAAGGCTGGTTTCGTAATCAGATAAGGAACATGTTGTTTAGCATAAGGCTATTTTGATCTAAAAACCAATAATCACCCAGTCACCTTCTTGATAACGCACAATAAAACGAACTTGATTTTCACTGGTAAACAGTCGCGTATATCCAGCAGCTCTAGGGTTAGCACCATCAAAGAAAAAATCACCTGGCTTGAGTTGTATATGATTGGCCCAAGCGGGAAATTGCTTCTTAAAAGTCTTGTGGTTGTATACTTTGGGTTGGTATTGTTCCGTGTATTTGGTATAGCTGTTAGAAATATCGGTGCGAATAGGCATGTCTTCACAAAACAAACTACGCATGGACGCATGGATCGCTAATTGCTGTCCACCCTGCAACGAAGTAACCCTTTGGTCCAAATGATCAAAAACATACGAACACTGGTTGTCGTAGAAGGCTTGTACCAAACTTATTCCAAAATTTTTGGCTCCAGCAGCATCTCCTTGTGCCCAAACACCCGTACTATTCAATCCCAATATTCCAATAACTAAGCATAAAAAACGAGCCATAAAGCTGATGTTCTAATTTGTAAAAAAATAAGCAAACCGCTTTTCTACTATCAAGTACCATAGGCAACAAGGATTGAACCAAAGTACATTATTGAGTGGGTGGGGTAGCCGCATTCATGATAGCACGCACAATAGTATCCAACTCATCTGGGTAATTGATAAAAGAGTGTTCCTTGCCACGACCATCCCAAATAGGAATGGTAATAATTTTGCGTCTTACCCCTTTGGTGACGGCCAATCTAAGGGCAATAGGACGGGGTTTGCTTTGTAGACGTTTATCACAAGCAGGGTTTTCACAGCCATAGGTTTGATCCAAATCAAAAAACTGCTTTTCTTCGATAAAAGCGACCAACTCCTCTAGTGTTTCGCGCTCAATAGTATGCTTACTAACCTGCAAACCCTGTAAGGCACTTTGGTATTCTTTGATCACTTGTCCATCTGATTTGATAAGAATGATATTTCGATAAACAGGATCGACCCCTCCAAAAAAACCACCACCTACTAGTTCTACTTGTAAGAGTTCTTTGGGTGCTTCTTCGGCCAGCTTGGCGCGTCCACGAGCTGTTTTGGCTAGGCGATTGCGGCGGCGTTCTTCGCGTTTGGCACGTCGTGCTTGGCGGCGTTCCCACCGTTTTTGATTGTAGCTAATGCCTCGTTGTTCTAGGTAAGCCAAATAACTCTCTGTGGTCGCATAATCAGACGGCTCTTCAAAATCGACCAATATATCAGGCAAATCGTTGGGCGAGCGTTCAAAAGGAGCCTCTTTGCTACTGACCCGAACAAAGTGATAACGATAAGAGGATTTTCGATTCATCGTAAATTCTAGAATCAATGTTTGCTCATCAAACGCCGCTATACGCCACCAATCTACCTTTCTAAATAGATAATTAATTTCGTTTTGTTCTTTGTTCAACCGCCAAATACCTGTGGTTAAGGTGCCATTGAGATAATTTTGAAAACCATAATCATAACGAAAAAAGATAAAGTGATCGTATTGTTCATCAGCTTTGTGAATGACGGTATTACTCTCGGCATGGGTCGTGTAGGTATACTTCCATTTGGTATTGACAAACAAATCTTCATTGATGGCCGTGTAGACACGAGCACTACTATCAGATATTTGAGCATAAACAGCAGACGAAGAAGCCAACAGCCAACCCAAATAACAATAGCATAGAATTTGATACAAAGCCTTCATAAGTCAATAAATTTGCTAACTTAACATTGACACTTCGTAAGTTTTGATACATTGGAGTAAGAAGTTTAAACTAACGAAGCAATAACAACAGGGATACTATCCTTTTAGTATGGATTGATAGTCATTGTTGTAACCTTTTTATCTTTTGGATTCATCAAAAATCCTTTCTATACAAATTTACTAAAAATTAGACAGAATATGTTGCGTTTGTTGAGTACACTGTGTTTGTTGCTCCTATTTTTGGCTGCTTGTCAAGTAGGACAACAGCCCCAAGAGGAGGAAGATTTTCCAGGATTTAGTGCCGAGCAATTGGATCAAATGATGAAGCGTCAGAATTTGGGCGCATCGGCCGTTCCACAACAAAAAACAATACCAGAAATGATTGCTCAAATGGAGGTTTCGCTCGCTCAATTTCCCGATGATACTACTATATTGTACAATTTGGCCAAGTTGAGTTATGAGCAATACCAAACAGACAGTAGCGAGCAGTGGCTTCTGAAATCGGTTCATTATTATAGCAAGGTATTGGAATTGGCTCCCAATTATGAACAGGGCCGCCCTTATTACAACCGCATGTTGATTCGATTAGCACAAAAAAACTACGATGCTGCACTGAATGATTTGAATGCTTTTGTTCGGGTCAATCAAAACCAAATTCCTGTAAATCATCAGGCAATGCGAGCAGAAATCTTGTTTCAACAAGGTCAATTAAGTACGGCGTGTGCTGTTTATCAAGAGGCCAAATTAATTGCCGAGCGCGATAGCTTGCCAACAGGCCAAGAAGCGTTATGGGCAGAGCGTTGCCCTTAGTAGGTGGTGTATGCAGCAAGCGGATTAAGGTTAAAATTTAGTTATACCTTTTGGAGCATACAACAGCTCTGCATGAAATATAGTAAATTGTTACAAGGGCTTTTGGTGAGAATCCTTAAGTATTCAATGAAGTTGTTTAAGTTATCTTTGTTTTTATGAAAAAATACATTTTTGTTATAATAAGTTGGCTGTTGTTAGGGCAATTACAGGCTCAATCTCCTGCTTTAGCCCGCAAATATTTCTCTGATGGTGAATTTGAGAAGGCGGCTACTATTTACAAAGAGTTGCATGAGCGCAATAGAGCGAATGACTATTATTTTGAGCGTTATTTTGTGACCTTGTTGGAGTTGGAGGACTATAAGGAGGCCGAAAAAATGATGAAAAAAGCCATCAAAACCTCGCCCCAAAAAGTAGAGCGTTATGTGAGTTATGGATTGTTATTTGAACGCCAAGGCAATCGCAGTAAGGCCGATGAGCAATACGAAAAATCCATCAAACTATTATCGGCCAATCAAGTGCAGGTTGTCAAATTGGCCAATGCCTTTATCAAGGGCAAACAATATGATTATGCAGTCAATGCCTATGAAAAAGGCAGCAAATTGATGAAAATCAAAAACATGTTTGCTTATGAAATGGGTTCTGTATACCGTCTCAAAGGTGATATCCCCAAAATGATTGAGAGTTACTTAGATTGTTTGGAATACCTGCCCAAACGCATGACCAATATTCAAGCATTTTTTCAGCGAGAACTTTCTGGAGGTGCTGGTTTTGACGAATTGAAAAAACAGTTGTACGGACGCATCAACAAGTCGCCAGAAGTAAGCATTTACTCTATTATGTTGATTTGGGTGTTTGAGCAGCAAGGGGATTTTGCCAGTGCCTTGCGCCAAGCCAAGGCCTTGGATAAGCGTCAAAATGAAAATGGTGCCCGCATTTATATTCTAGCTCAAACAGCGGTGCGCGAAAAAAAATATGATGCAGGGATAGCGGCCTATGAATATATTGTGGATGAAAAAGGAATGGATAGCCCTTATTATATAGATTCCAAACGCTATTTGCTCATTGCCAAACGCGACAAATTAATTAGTGGCTTTGAATATACCAGAGAGGAGTTGTTGGAGTTGGAGAGCGAGTACATTATTTATTTAGAAGAATTTGGACGCAGTTTTAATACGGCTGCAATTATGCGCGAAATGGCAGAGTTACAGGCATTTTATCTCAATGATCTGGACAAAGCAATAGCAGTACTAGAAACAGTGGTCAAAATGCCCGAACTGTCTCGAATTGCGCGTTGTGAATCTAAAATTGATTTGGGAGACTATTATTTGATGCAGGGCGAAGTTTGGGAATCTACACTGTTGTATTCTCAAGTAGACAAAGAAATGAAAGATGCGCCATTAGGCGAATTGGCTCGGTATAAAAATGCTAAATTATCTTATTACAAGGGCGATTTTGAGTGGGCACAAGATCAATTGGATATTCTCAAAGGCTCTACTTCTGAACTCATTTCCAATGATGCCATTGATTTGTCGGTATTCATTTTGGAACATTATGCACTAGACACGACCCAACGCCCTATGAATTTGTTTGCCAGAGCTGAATTGTTGTTGTTTCAGAATCAGTTTGACCATTCTATAGTAGTTATGGATAGTATTCTGATGCAGTACAAGGGGCATGGTTTGGGCGATGATATTCTGTATCAGAAAGCAGAAATAGCCATTAAAAAACGAAATTATAGCGAAGCCATTGCTTTGTTGGAGCGCATCCCCAAGGAATACAAAGATGGTATTTTGGTGGATAATGCTTTGTTTAGAATGGCAGAAATATATGAGTTGAGAATGGATGAACCCCAAAAAGCACAAGATTTGTACGAGCAAATTTTGTTTGATCATTCTGGCTCTTTGTTTACGGTAGAAGCGCGCAAACGTTTTAGACGATTGCGTGGCGATGGTGTGTAATTTGGTGGGATTAATAATTCATGATGAAACAATACGATATTACCTTAATCACTGCTGAGGAATACGAATTTCCTGAAAACCCTGATTGGTATATACAGCAAATACTCGATGAAGATGGTTTGGTACAGCAAGCATTGGAAGAGGCTGGCTGGCGTGTCAATCGGGTAGCTTGGTCTAGTGATTTTGATTGGTCTACTACCCATTTTGCTTTGTTTAGAACACCTTGGGACTATTCAGCTAATTTTGAGGCATTTAGCCAATGGTTGATAAAAACTAGGGAGCAAACCCATTTCATCAATCCGTTGGCTTCTATTTATTGGAATAGTGATAAGCATTATTTGACCGAATTGGCATCCAAAGGGGTAGCCGTACCCACCACGCATTTTATCAAAAAAGGCACAAAAACTACGTTGGCTAAATTGCACCAAGCGTTGGGCTGGGAGCATACAGTACTCAAGCCTACCATTTCGGCAGGAGGCCGCCACACCTACCAACTCCGCCCCGAAGATTGGGCGACTTATGAACGCTTGTTTCAGGAATTGATAGCAGCAGAAGATATGATGTTGCAGCCCTTTTTGTACAATGTGGTCAACAAAGGCGAAATAGCAGTAATGTTGGTGGAAGATATAGTGACCCATGCGGTATTAAAAATAGCTAAGGAAGGAGATTTTAGAGTACAAGATGATTTTGGAGGAACCGTAAGGGCTTACCAGCCCTCTGAGGCTGCCGTTCAATTGGCCCAACAGGCTGTAGCGAGTTGTCCTTCCATGCCCTTGTATGCGCGGGTAGATTTGGTTTGGGACAATGAAGGGGTATTGGCGGTGTCTGAACTAGAGATTTTTGAACCAGAAATGTGGTTTCGTTTTCATCCTGTGGCTGCCACTCAATTGGCTACCGTTATTACTCATTACATGCAACAAAAGTTATGACTCAAAAAGCCATTCGACAAATTGTAGTATTGGTAAGTGCCGCTTTGTTTGGTATTTTGGCGATGCAAGTCTATTCCATCTGGTCCAGTTATCAACTCAATAAAGAGCTGTTTGATGGAAGTGTACATCATGCCATGGATCATATTGTTTCGCGTCTGGAACAAAAGGAGTTGGAAAAAACAGCCAATTTATACAATTTACAATTGCCTAGATTAACGGCATTGAGCAGTCGCCAACGCGAAATTGCCAGCTTGCTGGAGGTGAATGAAATCTCCAATTATTACTATGCTGATACCAATCATCACAGCCAGCAATATTCGGCGGTAGATACTTTGTCAGAAAATACGGTCGCACATTTGGCCGAAAATTTTAAAACGACAGAAACGACCCGAAGTTGGAAACGGGGCAATGAAAAAGAAGCCTATCGAGTACACTTTGAGCGTTTTTTTGTGCATCATGGCATTGTAAGAGATATACCGGTCCAACAACGGGTTAGTATTCGTTATTTGGATACGTTATTGCACCAAGAACTCATAGACAAAGGGATTACCACGCCTTATGCCTTGGCTATTTATTCTAATAGGAAGGATGCTTTTGTGATGCAAAATGATGTTTCCAAAAAATGTGGCGGGCGTTATCAATCCAAGTCCGATTATAAATACTCCATCAATTTATTTCCCAGTTCCAACGATCAAGTGGCCCGCTTGTATATTGATTTTCCAAGTACAGGCAGTTTTTTGTGGAGTGGTATGTGGCTACATTTGTTGAGTACGATTATTTTTACAGCCATTGTGTTGTTCTGTTTTTATTACACCATCAAGGTAATTATAGAGCAGAAAAAATTGTCGGAAATGAAAAACGATTTCCTCAACAACATGACCCACGAATTTAAAACGCCTATTGCCACCATTACGATTGCTGCGGGCACCATCAAAAAATGGATGGACAAAGGACAGCCCGAAAAGGCGATGCGTTTTATCAATATTATCGAAGAAGAAAACAAGCGTATGAATAGCCAAGTAGGCAAGGTCTTGCAAATGGCGCGCATTGATAAGCGAGAGTTTAAACTCAATGTAGAGGAAGTGTATGCCGATGATGTGATCCTAAATGCAGCGGAGAAAATTGCCATGCAGGTAGACCAAAAAGGCGGGCAAGTGGTTTTGGAGTTGGAAGCACAAAACTCGGTTATAGAAGCCGATGAAACCCACTTTACCAATATTGTACACAATCTACTAGACAATGCCAATAAATACTCGCCAGAAAAACCCATTATTACCATAAGAACCAGAAATGCAGGCAATGGCTTTCAGTTTGAGATTGAAGACAATGGCTTAGGCATTTCCAAAGAGGCGCGCAAGCATATTTTTGATAAATTTTATAGAGTGCCTACAGGCAATTTGCACGATATAAAGGGTTTTGGACTGGGGTTGAGTTATGTGCAGGCCATTATTACCGCACATGGGGGAACCATTGATGTGAGATCGGAAGTGGGCAAAGGATCGGTTTTTATTGTATCTATGCCTTTTAAGCAAGAACAAGTGGGGTAGATTAACAATGCTGCTAACTAATCTGTTTGATTTTGGTTAGCAGCATCTTGTATTTATTCATCTTACCAAGCGTATTTACCTTCTCGTTCTGCAAAAATAGTTGAATCCACTACCACTTGTTTGTAAGCTGCTTCTGGGCCAACATCAAGAATCTTATCACTGTAGGTATAATGCCCTTTGGAATTATCAAAAAAGCGTCCAGCAGGATCAACCATAGCATAGG
>JBGCDW010000164.1:0-14929 GCA_045105775.1 Aureispira sp.
TAGTTGATCGGCTTGACAAATTGCAAGTGTTTCGTTTACAGGCAGATGAGTTATGGTCTTTTGTTCGGTCTAAAAAGAGAAAGCGTTGGATTTGGGTTGTTTATGACCCAAAACACAAATTAGTCATCGCACAGCATATAGGTGGACGAGGCAAAAGAGCGGCACTGAAACTTTGGAAGAAAGTGCCTGATGAATTAAAAACAAGTTACTTTGAAACAGATGCTCTTGAAGCCTACAAAACCATTATCCCACCACAGCAACACAAGGTAGGTAAGCATTTGACTTACTTCATTGAGGGGTTTAATGCTACTATTAGAGCTAGAGTGAGCCGTTTGGTCAGAAAGTCGCTTTCCTTTTCTAAAAAGGATATTTGGCATAACTTAGCTATTGCTTGGTTCTTCTGGCAGATTAACCTTGAAAGATTACAGCCTTACATTTGACATGCCGCCTCATAATTAATCGGTAAGGACAATATTTGATTGTAATTTAAGTTGTTACTAAGTAGGTTTTTTTGTATCTTATGGTTCTAAACTCTTTAATTTTGATAATCATCTAAAAAATAGTGTGTTATGAGTAAATATATAACTCTTTTGTTATTGATTTTTAGTGCTACGATCCTTACCGCCCAAAACGTAGGAATCGGTACAAGTACACCTCACCCCAGCGCCAAATTAGATGTATCTGCAACAGACCGAGGTTTCCTACTTCCCAGAGTAACTTTGGTCGCCGTAAATGATGGAACTACGCCTGTAAATGCTCCCGCTACAGGATTGATAGTATACAACACCAATGCTGGTGTAACGGGAGGATCTGGAGAAGGATTTTATTATTGGGATGGTACCGAGTGGGTACCCTTAGGTGCCTCAGCAACTGCCTCAGCTGCAGATAATGATTGGGACATCAATGCCAATGGTACTGGTTTACAAGCTATTCCAGGAGGTAGTATTGCTTCTGGAGACCTTGCCCTAGCTGCTGGACTAAGAAGTGTTGCTTCTGGTCGTGCTAGTTATAGTCATGGTCAAGATAATCTGGCCAGTGGTATGTATTCAATTGCTACTGGACAAGACAATGAAGCAACAGCTATTTATGCTTATGCTCATGGTCAAAATAACGATGCCCTTGATAGGTATGCTTATGCTCATGGAGAAGACAATCAATCAACAAATCGTTATTCTTACACCTACGGTGAAGCAAATATTTCATCAGAGCGTTATGCCTATACCCATGGACAAGACAATCAGGCAACTGAGCGTTATGCTTATGCCTATGGTGAAACAAATGTTGCATCAGGAACTTCTGCTTTTGCTTTTGGACAAGATAATGTTGCATCAGGAAATGCTTCTTTTGCATTTGGAGAGACAACAGAGGCACAAAATGACTTTGCTGTAGCTTTTGGAGAGGACAATATTGCATCTGGAACCTATTCTGTTGTAATCGGAGGCTTTCAAAATACAAGTGTACGAGAGGGCGCAGGTATCATTGGTGGTAGAGGTAATACTGCGGATGGTAATTATGCTGTGGTTATAGGAGGTAGAGATAATCAAATAGATGATCAGTATTCTGCAGTTATAGGAGGTAGAGATAACCAAGCCACTAATGAATATGCTGTGGTTTTAGGTGGTAGAGAGAACAGTGCAGATGGATTGTACTCATCTGCTAGTGGTAGAGCGAGTATAGCTGCTTCTTTTGGTGAAATGGTAGTGGGTTTATATAATACGACCTATACTCCAATAAGTGCCAATGGTTGGAGAGCTGCTGACCGAATTTTTGTGATCGGAAATGGTACAGGAAATGCTGCTCGTTCCAATGCTATGACAGTATACAAAGATGGTAGCATTAATATTAATGATGCGTTCACTTTGCCTACAACTGATGGTGGAGCAGGTGAAGTCCTCACTACAGATGGTAGTGGCTTGGTTTCGTGGCAAGCTACCTCTGGCGGTTGGGGGTTCACAGGCAATGGTGCAACCAATCCTGCCAATGACTTTATAGGAACCACCAATAATGTAGGGTTGAATATTCGTACCAACAACATTAATAGAATTCAAATCAGCAATGCTGGCAACATAGGAATCAATACGGGAGCACCTACAGCCCTGTTTGATATTAATGGTACTACTGGTTTTGACCAGTTGCGTCTTCGTCAATCATTTACACCTACGAGCACAGGTGATGCTAGTGGTAATGTAGGAGATGTAAGCTGGGACGATGATTTCATTTACATCAAAACAAGTACAGGGTGGAAACGCTCTACGCTCGCTACCTTCTAAGCCCATGAAAATCTTATGAAGAAAAAAAAGAAGAGCCGTTAAACTATATAGTTTAACGGCTCTTTCTTGTAGCAACAAAATTACACTACTTATTTCCCCATAATTATAATTACCTGCCTTCTACTAATTGTGCTGTAAAAGGAACTTGGCGTAGTTTGGGGGCACTAAATCCCTTCATCTTTACACACAAGCCAAAGGCCACCAATGCCGAGGCAACAGCGCCTTCTTGCCAGCCTGGCAAAGCAGATAATTGATCGCCCACAATATAAAAGCCATCATCACCATCTTGTAAGGTATGATATACCCACTCGGCAGACTCAGAATCTGCTTGTTCTGCAAAATTTAAAATATTTTCAGGCTTTCTACGATGCTTTAAAATGTCGTGAAATTTTAAATGCTTAGTTTTCTTGTCAATTTTTGTCCAATCAACCCAACCACCACGTTGTGTTTTTACATTTTGCCAAGCAACCGTTAAGCCATGTTTCAATTGCTCTGCAAATTCATCACCATGCAGTAGTGCTGCCCCTGCTCTTGCTTGATCCAATCGCCACTGTGGGGTTTGATCGCCCCATTTGGTTGCATTATCAGAGAAATTATAAGCCCCTGTCAAAACACCCAAATCTTGGTGATAATCATTGGATGGATACCACATTTGCACCATTGGGTGCTTGGTCCAAGAAATGCCACCAAAAATAGGGATGGTATTTTCATCCTCAGGATCTTGCCAGTATTTGCGTTCGCTTTGCCAACCCACCTTAACGGTAGGACGTAAAAAATCCTTGTGTTCAAAAACAATATTCAGTGCTTGCTCAAAAGCAGCACTCTTAAACAATCCAGGGGTGATCTTGTCCTGCAAAAGCGGAATAGGCATGTTACTAAAACATTTACGCGCTGTTTTGGACACAACAGTATCGCCACAATGATAATACACTCTATACCGATCACTTTCTCTAGAAATTTTCTGCACAGCTGCATTCAACAAAATAGTCCCCCCTAATTTTTGCACTTCTGCCGCCAATGTTTTTACAAACATATCCATGCCCCCCACAGGCTGAAAAGAAGTCTGTTGCCACCAGAAATCATCTGGCTGATAAAAGCTTAGATTCCAGAACTCAGAGGCTAACATTTTGGTAAAATCAAGTTTGGGCATTATATTTTCCTCTTCACCTGATATATCCTTGGTAGGCAACTTTGTATAGCCCGAACGAGCAGTCTTTTCAAAGAAACCACTTTCGCTTAAGTCTCCAAATTTTTTTAGCCATGCTTTAAACTTCGCTGTATTGTCCGATTCATCGTTGGCATCTAGGGCATTTTTTAGTGGTGCTACAAATTCTAAAAAATCTTTATACTTGGTAGGGTCAGTGCTTTCCTCAATAATTTTTAGTAATTCAGGCAAGGCATACAAGAACTGAGCAAAATAGCCACGTGGATCATTTGCCAATCTACGATTGACAATAGTTGTTGGGTTATCATCGTCATCCACAAAGCTTTTACCATCATAAAGCACATTAGAACGACTTTGCATGACATACACCTCCAGCTTTACCCCCAATGCTTTGCAATAATTCAATACATCACGATGGGCAGAGGGAATGCGTCCTGGGCCACAATTTAAATAGGGCTTATTGTATACATCCTCTACCGCAAATTCACAGGTCTGTGTATAACTGGTATCGGGCTTGTTTTCTGGATTTTCTGTAAAACTATCGCCAGGTCTTACGGTCAAACTGCGGCCACCAACTCTATTTTGGGCTTCTAAGACGGTCACTTTATATTGGGTATGTTTTAGCAATTCGTAGGCAATACATAGACCCGCAACGCCAGCACCTATTACAATAACTTCTTCACCTGCTCCAACCGTATTTGAAAAAAGTGCTGTACACTTTTCTCCTTTGGTATGTTCACTGGTAAACATTTCAAGTTCACCACCATTCTTAGTTGTTTTTCGCAAAAAAGTCATGCCAGCCGCAAAGTTGTTCTTATTCATATGGTTAGTATTTTGAATGTTTTGTAGAATGATTGTCTGTGTTTAAAAAAAAACTTTTAGGTCAATTTTCTGATCTATCCCAAAAACAGATCGTAAATGAGGAGATACCTTCTTATTTTTAAAAATACTACTTTGGACTTAGAAAATATCAAGAGCATCTCACCGATATTTTTTGTTCTTACCAAAGAAAGTAACAATATTGCGATTGCAAAATCAATGAATCAAAGACTTACAGTAGTCTTATGAGAACAAAGCAGCCTTAAGTTTTGTTACTAGTCCTACACTTCAATTGATTTTAAAAATAACACTACTATGAGAATCAAATTGTTTTTTTTGTTACTCTCTTTGGTTGTTTCCCTAGTAGCTTGTAATAATGCTAATGTAGACGAAAAAGTAGAGGAAGCCTTTGAATTAGGGGTCACTACCGATGGCCATTATCACAACGCCTACTTCGATTTAGAAATTTATTTTGATCCTACTTGGAACATACAAAAACAAGCAGAGTTGATGAAGGAAGTAGGAGCACCCATCCTTGTTGGAGATAACAAAGAGTTAAACGTAGACCATGTTAATACAACATATCTACTGACTGTTTTGAAACACCCCACTGAGGCACAAGTACTTTACAATCCTAAATTCACTACATTGGTAGAGAATGTTCGAAGTTTTCCAGACATAGAAACAGGAGCAGATTATTTGTCACAGACCCAGAAATCACTTGGTCAAACTGCTATGACATATGATTTTGAAGAGGTTTACGAAAAAAGAATAGGCACCAAAATGTTTCATGTGTTAAAAACGCAGGTCACATATATGGGAATGGAGGTTCATCAAGACTATTACTCCACTATTGATCGAGGCTTTTGTCTGAGCTTTATATTAGGATACCATACCCCTAAAGAACAGGAAGAGTTGCTACAAATTATAAATAAGGTACGTATTTAAGAGGCCAAGAATACGTTGATAAAAATGAACCGATGTCAGATGCAAGCACTGCATCTGACATCGGTTTTATTATTAAAAATGATAACGAATTTGAATGACACTCATTTCTTGGTCGGCTAGGGTACGCCATTGTCCAGTAAACGTAGCACCATAAGAAATGGCTAACAAGGGGCCAATAACTTGGGCTTGCTGTTCATTGGCAATAAATCCAGCGGGAACCTCTGTTAAGAATTCTCTTTCTCCGTGTTGTTGTACAGGTCGTTCGATTTCGATTAAGCTCATTTTGGCAGGTACTACCGTACTCCATGCACCTGTCCAGTGTCCTTGATGTGCTGCTGCAATAATAGGTGCTTTTTGTTTGGCATCGTGGTTGTTCCAGAGAGGGCCGGCTGGTAGAGGAATTTTGTACGTTTTCATATTCTGTGTTGCTTTTGATTGTGAATACAACAAAACTCGGAAAATAGGAGTGGATACAACAGCGTAAAAATACCTGTTTTATAAAAACAGGTAAAAATACCTAAGCCTAGAATTATTATGTACTTTGAGATTAATAAGGCAATAAAACGGCTGTTTTAGTCCATTTAAATATCAACCAAAACCATTAACACATACAATTGAGACCATTATGGGGCTTGTAAAAGAATTTAAGGAATTTGCGATCAAGGGCAATATGATAGATATTGCCGTTGGTGTTATTATTGGAGCCGCCTTTAACAAGGTAGTGGACGTATTGGTAAAGGAAATATTCTTACCACCACTTTCTCTATTAACAGATGGAATTAACTTAGAATCCAAAAAAATTATTTTGCGTCAAGCAGTAGAGGCCGAAAATATACAAGAGGTTGCTATTAGTTATGGCAAACTATTGGAAACAGGGATTGATTTTCTCATTGTTAGTTTTACCGTGTTTATGATGGTCAAATTCATGAATAATCTTAGAAAAAAAGCAGAAGATCCCAAGGACAGTACTACACCAGCACCCAAAGAGATTGAATATTTGAAGAAAAATAACGATCTGCTAGAGCAACAAGTTCAGCTCTTGGAGAAATTAGTAGAGAAAAATAATTCGTAAGTACACGTTATGAAAATAGCATTGATTTCAGATACCCATAGTTATCTAGATCCCAATATATTACCTTATTTAGAAGCGTGTGATGAAATATGGCATGCGGGGGATATTGGAAATTTAGAAGTTGCCGACCAATTAGAGGCTATAGCACCGTTGAGAGCGGTATATGGCAATATTGATGGGCATGAATTGAGAGCGCGTTATCCCAAGGAATGGAGGGCAACTATTGAGGGCTTATCGATTTATATGATCCATATTGGAGGCTACCCAGGGCGTTATCCTAAGCAATTAAAAACGGTATTGGAGCAACAGCAACCTGATATTTTTATTTGTGGCCATTCTCATATTTTAAAAGTGATGCGCGACAAAAAATTAAACTTGTTGCACCTCAACCCTGGAGCCTGTGGCCGACATGGCTTTCATAGAGTAAAGACTTTTTTGCAGTTTGAAATCAACGAAGGCAAAATAGAACAGTTGCAAGTGGTGGAATTGGGCTTGCGTGGTAAGATTGACGTTTAACACTTTATGTATCTGTTTGTGCACTTAAAGGAATATTAAAGCTTCATTTTAGTCCTTTTTTGAAGCAGAGAGTAGTATATTACCAGTTGTCTCAATAATAAACATTTGAAAACAATCTTAACTTAAAACAAATAAAACATGAAAGTTTCTCATTTTCTTTTGCTGCTTTTTTTAGGTGTTACCCTGACATCTTGTGTAGGAAAAAAGAAATATGCAACATTGCAAACCACCCTAGATGCTTCTAACAAAGATCTTAATCGCCTAAATAAAGAGGTGAGTGATTTGATCAAACAACTAGACCAGTGCAATAATTATAAAGCTGCTAATGATAAAGTAATGCAGGTGCGTGAGCAACAACTCAAAGACCTAAGAGCTCAAATTGAAGACCTCAAAGCACAGCGCCAAAAACAATACAGCACAGTAGATGAATTGACAGGCTTGTCCAAATCTGCTAATGAAAACATAAAAGAAACACTAAAACAACTAGAAGGCAAAGATCAATATATTAAATACGTTCAGGCAGCGCGCACACGAGCAGATTCCATCAATTTGGCCTTGGCCGTTAATCTCAAAAGTGTGCTCAAAGATGGTATTGCCGATGATGATGTAGATGTAAAAGTGGATAAAACGGTGGTGTTTATCAATTTGTCCGACAAAATGTTGTACAATTCGGGAAGCTATGAAATCACGGATAGAGCCAATGAAGTACTGGGCAAAATTGCGGCTATTGTCAAGGCGCGCCCTGGTTTTGAAGTTATGGTAGAGGGCTATACCGATAATGTGCCGATCAAAAAAGATTGTATTTCCGATAATTGGGACTTGAGTGTAAAACGGGCAACATCGGTCGTGCGTGCTTTGCAAAACAAACATGGCATTGATCCCGATCGCCTTATCGCAGCAGGACGAGGAGAGCACAATCAATTGGCTTCTAATGATACGGCAGCAGGCCAAGCAACCAATCGCAGAACTAGAATTATTATCCTGCCCAAATTGGATGAATTTTATGATTTGCTCAATCCTAATAATGTTCCTAAGTAATTTTTCTAAGTACAGCGAATTTTGTGTTCTGTACTAAAATAATATTGAATAGCTGTTGTCAATTGATACCTTACAGGTATTGGTTGACAACACTTTTTTTATCAAAAAGCGAAATAATGAAGCAATATTGGTTCGGAATTATAATCGTAATAAGTTGTTATTGGGCAACATGGAGCTGTGGTCAATCAATTACATGGGGGCCAACTTATGAGCGAAGTTCGTTGTTTAACCAACAGGAAGTAGCGCGTATAGGTACAGACAAAATGTTGGTTTGGCAGCACTACAAAGATCCTCAATATTATTGGAATTATAAGGCGCTACAATATGACAAACTATTCAACCAAACGGCCAGTCCTGCTCCTATAACATTTGAATATCAAGGGATACGTGGAACCTATCAGGCCAATCATTATCAAAACAATCAATGGCGGTTTTATTATACCATACCTTCAACGGCTACCACAAAAGAAGTGTTGTGTTGGGCGACGCTCAACACCCAGACCTTAGCATTAGAAACCAATGCTCAGATTATAGATACCCTTCCTTATAATGCAAAACTAGGCAAGGCTAGTTATCAACTAGGAAAAGCTCCAAACAAGCAGACCTTATTGTATGGACTACTACCACAAGTCCGCAAACAAGCTGCTCAATTAGTGGTATATCAACTAGATGAAGCGGGTAAAGTAGTGCTCCAGCAGCAAATACCAGCCCCGCAAGAAGCAGGTTTGTTTCGGTTAGAAGATATACAAGATGCTATTTTAACTCCTCAAGGGAATGCCTATTTGCTGTGTAAATTTTATCATAAGAAAAGCCGAAAAGAGGAAAAGAAGACCGCTCTGCCTTATCATTATGCCTTATTACAAATAGATGCCCAAGGAGCAACAATTTGGCGAGACAGTTTGAATATTAGTGCTCAGGTAGATAGTTCTGAGCTTGTTTCTGCACGGTTGTATAGCCATCCGAATTTGGAGCAAGTACGCTGTATAGGTACTTATAGAAGGCCTTCTAGTGCAGGGATGTTTCAATTAAATCTTGTCAATGAATCGCTTTGGGCAATGGCTTATCCCGATGCTTTAAATCGTGTACCAATAGAGCGAAAATCCAAAAAAGTAGGATTGCACAGCTACAAAATCCAGCAAGGTTTTCCACAGGACGATGGTAGTTTTTTGGCTATAGCCGAACAACAGTATACCAAGGTTTATTGGGATAAATCAGAAGGGGGGCAAACCCTGCAACGACTACAGGATATTTTGTTGATGAAGTGGGATGCTCAGGGAAAATTGTTGTGGTATCACAACATCCCCAAACGCCAACGTGCAGGGGGAGAGGGCTACACGGCAATGCAAGAGACTTGGCATTCTTTTAATGCTTTTGAGCAAAACCAAAAAATACATTTGTTCTACAATGACTTGCCACAAAATAAAAATGCAGCCGCCGAATCCTTAGAAACAGGCTATTACAACCAGCCCCAAGCATTGCAGTGTTGGCATTATTGCCTTCATACCCAAACGGGCGAATTGATAAACGCCCAAACGCTGGATAGCCCCAAAGACTGGCTCATTTATCCGAAAAAAATTCAACTTCGATCTGATGGTCAAATTGTTTTAGCTGCACTGCAATTGGCTGCTTCTGCCAAAGAAAAAGCAAAAATACGTTGGGGACATTGCACTTTGGAAAAGACAGAGTAAGTTTTGTAACTCCATAGGAGCGGCATTACTATGGAGAGTGTCGCTCCTGCCGAACCGAGGCACATTGCTTCACGCAATACTACAAAAGGTATCTTACAATTTACGTTGTAACAAGTCCTCCAAAGCCCCCACCAATTCAGGAAATTGAAACGTATACTGCATCTCTATAAGTGCCTTAGGAACAGCTCTAGTACTATTGAGTACCACATCGGCCATTTCGCCCATCGCTGTACGCAAGGCAAACGTAGGAACAGGAACAAGCAGCGTGTGCTGGTCACGGGCAGTAGATAATGCTTTTGCGAGTACTTTGTTGGTCGTTGGAGTTGGAGCGGTACCATTATAAATCGCATCCATGTTATCATCCTCTAGCGCACGAATAAAGATATTGCAAATGTCATCAAGGTGAATCCAAGACATGTATTGTTGCCCATTACTAAAATAAGCCCCTACTCGAAAACCATAAGACAGATTGATTTTTTCGAGTGCCCCACCTTGAGTAGACATGACTACACCTACCCGCACGATAGGTGTACGAATACCTTGTGCTCGAACAGCATCCGCAGCTTGTTCCCATTGTACACACACATCACTCATGAAATCTTGTCCAGGTGGTGCTTCTTCTGTTAATGTTGCTGCCCCTTTGCTGCCATAAAATCCTACTGCTGAACAAGAAACAAAAACAGTGGGTGGATTTTTTTGTTCTACTAGGCAATTGGCCAAGAGTTGTGTAGACCTTACACGACTATTGATAATTTCTTGTTTGCGCTTTTGGCTCCAACGTGCATCAGCAATGCCCGCACCAGCCAAATGTATAATACCATGTACATCTTCTAGGGCACGTTTATCTATAGTTTGTGCTTGAAGATCCCATTGATAAGCTGGATATTTGGCAGTTAGGTTTTCGGTGCGGCTAAGATGCTGTACTTTGTAGCCTTTATCAGAGAGTAAGTCACTGATGCGTGCGCCCAACAAACCTGTACCTCCTGTAATAAGTATTGTTTTCATAAGAATATCAGAATTGGTAAAATTGCTCCTGTGTTAGAAATGTATGTTGTTGAACGATGGTATAATCAATCAAATTACTTTTTACTTTTGGTAAAAAAAACAAGAACCGAATATCGTGCGTTTATAAGCAGAGCAGATAATTCACAGAGTATTATAAAGTAAGATTCAAAAAAGTTAACTATAGGCATCTTGATATGCTGTAATTGCTCAATAATTAATTATCTTGGGAAGTCAAGATACTATTACATAATAATGTTATTAATAATTACATTGTTAATAAAAACAGCCGTCCCCTTTTTGCAACACAACTGTAGAACTCTAATGGTATTATAGTATTTGTTTTAGTTTTTTATAAAACCTGCAAGACAGAGTGGTATAGCTTGAATACACTTTGAATTGCCTAAAAAGAATGTATTGTATGAAAATCTCCCAGACATTGAAACATTTAGGTTTGGCGATAGGTTTGTTGTCAGCTTTGACAGCTTGTAATGGAGATACTCCCACAAATCCTGATCCTTCTGTCAACCAAACGGAGACCAACACGACCAGATCAGAGTTGGTGATTCATGAAATTGATGATCCCGATGGTATGAATCCTTTAGTTTCCAATGCAGCCAACTCATTGTATATACACAACAATATGTTTAGCAAATTGTTGGTCTACGATCTACAAACATTAAAACTCACGCCTCAGTTGGCAAAGACGTTGCCCGAAATTAAAGTTTTGGACGAAGGCCCTTACGCTGGTGGTATGTCGCTCACCTATGAGATTCATCCCGAAGCCAAATGGGAAAACGGAGACCCAATTACAGCAGCGGATTATGTATTTACAATCAAAGCTATAAAAAACCCTAAGGTCAATGGTGCCCAATTACGTCCTTACTTTGATTTCTTAGATGCTATTGAAGTTGATTCTGAAAACGATCGAAAATTTACTATATATTCTAAACAGCGTTATTTTAGAGCAGAAGAATCTTCAGGACAAGAGGCATTTGTATTGCCAGAGTATCACTATGACCCAGAGGGTTTAATGCAAAGCTTTACTATAGAACAGCTCAGTGATCCTGCCAATCAAGACGAATTGATGCGGAATCCTACTATTAGTCGTTTTGCACAGGCGTTCAACTCGGCAGAGTACAGCCGAGATCCTGCTATGGTAGTGGGAAGCGGGCCTTATAAATTTGTAGAATGGAGCGAGCGTCAGCGTATTGTATTGGAGCGTAAAACGGATTGGTGGGGCGATAAAGTAGAAGGCCGACAAACACTAGAAGCGTTTCCTCCCAAGATTATTTATCGAGTGATTTCGGATATGACCGCAGCGATTACCAATGCCAAAGATGGGCAAATCGATGTAATTCGTACCATTCCTCCTACCAAGTACATCGAGCTAAAAGAAGATCCCAACTTTAGCAGCAATTTTGATTTGAGTACACCAGATCAGTTTGCTTACCACTATATTGGATTCAATCTAAAACGCCCACAGTTTAAAGATAAGCGTGTGCGTCGAGCTATTGCACACCTTATCGATAGAGACGAAATGATCGGAGCTATTTTTGAAGGCATGGCTATCAAAACCAATGGGCCAATCAATCCAACAAAACCCTATTACAATGAGAACCTAAAAGACATTGAGTATAATCCTGAACTTGCTGCTCAATTGCTAAAAGAAGCAGGGTGGAAGGATAGTGATGGAGACAATATCTTGGATAAGATGGTTGATGGTAAGAAGGTAGATATGAAGGTTGAATTTAAGTACAACCAAGGCAATACCGTGCGTAAGAATATCGGTCAAATTCTAATGGACGAAGCTGCTCGCGTAGGTATTGAAGTAACCTTAACACCTGTAGAGTTTGCAAAACTATTGACAGATGCAGACAAACGCGAGTTTGATATGGTGGCATTGGCTTGGGTCAAAACACCGGGCTTGGACGATATGAAACAAGTATGGCACAGTGAAGCCGATCGTCAGGGTGGGTCTAACCGTGTAGGATTTGGAACCCCTGAATCCGATCAACTCATTGATGAAATTCGAGTAACTCTAGACAAAGAAAAACAAAGAGCATTGTATCTAAGAGTACAAGAAATTATTTACGAAGAACAACCTTATGTCTTCTTATTTGTCCCTGCCGAACGTATTGCAATCAACAATCGTTTTGATGGAACAGAAGTATCGCCCCAACGCCCTGGCTATAGAGATGCTTCTTTTAAATTGAGAACACAATAATACTATTATATTGCTTGTAGGGCACTATTACAATAGTGCCCTACCAATGCAATAATGACCTACTACATACCCACACCAGCCTTGCGGGTTGCTTCCCAAAAGAAAGATTCTTCATTGACATTAAAACTGCCTTCATGTAGGTGCTGGTTGTCTTGAATCGTACCACTGAGCCAAACCACATGTTCTCCATCAAATCCCGATAAGTACAACTTAGAGCCTTGTACCGTGCCTTCTACCCAATAACGCTTGCCATTGTCTCGTTCAATCGATCCTATTACGTCATTGTTATCCGCAGTGAGCTTCAATTTGATACTAATACTTGAATCCTTGGCTATGTTGGCGGCCATCTCCCATTCTCCTGTAAGCTCTACTAGTGGTTGTTTCCGAATATCTGGAAAACGATGTCTAGGGCCTTTGATACCCGAAAATTCAACAGGATAAAATTCATTTTTTTGGTCGTAGAGATAGCCATTCATTTGGTCAATCTGATACACTACTTTGAGGTAGGTTTGAGCTTGATTAAAATAGGCAACTAAGGTGTCGCCAAATAAATAAGCTGTATCAGAAACCAAGTGTTGCTTGCCTGTGTCAAACAACAATTCAATAGGTTGGTCATTGTTAGAATTATTAACTTGATAAAGCACAGGAACATTCTGACGACCCAGTTTGAACACCGCTCGCCATACTCCAGGGGCGACCCCATCCACGGCTTCGCCTTTTTGAATACTCCAACAACTACTTAATAAACAGGTAATTAATGTACTTAAAACTAAATAACGCATAATATCACGAAGTAAGATGAAAACTAAACTAAACTGTTAATAACAAATCCTTTGTTGCAATGTCTTGAACTATTAAGACAAGATTTTTGAGCTTAGGTTTACAGAAAACAAAGGCTATAGCTTGCTTAATTGTACAGTGCTGCAAAAGTACTTTATTTTTGAATCAATACTTCCTGGCTTTTCATTTTTTGTACAGCACAAAAAATAGAGGTATTAGACATTATTACGAATCGCTTTGCAGTGAAAAAAGTATCTTTTTACTTAGCTTCGCTGCTACTTCGTGGTCGTGAGCCCTTCGGGGTTCCCTCACTCATCGTTAAAAATTAATTCCATAGCGCTGCTATGAACTAAATACGCTAGTACTTTTGTACCTTTTAGGTACAACCCACGCAGATCGCTTTGCGAGTGCCTTGATTGATGAAAAAATCTCACTTTTTAATCTCTATACAACTCCATTCGTTATAATGTCTAATACAGTTCTATTTTTATGAAATAAATATTCTAAAAGAACCCGAATTTTCATTTAGAACAATGTACAAAAATTGCCTTTCAGCCGAGCTGCCATTTAAAATCTATACTTCTAAAAATGAAGCACTTAAAAGACTTAATGAACTAAAGAATAAATAAAACAAAACACAACAATGTATATATTTCCATCCTCACGATTTACAGGAGCTAAAATGAGTACATCCATCTAACCCCGCAAAATTACAGATTTCGCTTAGAAAACAGCAATAATATACATTGCATGGCTAAGAAATTGATAGCAAAATTATTTAGTATAGAAACTAAAGAAAATAACAATTTCATAAGCTAGTACGTTAGGAAAAACTATCAAATATGAAGAAAGAATTAATCCAAGAACTGTTTAAAAAATTTGAAGGTGCTTGCTACGATTTAGACGGATTAGAATGTTGGAGTGCAAGGGAAGTCCAAGAAATTTTGAGTTATAAAGATTGGCGAAATTTTACCAATACCATACAAAAAGCTGCCAAATCGTGCCAAAATGCAGGTGAAGAAGTGAAAAACCATTTCGTTGGCGTCACCAAAATGGTCAAATTAGGTAGTGGTTCTGAAAGGCAGATAAATGATGTGGCACTAACTCGATATGCATGTTATTTGGTTGCTCAAAATGCTGACCCAAGTAAGCCAGAAGTTGCATTTGCTCAAACATACTTTGCAGTACAAACTCGAAAACAAGAACTAATTGAAAAGAGGTTGCTTGATATTGCAAGGGTAAATGCAAGAGAAAAGTTATCAAAATCTGAAAAGAAACTATCAGGGATAATTTATGAACGAGGCGTAAACAATAAAAGTTTTGCAATAATCAGATCAAAGGGTGACCAAGCTTTATTTGGTGGCAGAAGCACCCAATTTATGAAAAACAAGTTAGGCATTCCAT
>JBGCDW010000165.1:0-17465 GCA_045105775.1 Aureispira sp.
GAGCCCTTCGGGGTTGTACCTTTTAGGTACAACCCACGCAGATCGCTTTGCGAGTGCCTTGATTGATGAAAAAACCTTACTTTTTGTCTCTGTACAACTCCAGTCGTGATAATGTCTAACAACTTCAATGCTTTTATTACACTGTAATAACGCCATCTTCTAAAAAATACTAGTACTTTTGCGGCATCCAATAACAATTATCATAGACAACCATGACCAATAAAGAATACGCCAACCAATTTCAGTTGCTTGCCAAATTAATGGAATTGAATGGAGAAAACAGTTATCGTATCAAATCCTACAGCAATGCTTACCGAATTTTGAGAGGTATTAGCGAGCCTGTACACGAAATGACCTTAGCAGAAGTCAAATCGGTCAAAGGTATTGGAGATGCTATTGGTCAAAAGATTATGGAGTTGCAAAAAACAGGCAGTATGACCATGCTGGAAGAATATCAAAAAGGCACGCCTGTAGGTATTGTTCAATTATTGGGCATCAAAGGCTTGGGCATCAAAAAAATCAAGCAATTGTGGGAAGAGTTGGAGATTCAATCCCCTGGTGAGTTGTTGTATGCCTGTAATGAAAACCGCTTGATTGCGCTCAAGGGATTTGGCCCCAAAACCCAAGCAACGTTGCAACAAAAATTAGAATACTTCTTTCAGTCTATTGATAAATTTCATTTTGCCAAATTAGAAACCGAAGCAGAAGATTTGGTGCTAGATATTCAGGAGATATTGGGTACAGAATTAGTACAATTAACAGGAAAAATACGTCGTCTAATGCCTGTATTGGAAGCCATTACGATTCTTGTGGGGCAACACGATATTGAGCCCATCTTTGAACAAGGCATTATTACCCTTCAACAAAAAGACGAAGGTGCGCCTGTGTATCGTTGCCAAACTCCTGAAGGCCAAATTCCTGTTATTTTATGTACTTCGGATGCTGATTTTTTTGGTTATAATTTGTTGCGTACCACAGGGACAGAGGCGTTTAACAAAACGCTGTTTGAAGATCTAATACAACCTGCTGTAGATTGGCGACACAATAATGCTGCTGCTATGCGTGGCCTATCCGAGCAAGCCATCCTAGAAAAAGCTGCCCTGCCTTTTGTACCCCCCGAAATTAGAGACCTACCCAAAATTGCCTTGCAACTAAAAGGCAAAGCAACCCCTCCATTGATTCAAGAAAAGGACATCAAAGGCGTGCTCCACGCCCATACTACTTGGAGTGATGGAAGCAATAGCTTGGAGGAATTGGCGCGCTATGTCCAAGCACAGGGTTATGAATATCTAGGCTTGACCGATCACTCTAAGGCTGCTTTTTATGCCAATGGATTGAGTGCAGAGCGCGTGCGCCAACAGTTTGAGGAGGTAGATCAATTAAATAAAGAATTGGCTCCTTTCAAAATTTTCAAGGGCATTGAATCTGATATTTTGTACGATGGTTCATTGGATTATGAAGAAGATTTGCTCCAAGAATTTGATTTTATCATTGCTTCTGTACACTCCACGCTACGCATGGACAAACAACGGGCAACCCAACGGCTAATTACAGCAATACAGAATCCTTATACCACTATTTTGGGCCATCCTACAGGACGTATTTTGCTCTCCCGTCAGGGCTACCCCATCGACCACCAAGCGGTTATTGATGCTTGCGCCACTTATGGCGTTGTGATCGAACTCAATGCCAATCCTTTACGTCTGGATCTCGATTATACCTGGATTCCTTATGCCTTGGAGCGGGGCGTTAAAATTGCCATCAATCCCGATGCGCATAACCTCAATGGCGTTCACGACATTCACTATGGAGTACTAACGGCACGCAAGGGATTGCTGACGGCCGAACAATGCCTGAACACACTGTCTGTACAAGAATTTGAGCATTTCTTGCAACAGCCTCGCCAACAAAGAACTTCTAGCTAACTATCCAATCACCATATATTGGAAATCAACCTATTACACCTTCTAAGTAATCCCTGTATGTGTGAATTAGTAAATCTAAGTTACTAATTCACTCATACAGGATACTACAACACACTAACAGGCAATAATAGCCCTTTTGGGGTTTTAAAATATTACAACAACCTATCTTTACCGCGTACTCTACCAACCAATTTGTTTGTTTTTTTGAGCTTTTAGTCAATAATTCCGTCAAATTCATAGTTTTATCCCTTTTTTGATTGTCATTATTGTTTTTTATTGATATATTGCGGACTTGTATAAAAGAGGTTTCCCCCTTATTCTCTTTTGTAGAAGATAATTTACAAACGACCATTTACATCACTCAAAATCAATTACGGCAACTATTACATTCGATCAACTTCCACAAAGCAGCTAGATAAGCTATCAAAACGTAAGGTTATTTAGAATGAAATGTCTGCTCCAATTTTCCAATTCTCAAATAGATACACAAATGAATCCAACCACTACACTAGTAGTAGGGCTATTTTTAATGCTCTACACCTCTTTTTCGTGGGCACAATGCACCTGCACCATAGGCATTGGCGACCAAAACTCCCTAGAACTCTACTGGACAGGCAACAACAGCGACAATTACAATGATATTTGTAATTGGCGACTCAATGGTGTTGCTGGCACAGAATTTCCCTGTCAAGCACCTCGCTCTGGTGACAATGTACACTTTATGGATGCTGCTTTTTCGGCAACCAACAATAGAGTCCATATAGATCAGAATTCCAATTGTAATAATATGACTTGGGATAACAATATTGCTGCCGCTAAAAATGTGCGTTTAACAGGTGCAAGCTCTGGCACCCTGTTAGATATTTATGGTAACCTGTCTATGGCTACCAATATGAATGTAACAGGCTTTTTTGGTAAGTTGCGTTTTACGGCCACTCAAGCAGGTGTGTATACCTTTTTGTCTAGTGGTCAAGATTTTCGCCTGTACGATTTAGAAATTTCTTTGGGGGCCAATGCAGAATTGCGTTTGCTCGATGCTCTTACAGTCAACAATCGTTACAACAATCATCGACGTAGAGACGAAGGGGGCATCACGCTCAATTCTGGACATTTTAACACCAATGGTCAAACAATACGAGCCGATCGTTTTTATAGTAGAAGTGGCAATGCCACCCGCCAATTGACGATTGATAATAGTACCATTATTTTGGATGGCAATCTGTATATTTACTCAGGTTGGGCCGTTGATTTTAATGCGACTAATAATGCAGGGTTTTCAAGCACAGGTTCTCACATCAAGCTAGAAGGCACTCTTAGTGGTAGCTCTACCCTTCAATATTACACGTTTGGCAATACCGTCACTTACGATAGTATTACCATTAGCAAAGAAATGGGCCGCCACAACATCTACCCTGCGTCTAACTTTAATTGTCATTACTTTGAGGTAGATCGAGGTATGATTCCACTATGGGGGCGTGGTTCTACCATCAATACTGATTATTTTAAAATTGGTGAAGGAGCATTTGTTTACCAGATGAATATCATTACGGATAATTTTGAAGGGCCAACCGCTTGTGCTACGGCTATGATGGAGAATGTGCGTTTGGAAAAGAAAACAGCAGGAGGTAACTTGGCTGTTAATAATATTATGGCAACGAATGTGAGAGGCACCGCTGGAAGTACCTATAGTGCTACCATGAGCTACGAAGGTGCCAATTGTAGTGCCATTGCCTTTGCCCCTGTTACCACTTGTAATGATGATTTGCGTTTTACAGGAGCATTGGGCAATGACTGGGAAGCCGTTGGCAATTGGGTCAACCATACCACAGGTGCTCCAGCCACACACACGCCTACCCCTTGGTCCAATGTTTATTTTACCAGTACTTCTTTTAACAATGTAAACAGTGTCACACTCAATCAACCTGGCTTCTGTAAAGATATGCGTTGGCAAGGTGTTCCTGCTGGATCAGACCTACAGCTTAACCGCCAAATTTTTGTCAATGGCACCTTAGAGTTGGATGCCAATATGGCTCCCATCAATGAGGGACGTTATGGACACGAGTACGGACGAGGCTTTATTTTGATGAGTCCCAATAATGATAGTGTTATTACTAAAGGGGTACAAGTGAATTCCTCCTTCTTCTTTATGGATTTTAGTCGCTATGATGTTGTGGATACGCTCTACGCCTCTATGCTTCAACAACGGGGCGGTAATAGTTACTTGACTTTTAATAATACAAACTTGCAAATTGTCAACTACTTGACCTATGCCAATAGTACTTGGACCAACTCTACTGTGAATTATACAGGAGGTGGCTGGACAGGAATTTCTACTGGCGGCACACAAAACTATACCAATAGTACCTTTTATCTCAACAATACAGGTCGTTTAATGGTTAATGCTACTTTACCCAATGTGGTTATTCAAGGTGCAGGAAAAACCTTTGCACATACACGTATTAATGTTCAAGGCGATTTGCGGGTCAATACTAGTTCTTTATCTAGTATGAAAGATGCCTACAATTACACCAGTTCGGGACGTATTGATGTTTCGGGCGATATGTATGTAGCTGCTGGTATTGATGTAATGCTCAATAGTAATGCAGGGAGTTATGTCCGTGTACAAGGAGATGTATTTACATCAGGCAATTGTAGTGCTGGTATGACTTCTATTCGTACGGATGTGGGCGACCCTGTAGAATTTACGGTCAATGGTACAGGAAGCAACATTCAAGATGTGTATTTGCAGGCTCTAGATGCTTCCAATGGCCAGCCTTTGGTAGCGAGCAATTCAACAGATGGCGGCAACAATACCAATATTACGTTCTCGCTAGGTACTGGGCGTACCTTTTATTGGGTGGCTGATAGAAGTGGAAGCCCAACAGATTTTGATGGCAATTGGTCCAATCCCGATCACTGGACGACCATTGCAAGCAATACCGTAGGTGATGGTACTTGTATTCCTAGTATCATTGATAATGTAATCTTTATACATCCCACTTCGCGTTGTATTATTGATAATAGTGCTTATTGTAATCATCTAGAAACACAAACAGCCGTTACGTTTGGAAGTACCAATGCCAACAACAACTGGTATGTTGGCGGCAACTGGACAACAGCAGCTGGTACCATCAATAATTATTATGGCCGACTCAATTTTGTGGGCACAGGAGCTATTACCAGCAATGGGGTGCAATTTAGTTGCAAGGAAATGATGTTCAATAAAGTGGGCGGTGTATGGACCTTACAAGATGATTTGACACTCAATAGAGCCACCAATGATGTATACTACAACCACATGATTCTGGGCGCGGGCACCATCAATTCCAACGAACACGATATTTTTGTACGTACCCGTTTTACGTCTACTAGTAATAATGTGCGTGCATTGCTCCTCAATAATTCTACCTTTACTATTGGAGGCTATGCCAATTACAACCGTTATCCTAGAGCACTCTGGAATACCAGTAATTCTGCCAACATGACGATTAATGGGGGTTTGCTACATATACAATCTAATCGCAATAGTAACTTTAAATCCATACATTTTGGTGATGGCAATTTGCAATATGACAGTGTAATGGTAGAAGCCAACGACTACCAAATGGATGTGTATGGCGCGACCAATTTCAACTATGCCGAATGGGATGCTGATTTGCTGATACGCGGCAGCAACAGCTATGATACCTTGGTGTTTAATGGGGGGCACACCTATCGCTTTTTGCCCAATTTGACCCAAACCCTCAATGCTCCTCATGGCAAATTAAAATCTAAAAATGTAGGCCCAAGTAGCTTTATCAATCTAGAGACCAGCACGACAGGGCAACCTGCTTATATATTCAAGGAATATGGCCAAAGTTTCTGCCTCAACTACATCAAAGTCAAAGATGTACGAGCAACCAAGGCCACGACACAGCCGGCTGCCTGTACACAGCCCGACTGTTGGAGTTTGCTAGAATTTCAGACCGACCAAAATAGTGATAGTATTAGTATTGCTAATAATGACTGGGGTGTTTGGCGTTTCAAACTGGCTCCTTTGGTAACGCCCCTCTCCTCTGGAGCTGATACGATTGTTATTTGCAAAACAGGGAGCAACCTGTCTTATCCTATACAAATCACAGGTACTTCTCCTTATATTATTGACTACAGTTGGCAAGATGCCAATAATGCTGCTACTACAGGGGGACAATCGGGTATTTTGGTGTATGACAATGATAATGATCCTAGTACACCCTATATTTACAATGTACCTCTCAACCCTGTTGTTAGTGCCTTCAACTACACGGTAGATATTGCTACAACCCGTTGTGGCGAGCGTATTTTGAGCACCCCTGTTCAAACCCACGTTATTGTGCCAACCCCTCAACCACTGGTACAAAACAATCGTGTGGGAAGTTGTATTTTTGACAATGAAAACGACTGGTATAGTGTTTTGGATGATATAGATGATCGGCCAGTAGTATCTTTATTGGATTATACAGGCCCTAGTGATAATGATTCATTGGGGTTGGTAAATGTAAGTGTATTCTTTGAGCCTAGCGTACAAACTCTAACCTTCAATGGAGATGTTTATCCTTACTTGCAACGTCACTGGCAAATTACGCCTGCCAATAATCACGGAGCCAAAGTGCGTATTTACTTTACACAAGCCGAATTAAATGCTTTGGGACTCAATTCCTTTGCAGCCACTTATAACGGTGGTGTCAACCCCGCTACAGAACTGCTGGTACTCAAGTACAATGATGGTACTTTCCCTACAGCAACCACGGCTCCTAATGTCGTTATTGCGCCACATACAGTAGTCGCCGCCAGTACGGCCGATTGGATGGCCAACCCTGCTGCTGCTGCGCCTTTTTCTACGACCAACAATGTTATTGCACTAGAATTTGAGGTGAGCAGTTTTTCACATTTTGCGGTGGTCTTAACACAATCTGCGCTCTTGCAGATGCCCAATTTGCAACAATTTGAAGCAGAGGCTTATCAAGATAAAAAAGCCAAAACTTGGTGGTCTTTTGAGGACGTATCAGACATTACCAACTTCACGGTACAACACACCACCAACCACCAAATCATTCACGACAAAGGCGAGGTGGCTGTTGAAGCTGGAAAACTAGATTATAGCTTTATTGACCCTAATCCTAATTTGGGCATCAATTATTACCGATTAAAAGCAACCCATGTAGATGGCACTGTTTATTATTCTGAATGGAAAACGGTCACCTTCCAAAGTAGTATGTTGGTCAACCTGTTCCCCAATCCAACTTCAGGAAATTTGTTTGTACAATTGAGTAGTGAACAAAGTTCTGATTTGGCTTGGCAAATTGTGAATAGTGTTGGACAAGTGGTATTAGAAGGACAACAAAACCTACAAACAGGCATACAAACTTTTGAGGTGCCTACCACCAGATTGGCAAGTGGTTTTTACAGTATTCGATTGAGCCACACGGCTACAGGCTTTGTGCAACAACACAATTTTATTAAGGATTAGCATTGATTCTTGATCCCTAACAAAAATACAAAGAATGCCTTTCTCCTTGGAGAGGGGCATTCTTTGTGTTAGAACCATTTCAAGTCAAATAAACGGTTTTATATGCGAATAATTGCACAAAGGAACTTCTCAAAATCTTTATTCGTTGTCATTTTTGATTATCTTGCTTCTTTAAAACTTTTTAGGTAATACTTATGACTAGTTTCTTTCGGAGAATTAAAGCACTATTTATTCAACCTAAACAAGAACAAACAGCAACTAATCAGGAAATGTTATTCAAAAATTTAAAATCTTTATTTGTCGTTTCTAAAGACGATTCGCCCTCCAAGGAAGATCAACAAGATGGCACTAATGAGGGTGCTATGACAACCCCTGAAGGAGAATCGGTGCAGGAAATCATAGAAGAATTCAGTATTTTGGATGATTTTGACGAGCGATTGGAAGCGGCACTTGAAGGAGAAATCATTGATAAAGATGGCGTAGTTGACGATAAAATTATAGACCAATTACTCCAAAAGGTAGGCGAAAAAAACATAGAAGGGTTTGATTATTTTGAGTACAAACAATCGCTTCAGGTATTGGACAAAATGCCCATGAATGAAGCCACCAAGTATCGCTCTGCTTTTGCTACGGCTTCTACAATGGGGGTCACCTTACAAACCCTGCTAGAAAGTGCTGAATTTTACTTGGGAATCTTAGACGAACAAGACGAAAATTTCAAAAAAGAAGCCAATAAAAAAAGAGACAAACAAGTCTCTCAAAAAGAATCGGAAGCGACTCGCCTAGAGAAACAAATCGAAAACTACAAAGAACAAATTAAGCGACTCAAAGAAAAAATTGACCGAAACAAAACCCGAATTGAAGAACTAGAACGAGAGGTTAAAATTGATAAAGTACAATTAGAGAAAGATCGCAACAACTTCTTGGCTTCCTTCAACTTTTTACGCGCCCAATTTGCCGATGATATTGTAAAAATGAAAAGATACCTTAAATAAATTTACAAGCATAATTGTACTGCCGTATTGAACACGCTAGTACACCATAAATAATTCAAACAAACTATGTCAGATACACAATTAACCCCTTTTGCCAAAATTCTAATTGCAGTAGCCGTCGCAGCAGGCTCTTATTTTGCCATCACGCCCTTTTTAGGGGGCAAAAATGAAGGAGAAACCGATGCCGGTGGCTCTATCGAACAAACGGCCAAAGAAGGCTACAAAGATGTTATCAATATAGGGGTAGTTACTTGGGGCGGTTATGCTGGTGGTGAATACTTCAATGAAGGCTTTGAGGCCAATACTGCATCTAGATTTTTCAAAGATTATGGCTTTAAAGTAGACTTTAAGGTCATTGACGATTTTGATGCTTCTAGAGATGCCTTCAAAAATGGCTCTATTGATTTGATGTGGGCCACTATTGATGCCTTCCCTACCGAGGTAGAAGGATTGGCTCAATACCAACCCCAAGTCGTGTTTCAGGCCGACTGGAGCCGTGGTGGCGATGCCATTGTAGCCCGTAGAGGCATCAACAAAGTGAGTGATCTCAAAGGCAAAAAAATTGCCGTAGCACCCATGACCCCCTCTCATTCTTTCTTGATTTGGCTCTTGGAAGCAGGCGATTTATCTACCAAAGATGTTCAAATCATAGAAGTGCCTAGTGCCATTGATGCAGCCGATGCCTTCAAATCTAAAACCGTAGATGCGGCCGTAGTATGGAGTCCTGATGATGCCGATTGTGTACAAAAAGTAGCAGGAGCAAGAGTACTAGAAAGTACCAAAAATGCAACGCACATTATTGCGGATGTATTTGTAGCCAAAAAAGAATTTGTAGAAAAGCACAAAGATCAACTCAAAGATTTGTACGAAGGGTGGATGAAAGGTGCTGCCGAACTCAATGCTTCGGAATCGAACAAACAAAAAGCGGCCAAAATCCTCGCCAAAGGATTATCACAACCAGAAGATTTCTGTCTAGATGCCATCAACAATGTGCGCCTCGCTACACACGAGGATAACAAAGATTTCTTTGGCCTCAACCCCGATTACAAAGGGATAACAGGCGAAGACCTCTACAACAGCATGAAAGTAAAATATGATGCCTTGGGCTACAAGACGGCAAAAGCCAAAAGCTGGCGTTTGATTTCTACCAAAGACTTGGTTTCTAATACTGCTCTAGCAGGCAACCAACACAAAGCCGAAAAGAAAAAAGAATTTACTTCTGTCAATGAAGAAGTAAAAACCAAAGAAGCCATCTCCACCAAAAAAGTGAGCATCAGCTTCCGTTCAGGCGAATTCCAAATTGATGACAATGCCAAGCAATTGATTGATCTTCAATTTACGCCCATTGCCAAAGCATTTGCCAATGCCCGTATTCGTATCGAAGGCAATACCGATAATGTAGGTTCTAAGTCTTCCAATATTACTCTTTCTGAAAAAAGAGCAAAATCTGTAGCCAATTATCTGATTAACGAATATGGCATGTCGCCCAATCGTTTTATTATTATTGGCAATGGCCCCAACAAGCCTGTAGCAGGTTGTGAAAGCAACCAAAATGCAAGTTGTAAAGCCAAAAACAGACGAACTGATTTTGAATTAGTAGCCGATTAATTTTAATTCAAAATGCCTTGTTGGGAAATTACATACCATCCAACAAGGCATTTTTTTTCTACACGACCCTAGTATAGTATGGATACAAAAAAACTGTTTACCTTAAGAGGGACATTAAACACCAGCGATCGCTTTATACTTTCTATTGTAGGCGTTATTCTATTATTGGTAGTTTGGTTTTTGGCTGCCGAATTTTTGGCAGAATCTGTTGTCACACAAGATGACAACATCGATATCCAAACCCTACCCGAAGCCGATCGTCGCTACTATGAGAATGATTCTTTATTGGTGGCACAGTACGACCAACTAGAGCAAATGTCTGCCGAAAAATTGCAACAATACGGCCTACTCAAAAACAAAGTTTACCCACTGCTCCCTGCTCCCTTACAAGTTATTCAGGCATTTCCCGACTTGCACAACAATGACGAGTTGGCAGAGAATACATGGTATTCCGTCCAACTCAATGTGTTGGGCTATCTGCTGGCCATTCTCATTTCTATTCCAATCGGATTTTTATTGGGTCTAATTCCTCTGTTTAGAGGATTATTTAGCCAAATCATCAATTCTTATCGTTTCATTCCCCTCACGGCCGTTACGGGTATTTTTATCATGTGGCTGGGCTTGGGCAGCCCTATGAAGGTGAGTTTTCTAGCTTTTGGTATCATTGTTTACCTCATTCCCGTTATTATCCAACGCATTGATGAGGTGCAAAAAGTCTATCTCAATACGGTCTTTACCTTGGGAGCCACTGCTTGGCAAACGGTCAGAACCGTTTACATCCCTTATGTTTTTTCTAAGATTATTGACGATATACGCGTCCTCACAGCGATTTCTTGGACGTATATTACCATTGTAGAAATGCTCAATAAAGGGGGCGGAATCGGGGAATTGATATGGACAGCCAAACGACAAAGCCGCATCGACAAAGCCTTTGCTATTCTGATTATTATCGTACTCATTGGCATTGTACAAGATTGGCTCTTTAAGCTGATAGACAAACAGCTTTTTCCACACAAACACATCAACAAAGCCAAAAAATAAGGAAGTATGGGATTAGAATTTCAAGACAGTACTCAAGAGAACATCATAGAACTACGCGGTGTATGTCAATCCTATGACAACGGTAAGGTAGAAATCATCAAAGATTTGGATTTACTGATAGAGGACAAGCCCATGCAAGGGCAGTTTGCTTGTATCTTGGGTATGTCTGGCTGTGGCAAATCTACTATCTTGCGCTACATTGCAGGGTTGCAGCAACCCACCTCAGGCACCGTATTGGTCAAAGGCAAACCTGTAGGCCCGCAAAATCGGGTAAGCATGGTGTTTCAGCAATATTCCTCCCTTCCTTGGATGAGTGTGCTAGACAATGTAAGCTTAGGGCTGCGTTTTCAGGGCGTTTCCAAAAAAGAACGCGATGAAAAAGCAATGGAAATGATCCAATTGGTAGGCTTAGAAGGCCACCACACCAAGTATGCCCAGTATCCCAGCCTATCAGGTGGCCAGTTGCAACGGGTAGCTATAGCTCGTAGCCTAATGTCCAATCCAGAAATTTTGCTCATGGATGAGCCATTTGGAGCCTTGGACATCAAAACGCGTTTGCAAATGCAGGATTTGCTCATTGGAATTTGGGAAAAATTCAGCCCCACTATTCTTTTTGTCACCCACGATATTCAGGAGGCCGTGTACTTAGGTGATGAAATATACATCATGAAACACGCCCCCTCTCGATTTGTCAAAAAAGTTGATGTAGATCTCGCGCTCAATCGCAATCGTACCACCAAACGCTTGCCACGTTTCAATGAATTGGTACACGAAGTAGAAGACGCGATGATGCAAATTGATCAGTTTAAATAGGCTCTTTGAGGCTCTAGTTGATAACCACCACTAGGTTATCAACTAGAGTACAATGCTATACGACAAGATACCTCATCCAAAGAGGTTCCATAAGCAAAGGTCAAATCCACCTGCACTACATCCCCTGCTTTAACCTGCAATTCATTGTCTGTACGCAATACGGTAGGCGGCATCAGGCTATCTGTCCCCGTAAAATTGGCTCCCGCTGTTACCTCTACGTATGATTCCATAAATAGCGCATTTATAGTACCACTCAGCAATACAGGCATGGTAAAACTCAACTGAACCGTCCTGCCCACCTCTTCTAGTAAGTTAATTTCATGCACCAAGCATTGCTGGCTCAAAAACATAGGCAAATGCCGAGTAAAATTGATGGGGTAATGCTTTCGTCCTTCTTCAAAATCAGCCTGACAAAGACGGGCAAAATTGATGATTCTATTAGGGAACAATTTGCCTTTAGGCTTCAAGAATTGTCGCATATGCTCAAAAATTTGCACCTGCCATTCATTCGCACAATAAATACTCATCAACTCGCCAATGACAAAATCGACTTGCTCAGGCAGCACTACCTCTAAAGCATTAGCATAAAACACCTCTACCTTATCGGCCCAATCATGTTGGGCTATTTCCGCTTGGATCAATGGGATTAAATCAGGATTATTTTCTATCAGATATGCTTTCTTGACATAGGGCATGTAAAATTTGGTCAAGGGCAAAGTACCCACTCCCACTTCGCAAACAACCGCATCTCTCAAATTATCATTCAACTCAAAAGCCTGCTTAAACGCATTGACACGCTGCTGGTCGGTCTCCATTATTTTGTAATAAATAGGCAAAAACCCAAAATGCGAAGGATCAAACTCTTGTACTTTTAGCAACTCGTACTTCAATAAATGATAATTAGCAACCAACTGCTCAAATAGCTTATTCATGCGCTTGTGATTTTTGATGCCCAATATAAAATACTGGTCTTTTTTTAAGTAGGAAGTTGTTTAAGTAGTCTTAAAAAAGACTATATCGGTCGTGAGAAAATCTCCTACTTATAAAAAATCCTTAGGAGCAAGAACAGTACTTAAGACA
The DNA here is from genome assembly GCA_045105775.1 of Aureispira sp. Lineage (GTDB taxonomy): Bacteria > Bacteroidota > Bacteroidia > Chitinophagales > Saprospiraceae > Aureispira. The sequence goes on from JBGCDW010000165.1 coordinate 12,951, forward strand.
ACAATATAAGTTAGCTTGAATAAAAAGACAAGAACCCAGCTTGCTGGCTCACAAACACTCACGAAGTGATCTGACTTATTAGATACGGTATATCTAATAATCAGCGCGCTAAAATGTGAAGGAGAAAGTAGCTCGTGTAAAAGAATTTAAACGACCAAAACTAAGAGTTATGAGCTTATTGACCAAACAATGTGTAGGAATAGATATATCAAAAGCAAGTTTGAGTGTCTGCGTAGCCAGTACAAATCAGTTATCGAACAAAAATTGCTTGGCTTGATTTCTACTTTGTAGAAAAAAATTGCTTTTATGTTGAGAATTACTCAGAACAGATCCCTGAAAATAAAATAGCCCCACAGCACCTTGCATCTAGAGTAATTAGCTTGTCTGTAAATCGTTTTTTCAATTTCAGTTTATTTTTGTTGATTACTCTATTTTTTGTACTATATTGTTTTTTTGTACTACATCTTACTTGTAAGGTATAGTGATTTGTATAAAATATTTCATGCAAAAAATCAAAATGACAAAAGTATTATTAACAGGAGTGACAGGTTTTTTAGGATCACATACAACCATTCAATTATTAAACAAAGGTTACGAAGTAATCGGTAGCATGCGAGATTTACAAAGAGCAGATTCTATAAAAAATGTTATAAAGCAGCATACCAAGAATATTGATAAGTTATCTTTTAGACAAGCAGAACTCTTAGACCAGAATACTTGGCTCAAAATAGTACAAGATGTCGATTATGTTTTGCATATCGCCTCTCCTATTCCTATAAACCCTCCTAGTGACATTGATGAATTGGTTAAACCTGCTAAGGAGGGTACACTTAATGTCTTGAAAGCGGCATCCAGAGCTGGAGTCAAGAAAGTTGTGATTACTTCATCAATCGCTGCAGTAAGCTTTGGCAATACTAAAAATAAAAAATTCAATGAGAATGACTGGTCTGATGAAACAAATATCAAAGACCACACTGCTTACACTATCAGTAAAACTGTTGCAGAAAAAGCGGCTTGGGAATTTATCAAACAGGATAACTCTGGAATGAAAATTTCTGTTATTAACCCTGGAACGATCATCGGACCTGTACTAGAAAAAGATTTTAGTGCATCAATAGCTATAATCCAAATGCTATTGGACGGAAGCACACCATTAATTCCCAAAATTGGTTTCTCATTGGTCGATGTCCGATCTGTTGCTGATTTACATATCAAAGCAATGGAAAATAAAAGTGCAGACAATGAAAGATTTCTGGCTACCGAAGAGTATTATAGTATAAAAGACATCTGCAATATATTAAGCAAACATTTTCCCAATAGAAAAATTTCATCAAAACAGTTGCCTGATTTTTTATTGAGGTTTGTTTCTTTTTTTGATAAAAAATTAAAAAATGTAACCATTGAATTGGGAGCACATCGTACTCATGATAATAATAAAGCAAAAAATCTATTAGATTGGCAGCCATTATCAGCTAAACAAGCCATTGTAGATTCAGCAGAAAGCCTAATACACTTTGAAGTTGTTTAATATTTACATGAACTCGCGTTGCTAATGAACCGAACGAAGTGAGTTCACAAGCTCGGTTAGAACCAAATTAGTACTCATAATCAACGCAATTCCATTTTTAAACAACTTCTCTAAAATAATAAGTCAAAAGACAAAAATAAGTTAAGTTTATTTTCGCACCTTAACTTACCGAGTTGGTCATTCCAATTATAATTCTATATAAGCTACTCCCATACCACCTGCCCATTAGCGATGACAAACTGCTTAAAATCGGCTTGCAAGCCCTCGATAATACGCGCTACTCTATGTGGGTGGGTATCCGTAATAAACACTTGCCCAAAATCGCGTTCTAACAATAAAGCCAACAATTGCTCTACCCGCTTGTTATCCAATTTATCAAAAATATCATCCAACAACAATAAAGGAGCTAGGGCTGCTTCTTGGCGCAAGAGTTCATATTGTGCCAACTTCAGTGCTAGTAAATATGATTTTAATTGCCCTTGAGAAGCAAATTTCTTCACGGCATAGTCATTAATAAACAACTTCAAATCATCTTTATGAATACCCTTGGTTGTGCGTTGTAACCAAGTATCTTTTTCCTGACTCTCTAGCAGCAATTCGGCCAGCGTTTGTTCGGCCAATTGAGAATAGTACAGCAATTCCACTTGCTCCTGATCGCCTGATATGATCTTATAATATTGCTGAAAAACAGGCGTTAAACGCGCTACAATTGCTTGGCGTTGCTGGTGAATATATTGGGCGGGTTCCAACAACTGTTGGTTGTAAATCTCTAATAGTGTTGGATCCAACTCCGAGGGATGTTTAAAACTTTTGAGATACGCATTTCGTTGTTGCAATACCTTGTTATAAGTCATAAGTTGTTGCAAGTACTTTGGATTCAATTGCACCAGCAAAATATCCAAAAATTGCCGTCTATTTTCACTGCCATCGGTAATCAACAAGGTATCGTCTGGGGCAATCATAATCAAAGGCAAAAACCCAATATGATCAGCTAGGCGCGCATACGCCACTTTGTTGCGCGACAAGGTTTTGCGAACGCGGGGCGTGTAGGTACACACCATTGCTTCTTTTTTTTGCGCGCGCTCAAAATCTCCCTCAATTCTAAAAAAATCGGCACTATGCTGCATGACTTGGCGGTCGGGCAAACTAAAATGGCTTTTGCACATACACAAATAGTGAATGGCATCCAACAAATTGGTCTTGCCCATACCATTATCCCCTACAAAACAATTGAGTCTTGGAGACAATATTAATTCTTGTTGGTCATAATTCTTAAACTGAACCAACTTTAAGCGAGCGAGGTGCATAGACGATAATTATCCTTCTGATAAGGTAGCAGAAATATCCACATGATATGCTTGAATAGCAGGTAATACCGCCGCTAAAAACCCAATAAATAGTGTTCCTAAGAACAACCATCCTTCTTCTAACAAAAAGACCCATCCTGTAAAGGTATACTTGTAGGTATCTTCCAATTGAGCCGCCATCAGCTCCATCCCTAGATGACTAATGAGTATTCCAATCAAGAAGCCAACCAAGGCCACTAATAAGCCTTCTATAATAATCATAGTAAACAACTGTACAGGACGCGCTCCCTGCACACGCATTAAGGCCATTTCGTAACGGCGTTCCTTGAGAGAACTGTACAAAGAAATAAACATACTAAAGGCAGAAATTAAGATAATAATCAAGGCCAAAGCTCTCAAAAAGTCCATTCCCACCCCTGTCATTTCTAGCAAGCGTTGCAATTCTATAGCGGGCTTGGCATAACCCATATTCTTTGTATTGTCATCAATAATCATGGGTGCTTCTACGGTTGCACGCATAGAAGTATTGCCCTCTCCATCTTTTTTGTACTGCACCAAATAGGCCGTTATTTCTTTGCCCTCTTTAGAAATGGGTGGCAAGTTGACAGGATTTTTATGCTGGTGGCTGTGGTCATGCTTCGCGTGTGAATGACCATGCCCGTGGCTGTGCCCTGCATGGTCGTGGTTGTGGTCATCGTGGTTGTGGTCATCATCGCCATGATGGTGGCCTTCATGGTCGTGATCGCTATGGTCATCACTTTCATAATCGTGTTCTTCCTCGCCATGATCATGGCCATGATCCTCGTGCATACGCCAAACAGTGGGTACTGTTGTAATAATCAATTGATCCAATACTAAGTTGGTTGGTTCCAGAATTCCTACTACTTCATAGGCATAGGTTTCATGCACATGCCCTCCATCTTGTACCAAGCCGTGCGACCCAAAAAAAGTATTGCCTAATTGAAGGTTTAATTGACGAGCCGCACGATCACCAACCACGACTTCCAAATCGCGCTCTACCCGACGGCCCTGGGCCACTGTGGCACCAAAATGATCCACATATTGGCTATCTGTTCCCACTATTCTAAATCCATTATAACTATCGCCCAATGCCAAAGGAATCGCTTTTTCGACATAAGGGTTCTTAGTCACCGCAAAAGATTCCTTGAGGGGAATATTTCCTGTTGGGGCATCAATGTGGTACACCGATGATAAAATCATCTGCAAAGGGCTGCCCTTGGCTCCCACTACCAAGTCAATATTTTTAATGTTCTTATAAAGACGATCTTGAAACTGCTCATTGAGCAAGAACAGAATAGAAGTTAAACTCACCCCTAAGGCTACTAAGATTGTACTTAGCAATGTGGCAAAGGGTTTGGCTTTGAGATAACTCCAACTTAATTTTAATAAATTCATAAAATAAAAATTATTTATACACCTCCAATTGTAGACGTTCAGTGGTTGGAATGGTCATATTGTTGGTAATACGAGGACGACTGTGATCCATTAAATCTCGATTAATACGGCTAAATTGAACCATAAACTGATTATTGTTTTCATCATACGCGCTTTCTATCACCAATTCTATTTCTAAAGAGTGCTTTTTTGGATTTTTACCCACCTCTACACTAGCTCCTACTATCAAACTTGCAGAAACACCTACTGTAATGGTCGGATCTG
>JBGCDW010000166.1:0-16610 GCA_045105775.1 Aureispira sp.
CAGAGACAAAAAGTAAGGTTTTTTCATCAATCAAGGCAAAAATTTAGTTCATAGCAGTGCTATGGAATCAATTTTTAACGATGAGTGAGGGAAAAAGATGCTTTTTTCGCTACGAATTTAGTCGTGATAATGTCTAATACACTAATTATCTATTTATGCAATATTTTTGTAGTTTCGCGTTTTATAAGAAGTTGTTAAGAATCTCCCAAATAGCTGTTAAACAACTTCTAAATAAACATTACACATCATTCAATTAATACAACTCCCTTATGACCAGTGTTTCTGATATAGAAATAGAAATCCTCCAATTAATCAACGAACATCGTGCAACTTTAGATTTGGCTCCTTTGACCTTCTATTTGACTATACAAGAAGCGAGTTTTCAGCATTCTAACAATATGGCTCACGGTTCCGTTCCATTTGGCCATACAGGTTTTTCAGAACGAGCCAATCAATTGGTCGAAAGCTTAGGGGGGTATGCTGCTTCTGAAAATGTAGCGATGGGTCAACGCAGTGCACGAGAAGTAGTACAAAGTTGGCTCAACAGTGAACAGCATCGCAAAAATATTGAAGGTGATTTTAATTTGACAGGTATTTCTGTAGTAAAAGATAAAAATGGGGAACGTCTATTTACTCAATTATTTATCAAGGCTCCCCAGCCCAATACTGCTGTTACGGATGAAAAAGAAGAGACCGTAACTTCTAGTAATCTCAATTACTATATTTTTGAACAAATTAATCAACATCGTGCGCAACAATATTTACCCTTATTTCAAATTAATCCACATATTCAGGTAATCGCAACACAACATGCTCAAGATATGGCAGAGGGCAACATTCCTTTTGGTCATGAGGGCTTTGAGGATAGAGCCAGATTGCTCCTTGGTAAATTAAGTGGAAGTAGTGTTGTAGAAAATGTGGCATTGGGCAATGCTAATGCAGAGCAAATTGTACAAACTTGGTTGGAAAGTAGTAGTCACCGAAATAATATTGAAGGTGATTTTGACTGGACAGGGATTGGGATTGCTAAATCAAACGAACAACAATACTATTATTGCCAAATATTTATAAAAAAATAATGCAGTTACTCCACCTTAATGATTTTTCAAGACTCGCGAAGTGATTGGATTATTTTGTACCATTTATTAAGCCTATAGGAATTAGGTAGAATGAAGTTGTTTAAAAATTTGAGGTAGAGTGACAAATAAGTGTTTGAAAGTCAAGACACTCGCGAAGCGATCTGACTTATTGGATACGGTGTATCTATTAATCAGGCAACAAAGCTGTAGCGAGTATTTGGCTTTCAATCTGCGTAGGCTTGTCCCCAAAAGGTACAAGCCGAAGGGCTCACGTAAGTAAAGGCTCAAGCGTTTAGCAACTATTTGAGTGTTTTTAAACAACTTCAATATCTAGTTCTACCTAATCTTAAGCAGAGAATTCATTTCTTTTTGTAACTTGAGGTTTTTTGCAGACCTCTATTAATAAATTAAACGTTGAGTAAAAACAAAGGAACGGCATTAGAAGCTGGAACCTTATTGGTTGCAGAACCTTATTTATTAGATCCCAACTTCAAACGTGGGGTGGTTTTGTTGTGCGATCACCAAACCGATGGCTCATTCGGTTTTATCTTAAATAAACCAATCAATATGAATATCCAGGAACTCATTTCTAGTTTTCCTGATTTTGATGGGGAGGTTTATTATGGTGGTCCTGTGCAAACTGATACCATTCATTATTTGCATACCAAGGGAGATTTATTGCCCAATAGCGTTCAAGTACTTTCGGGAGTTTACTGGGGAGGTGATTTTGAGAATCTAAAAACCTATGCCGCACAAGGGATTATACAACCAGAGGACATCCGCTTCTTTGTAGGCTATACAGGCTGGGCTTCTGGACAATTGAAAATAGAGCACGCTATGGCTTCTTGGCTTACGGCCAAAGGCCACCAAGATCATATTTTCAACCCAGACAAACAACTTTGGAAAAGTGTCTTGGAAGAACAAGGAGGCACTTACAGCATCATAGGCCAGATGCTTACTCCTATCTTAAATTAACCTTTCATTTTTAGCCAACAACCTTTATTTTTTTTGGTAATCATGGGTTTAGTACTACCTTTGCAAGGGCCAAAATAACTTTATTAGCCAACAAAAAGCTCTCGATTTTATTTACTACTTTGTAAAAAATAAGTAGGCGGTCAAAATAAATGTTAACTAAAAAAATAGAATATTTTCATTCAGGTCAAGGCACTCGCGAAGCGATCTGACTTATTTGATACAGTGTATCGAATAATCAGGTAACGGAGTCTTAGCGGGCTAAGGCGAGTATTTTCAACGATGAGCTGGAGGAAAATAGCCGTTTTTTGGTAGTAGTAATTTTGAACGGCTACTTACATGTAATTGATCATCAAAAACACCTGTACACTTTAACTTTACAGATATATCTGTATGCGTAAAGTATTACCTTTATTATGTTATTACAACTTATCAGAAAATTTGACCTTTTTGGCAAATTTTACAGTAGTCGTTTGGGGCAGGCTTGGATACGCAAAAAACTAAAGCCAGTACTTCCATATCTCACACAAAATCAACAACATGTAGATATAGGATGTGGCAATGGTCTGATTGTAGAACGTCTGCGCAAAGAGGGCTATCCCTGTGCTGCTGTTGATGTCGCTGATTTGTCCATTTTGCCAGAGGTAGAAGTTACCGTTTATGATGGATTGCATTTGCCATTTGAAAATCGAGTATTTGACACGGCCCTGTTGCTCACTGTATTGCATCACACTCCTGATCCTATTCCTGTACTTCAAGAGACAGCACGGGTAGCCAAACGTGTTGTGATTGTAGAAGATATTTATAGTAATAAAGTTCAACAATACATGACCTATGCCATGGATACTCTGGTCAATTTAGGTCATTCATCCATGACGTATCAAAATAAATCTGATGCAGAATGGAAAGCTGTTTTTGAAGCCATGAATTGGAAAGTAGTGGCAGAATCGAGCCAATCTATTTTGTTCTTTTTTAGACAAGCAACCTACGTAATCGAACCAATGGAAGCACTGGTTGAGCCTGCTTAATCATTTATGAGCACTCTATCTTCCACTATTGTTTATTGACATAATGTTATGAGAAATACTACCTTTAGTAATACAATATGGCCTTGTGCCATTGCTTTGTTGTTGTTGTATTGGATGGGGGCTGCATCCTGCTCACGCCCTGCTCAATCTGCCAATAACAAATCCTATATGCCAGCTCTGTTGAAGGAAGTTGCACTGGGTCAAGATCAAGCAACCGTCTTAAAGCTGCGCCCTACTCTTTATCCTGTGAATAACCTGACTGCCTCACCGTGGGAGCAATTTACAGAAGATTTGGATATGGAAAACATAACCTCCGCCTATTACAATTTTGAAAAAACAGGCAATAAACGCCTAATTTCTATCGAGTTGCTACACAAAAAATCAGATGCAGCAGCCACTACTTTTAAAAATTTTGGCGGTACAGTATCCTCTAATAATTCGCAAAAGCGTGAACGAACAGGTACAGCATCTATCTATGCCATTCAAAAAGGTAATAGAGTGATCTTTTCGATTATTGATACGACACCTAAAAATAGCCCAAATAACGATCAATAGCTGTTGTTTTTTGAAACATACAAGTCGTTATTTCCGTTAAATAAACTGACACTTGATTACTGATTTAATAAGAGTATGAAACCAAGACATCCACATCATAAAGACCACGACGGTCAACACCAAAGCGACCACTTAACCCCCAACCAACACGCCAAAAATCTCAAAAACTTTAAGGAAGACAAGGTGCGTATTGTACCTTCTAAAAAGCAAAATCGAATTACCTTTGAGAATTTTTTGCAGTTCTTTCCCTTTGTAGAATTACCCTACACCATTACTTCTGAAACCCAGCGTCTCATCAGTCGCAAAAATGATCCTCTATCTGCAGAGTGGCTATTCAATTTTGTATTGGATAAAGATGCTATTGTAGATGATTACACCGAATTTATGCCCTGTTTTTCTATTCCTGATACACATGGTTTTTGGGCGGTAGTTTTTTGGGAAGCTGGATTGGAAGGAACAACCTATTACCTCACTACTTTTTCTAAAGCAGGTGTTTTAATAGATAAAAAGAAAATTGCGGGAACTAAGTATACACAAGACGGGTTGTATCAAATGGTCTGCACTATCAGCGAAACTTGGCTGTTTAGTTGTGCGGAAGGGCGACTAGACGCTCAAGGAAATACCGCTCCTATTTCTCCCGATTCTACCCACCTTCACACCACATTACAAATGACTGGCGACGGTGAAATTGTTGCCATTTAAACAAACTTAACAAAACATGCTTCGTGCATGTGTGGTTTTAAGGCTCTAAATTGTAAATCATTACAATTTTAGCAAATCAATTAATGCCCTCAAACCACCCTATTACAAAAAAAAATTAATGTCAAAAAAAAATAAAAAAAGCAGTAGCAGAAAACCTAAAAATCTATCTACTGCTAATTTGGAAAAACGCCTAACAGACTTATTTAGCAAACAATTAACGATACGTTTAGACGCAAAAGGCGTTATTAGAAAATTAAAAATAAGCAACTCCAAAGACGCTGTTCAACACTGCTTAGAGCAGTTGGCAAACAAAGGCCACTTGGAGCAAACCAATCGCGGCAAATACAAATGGAACAAGTCTGCTCCAAAAAACAAGAGAAAACCTAAAATTGGAGAGCAATTGGCCATCGGACGCGTAGATATAACACGCAGTGGCTCTGGCTACATTATTTGTGAGGATGAGGTATTAGAACAAGATGTTTTTGTGCCGCCTCACAAGCTCATGGGTGCCTTAAATGGAGACACGGTAGAAGTTGCTTGGTATCAAAGTCGCAAAGACAAACTAGAAGGCAGTGTCACAAATATTATAGAGCGCAAGTTGGATCAATTTATTGGTACGCTTTCGCTGTCCGATAAATTTGCCTTTGTCATTCCCGACAATCCAAATATGCACACTGATATTTTTGTTGCTAGTAAAAATATCCCTGCAAATGCAGAAAATGGAGCCAAGGTAGTCGTGAGTATTACCAAGTGGCACAACGATCATAAATCTAGTCCTGAAGGTAAAATTACCACTTATTTGGGTACAGAAGGTAGCAATGATATAGAAATGCAATCCATTCTCATTCAGAAAGGATTTAATCTTTCGTTTCCGCCTGAAGTACTTAAAGAGAATGCGGCCGTTGATACTGAAATCCCTGCTGAGGAAATTGCCAAACGCCGAGATATGCGTGCCATTACTACCTTCACAATAGATCCAGCCACTGCCAAGGATTTTGACGATGCTTTATCGGTAGAATTGCTAGAGAATGGCAACTACGAAATCGGTATACACATTGCCGATGTAGCGCACTATGTACGTCCTGATTCTGCCTTGGACAAAGAAGCAGCCAAACGAACCACTTCGGTTTATTTGGTAGATCGGGTATTGCCTATGCTTCCAGAAAAGCTTTCTAATGGGGTTTGTTCCTTACGGCCACATGAAGAAAAGCTAACTTTTTCGGCTGTTTTTGAATTGGATCATCGTGCCAATATTATCAATGAATGGTTTGGGCGCACGGTTATTTATTCTGATCGACGTTTTACGTATGAGGAAGCACAAGAACGGCTAGAAACGGAGGAAGGCGATTATGCAGAAGAGCTAAAATTGCTGAATAAATACGCGCTTTTATTGCGTCAACAACGCTTCAACAAAGGGGCTATCAATTTTGAATCACCCGAAGTACGCTTTATTTTGGATGAACAAGGGGTGCCTATTGATGTGTATCTCAAAGAGCGTAAAGATTCCAATATGCTGATCGAGGACTTTATGTTGTTGGCCAATAAACGGGTTGGAGCCTTGATGCACGGTTTGCATGAAAAATTAGGCTTTGTATGGCCTATGGTGTATCGTATTCACGATGAGCCAGATATGGAGCGCGTGCACAACTTTACGGAGTTCGCAGCTCAAATGGGTTATCCTATGAAAATCGAATCGCCCGAACAAGTCAAGAAAGCTTTTGGCAAAATGCTCAAAGAAGCAGAAGGTAAGGTTGAATCAGATATTTTGCAACAATTGGCTATTCGCACAATGGCCAAGGCGGTGTATTCTATGGATAACATTGGACACTATGGACTTGGTTTTGCTACGTATTCGCACTTCACCTCTCCCATTCGTCGTTATGCCGATGTATTGGCACATAGAATCTTGTTCGATTATTTGAGTGGGAACAACAAGCGTATGAATCCTCAAAAACTGCAAGGATTGTGTAAGCATATTTCCAGAAAGGAGCGCGATGCTATGGAGGCCGAGCGCGAATCTATTAAATACAAGCAAGCGGAATTCTTAGAGGCGCATTTGCAAGAGATTTTTGAAGGCACTATTTCAGGCATTGCCGATCATGGCGTTTATGTTAGCTTAACGGCTAATTTCTGTGAGGGAATGATTCGTTATGAAAAAATGTTTGACAATTTTGAACCGACAGAACACAAATTCCAGATTAAATCTCCTAGCATGAGCTACAAAATGGGAGATACCGTTTGGGTACGTGTATTGGGGGCTAATAAAACCAAACGTCAAATTGATTTGGAATTGTTGGATCCAGAAAATCCAGATAACAAACCACCTGTACGCGAAAAACCGAGTACAGCTCCAAGAACCTTTGCAGAAGATCATAAAGAAACACCAACGGCTCCTGTTGTCGTGCAAAAACCAGCCGAACAGGCTAAGGAAAATTCACCTGTAGCACCTACTACCGTAACCAAGCGTTCTTCTAACAAACAAAAGGTAGAGCCAGAACCTCAACGAGGGCGCAAGGTCATAAAAAGCAATTATAAAGCAAATAATAAGCCTTATGAAACATTATTGCCCAAAATAGCCAAGGCTTACAAAAGGAGCAGTATTTCTAAAACTGCTGAGGAAAAAAATGCCAAATGGTTTTATGAGCTCTCTCCTGCTGCTCCTATTCCCAATTCGGTCTTGCTGCTAGAAATGAATCCCACAGCAGCATTAAACAAAGGGTATAGAGCACAAAAATTGCTATCACATCATCCTTACAAGCCAGAAGGCAATACCAAAACGTTCTTCAAGACGTACTTTGCCGAACAAGCCATTTCTGTGGGGTATTTGTCTCCTTTCCGTTCATTGGATGAGAAACAACTGGATGAAAAAGATATTACGTTGAGTTTACCCACCTTCAAGGAGTATATTCAATTGGTACAACCAACGCAAATCGTTGCTTTTTCCTTAGTGCTTATTGATACCCTAAGAACACTGGGCTTGATTGATGACTTACAGGAAGAAGAGATTGAACACCATGATCGTACGATTGTAGTAACCAAAGGGCTGCTCAACATAGCTGGCAAACAATTTCCGATTGCCTTTGTGCCTCGCCCTTCGTCGCGCCTGCTCAAAGTACTCAAAACGAAAGCTTGGGATTGGTCTTTTGCTAGTGATGAGGTGGAATAATGTTGTTGAAACCAGTAATAGAAATTATAACAAATGGACAAACCCTTGATGCGTTTGTCCATTTTTTTATGCTTTCCGCTGGAAAATGGAATTCGAAACTTCTTAAACAATCTTGTTTTATACAAGTATTTAAGCCTATTACTACTGCTAAGACTAGTAGTACTCTTTTCATGTTTTATTCCTCATTAAGATTTCTCAAACTCCTCAAGTTCATCTATTACATCACTTAACGAACTACAAAAGTAAAAACTCCCTGTGCTGGAATAGGTCGATCAGAATAAGGAGTTCTGCATATGGTTGAAGTGTCTACAGAAGATATTTGATAACAAGCCGTATTTTGTACTAAATGCTGATTGTTATTGCTATTATTCACGACTACCCCTGAATAAGAATACATATATTCTGAACAATAGGCATCACTAATATACAAGTTTTCACCTTTGTATTCTCCTTCCTCTAAATAATATAACTCTACATTCAACCCCATACCAATATCAAATAGGCCTCTTTGGGTAGGAATAATTCCGAACTTAAACCTCCTTTCTGTGGCACTTTCAAACCTTACTTCAAAATCTCCATATACATAAGTTAGATTTCCCTTTACTGGAATATAATTAAAGGATGGAGTTGCTATATTGACATAACCAGTATCTAACCTTTGAATAATAAATTCAAAAAATAAATCCAAATGATCTAAGTTGTAATATACTCCAGAATAATGATCTAGTACTTCTGGACTACTTTGCATTTCTATCCATATAGTATCTCCTATACTAAAAGTATCTTGAGGGCTTACTGTTAAAGGAAATAGAAAAGAATATTCTTTGTGACAATTGTTATTATTACAACAGCACAATGCCAATGAAAGGACTATTATTAAGCATCTCATACAATAAAATTATTTTAATATCCATATTCAAGAAATAGAGAATCAATTGCTACAATTTTTGTAGGATACCTATTTTAATAGCATTTTTTACTACACTTACTTCTATTGGCGTGTTTTCAAAATAATCCTTATCAATCTACTACAAAAGCGTGGCCGCCTCCTTGTGCCATAAATGTAGAATCCCCAAGACACATCATTAAGGTATCTGAAACAGAAGTTTGCTGACAAGGATAATTCCGCATCAAATAATAATTCGGACAACCGTCTGCAAAACGTGTTCCTGAGTATTCCATTATTCGTTGATAACATGACGAATGAATTATTTGCAACCAATCGTCTGAATCCAATGACTCTTCAGCTATACCATATTCTAAGGGCAATGACAACGCCATTCCATAAACTCCTTTCTTTTTAGGAATAACTCCTACTTGAAATCTCTTGTCTTTTATATCCTTAAAGTGTACATAAGTGGAAATAAATCGCCCTCCCCCACTTTGACTAAAAGAACCAACTCGTTCCACTAATTCAAAATCATACATACCAGTAGTAACGTATAAGGTATCTAGCTTACTTATCCCTAGACCTAAATACAGGTCAAACTCACTCAAATCTATCAACTCGCCTGTTTGGTGGTCTAACAACGCATTGGGCAAACTCATTTCCATCCATATCGTATCACCTATCGCAAAGGTATCGCCTTGTGTAATAGTCGCTGGAAAATGGAATTCGAAGCTTCTTATACAATCTTGTTTTATACAGGCATTTAAGCCTATTATTACTGCTAAGACTAGTAGTACTCTTTTCATGTTTTATATTTAATGCAACTTAAATGACTGTTCTGAACTCTGCTAATAATTCTAATACCCATATTCTAAAAACAAGCTATCTATTTCCGCAGTATTTCCATTCCAATTGGACTTTAAAGCATTCTTAACGGTAACAAATTCCGTAGGTGTTCCTTGGGTAATCGCATTAAACATCAATTGGTTACTGACTCCCTGTACGTTGTCTCTAATAGGCTCAGACACATACAGGGGAAACCCATTGTGTACTTGATCGTCCCATAAATCCCAAAATATACCTTCTGGCATCCAAGCGTTGGCATCACTACTATTGGTATTAAAAGGCTCTAAGCCAAATGGACTTCTGTAAATATATCGAGCTTTCTTTGATTCAATTTGGTCAGGTTGACGTTTGGAAAGTTCACAATTTTCCCCATACTGTTTATCTGCAAATAACAGCCCAATATGTGTTGCCCAAGCCTCCATAATAGCAGTACGTCCTGCTCCTGTGGTGTTCGGACTGCCATACGGGGGGTTATCATTCGTAGCTACATTATCCAGAATTCTTACAATATTATCGGTCCAGTAGCTATGCCGAGTGCTGCTGGGTAAGCCCCTATAATGCGCTACGTGAGCATATTCATGATAATACGTTACTTTCATATTATCCGAACGCAAGCTACTAGAGCCATAGCTCAGGGTTACATCGGGCAAGAAATTCCGTATAGATGGTACATTGGCATTAATAGAAGGTAGAATTCTGACCCCAATAAAATTTGCCCCCAAATTGACGGCCGTATTTCCTATAGGACTCCATACCAAATCTTTGAGCATGGGGGCTGATGCTCCTCCTGTTTGATTCAATAGCCAAACTCGGAGCGTGCGAGGGCTTCCATTAGTGCCTCCTATCCCCTCTTGTAGCGCGTAATTATCAAACTCGTACAAAGCATTCAAGCCTGTAGAGGCCACCCAATGCGCGCGTTCTATCTTGCTATTATCCGTAAATCTATAGTGCCTGATTTGGAAATCATGGTAAATGCCTCCGCCATGTGTCCCACAGTTTTGCTGGAGCACCTGCGCCAATTGAGGCGTGTACACTCCTCGCATTGCTCTAAATTCTACTTTGCTATTGTACCAATCTACAAAAGGATGCATGCCACCAAAATACTGGTGATCGATGCTCCAACAGCCCGAATGGGTCGTCCAAGTGGCCCGTCCAAAAAAATACAAGTCCTTGACATACACTTTGATATTTCGTACCCCTTCCCAGCCCAATTGCGTATCTTCTACTTGCACACAGCCACTTGGTTTATTTTGTTCTTCGGGCATATAACAACCACAAGAATTGGTACTGCCTCCCGTAGGATTCAAAGGCGTAGGAATGAACAGTTGATTGCAGTGATACCACCATGTGCCATTCGGATCGCACGGCACAGGTAGCGGTTCTACATTTCCACCATTACACTCTACTGCAGGATCAAAACACTGGGGATAATTGGCGCAACTAGGCGTACAATCATCCAACAATACACCATCTACCCCATAATAATCAGCTCCTACTCGCCTAAAGGCTTCTGCCATGATATACGTATTGTATGGCACCTGTATCAACTCGGCCAAAATTTCGCTGGTAGTTCCTGCTGGAACTTGAAAATCGGGCGGTACAACTACATAATGATAACTTGGTACATCTGTAGGAATATTGGGATCATGGTAATAAATTCCTTGTTGTAGGATTTCTTTGTGAATAGGATAAGCAAACAAATAAGGATCATGCGCTTCCTTGGAATTGTTCTGAGTTTCTAGGCCATTAATTATTTCTTGCAAATGTTTTAAGGCTTCCCAACTGCTGGGTAATAGTTTTAAATACACATGCGTAATGGGCAAGCTGTTTCTGCTCTGATTGGGATAAATGGTGTTAAACGCAGCCAATACATTATCATGGGCATAAGGGTTGGGCAGCTTATTTCCCACTATTATTTCGTCTGTATTGCCTACTTTTTGTTGGTTAGAACGGCCATCTATCAGAATGGTTTTGTTTTTTGTTGCGTTGGATGTAGCCGATAAAGTGCTTATTGGTCGTGGCTCTTTCTGACAAGCAACATACCATAAATTGCTTCCCAACAGGCAGAGGAAATATAAGAGGCGTTTTTGCATAACAACACAAGGTTGTGTGTGATTAAATATAGTCTGTAAATTGCATTCATTCATTTGATGCAAACATAAATTAATTATTTAATTTAAACAATGTTTCAAATTAAACCTATAAATAAAAAAATGGACAAACCCTTGATGAGTTTGTCCATGCTTATTTATTAGTATACCGCAATGTTGTTTAGAATTGAGCACCTCTACAACCTGCTTTGCGTTTTCTGCGTTTTCTAGCACCTACCAAACCGTTCTCAATAAAATTATAAGAGATTGTGATTTGCGTAAACATGTACCAATCGTTTAATTTGTCTCCTCTTACTAAGCTTCCTCCTCTTGCATTGATGTAGCTGTTATATTCAGCTAAAGCTGCTTCCTCTTTAGAGTTGGCAGTTGCTGCTGTGCGTCCATTGAGATAGCTACCATACTCATTTAAGAATTGGCTCAAGCTCATTCCTTGAACATCAGAGGCTAACTCTGCATCTAAATTGGGATCACCATTGGCAGCACGTGCTTGCAAATCGTTTAGAATAAACGAATAACTCTTGTCTGAGAATAATTCTTGAGAAGATTTGTCCCCAAATTCTCCTGGCAAATAGGGTGTTTGATCGTAAAATGGTTCTCCTGTTAGAGCATTTACAGGATACGTTTGTCCTACATCATCCAAATAATCGGTAAATGTTGGACGAAACCCTACTTCTAAACCAAGGCTGATGTTGCTATTCACTGCATACTTAATTCCTACCCCCATTGGAATAGACAATTGAGTGGTAGCATAAGGGGCTCTATTAGAAAACGTATTGCTGCCTTGTCCTTCTGTGTTCAAATCACGCAAATACGCCCGTGAACCATCTCTATTAGGGTCAAAATGTGTTGTATATGGGTTATAATTGAAAACCCCCAAGCCTACAAAAATATAAGGAGAAAACATTTTTTCATGTCCTCTAGGCTGAAAACCCATCAAATTGGCCTCTACCATCAATGCGCCCTCAAACAAATGAGAACGGAAATCTAAGTTTCGGATTTGATTGCGCAAATCAGGAGAATCGGCATCACTACCAGAAATAGACCCTAAAGCTAATTGCAAACGAAAGCTCAAAAATTTCCCCATATTGTATCGACCAAAAATAGATCCACCAAAATGCAGGTGTTTAAAATCAACAATAGAATTGGTTAATTCTCCAGAGTAATTCATCACACCACCACCTAAGCCTGCCTCAAAGTAATTGTGTCCCCAATTAAACTGTGCTCTAGTTAATAAAGGGGCTAAGACTACAGCTGTTAGCAACAATAATTTTTTCATGATTTTGTATTATAGGCGCTCAATAAAATAATATAAATAGGGTCGTTTATTGCTTCTATTAATATTTATTCGCACATAAAAATTTTACGAAGTAAAATACCACCGAGCCCGCGAAGTAATGTACAACAACCTCTAGAGTATCGCAATTTTCTCTTACTAGAACGATAGTTTAACGCTATTCAGTACTTAAAGATAACATTTGTCTTTGTTTTTCTTGAATAGTTGATAGATCTCCTTGAGAAATTAGGAAGTTGTTAACAAACCATATTGCTTGATAAAAGCAAAACAGTTGAGGGAATCCAAGAAAGCAGGGTAGCAACTTTTTGTATATTTTCTGTATACTTAAAAATACATTTTTTTTGTTATAGCTCAAAATGTATGTCGCAATTGATTGCCATCAAAGCATGGGAAATTTAGATGAATGACAAAGTGGTGCAGAAAAAACACATAGGATTTACCAATAAAAAAGCGACTAACCATCAATTGGTTTTTCGCTTTTTTGAAAGAAACGACCAATTATTAAATTGGTTTTCTTGTATGTGTATTAGAGCAGCTTGTCGCTTACCACTCGCCTACCTCTCCATCATCTCCCTTCTCTGAACCAACATCATTGGAATCGTTGTTAGAATTATTGTTGTATTCTTTCTCACGCTCTTCGTGACGACGAGCAAATTCATCGTAATCGTAATCAGGTAGCAAATCATTTTTGATATGATCGACTACGTCTACCAAACTCTCTACAAAACGATTAAAGTCTTCTTTGTATAAGAAAATCTTGTGGCGCGAGTAAGAATCATCCTCAAAACGACGCGTACTTTCTGTAATGGTAATGTAATAGTCCGCGCCTTTTGTTTTGCGCACATCAAAAAAGTAAGTTCTTCTTTTTCCCGCTTTTACCTTTTGAGAGTATACACTATCAAAACGGCTGTCTTTGTTGTCAAATCCCACTGTTATAACTAAAGTTTAATGAGCAAAAAATCATCTTATGAATTGATTGTACTTTTTGAAGATGGTACAACCTCTGTTGTTGCTAAAATAGCAAATGAATTTTATTATTTGCTATTCCACTCGTCTTTTTTACAAATTATGCTTTTTTATTGGCACAATTTAGGGTTTTGATCGGTCACTATACGCCGTTTTAGCACTTAAAGTAACTTATTTTCCACGCATTTTATCCAACAAATCAGAGAGCTGGTTGGCTTCTTGATCGTCTAAATACAACAATACAGAGCTTTGTTCCATTGCTGTTGTTACCTTATCAATCATAGCTAAACCAGCTTCTGTAATGGTTACATCTACTCGACGGCGATCTTCCAAGCAGGCATTGCGTTCTACCAATCCTTTGTTTAATAATTTATCTACGAGACGAGAAGCATTAGAATTTTTATCAATCATACGTTCTATCAACAATTTGACGGTAGCAGGCTTAGGACGCATTCCCTTTAGAATACGCAAGATGTTGTATTGTTGTATAGAAATCCCAAAGGGTTTCAAAAATTTTGCTTGCTCTCCTTCTATCCAAGAGGAAGTAAAAGCCAAATTAACCAACGCTTTAGTCTGTGGGTTCGGAAAAGGTTTGGTTTGTTGAATCTCTTCTTCTATTCTCATAAAGGGTATTTGCGTTGAAAGAAAATGTTGCACACACATGCAATATATACAATGTCGTACAGTGTCGCAACATTTAATACAGTTTTATTTTAGTTCATTTTAACAGTTTTATTGTATGTATTTCAATTATTATTGCCTTTGTAACTGTTTTGCATTCACATACTCTTGAATGGTTTTGTGAGGGCCTTTGAGTAATACAGTCATTCCCAAATAGGTTTCAATATCCAACAACTTGTTGTGAATTGGAGTAGCCAAACCATCTTCTATCAAGCTCAAACTTCCCTGTGTAATACCAACTTCGTCTGCCAGTTGTTGCTGTGAAATACCTTGTTTCAATCGCTCTGTTCGGATTTGTTCTCCTATACTTTTGTAAATTTCTGCATCTTCAACCGTAGTTTGGCCTTGACAAGCAAACAATAACAACACCCAACAGGTCAACAATATGATTTTACAAGACATAACTACAATTTTATGTTTCAAAAACAAACAAAAATATTTGCATCAATACTAGAATTTTAATAACTTTACTGATAAGTTGATCTAGATTAATGTAAAGTTTAATTTAGAGGTGCTACAAAGGTAAAACTTTTTGTTTTAAACAAAAAACATTATCTGCTGGCATTTTTCAATAAATAAGGCAAAAATTTCTTGCTAAATAGCTTTTGCCAAATCCACAGAACAAAAATTGAAGAACATGTCTAATTTTATTGATAATATTGTTAACCAGCGTTTTAGATTAGTATACGATGCCCTCAAAGAACAAGGAAAAATTAAAAGTAAATCGGATATAGCTGCCCAATTGGGCACCTATAACCATGTCATCAATAGTATTCTCAAGGGGAAACGAAACATTACCTTAGACCAAATGAACAAACTCATTGAAGTTTATGGTGTTAATGCCAATTTCCTATTTGGAGGTAGTCAACAAATGCTAGATGGTCAAGAAAATGTAGCCCTTCCACTCACTGAAAAAATATTTGAAGGACAAAAGAACATCTCTTTAGTTAATGCACAAGCGATGGCTGGTAATTCTTTGGGTGCTCAACGTTCTGATTACGACGAAGTTAATCAGGAAAATGTTGAAGTTCAAAAATTCTCTATTCCAGGCTTAGAAGGTGATTTAACAGCTATTGAAATTAGTGGCGATAGTATGCTACCCAATATAACCAATGGCGATATTGTTATTTGTGAAAAAGTAGAAAGTGGTCCCTTTGGTTCTATCAAAGACAATTCTGTTTATGTTATTGTAACAGAAGATTCTGTGGTTACCAAACGTGTTCAAAACATCAAACAAGACAATCAAACTATTGGGCTTCGTCTCATTTCTGATAACAAGATCTATCCCCCTTATGAAGTAGAGATTCAGGAAGTGATTGCATTGTACAAAGTCAAACATAGAATTACCAATTACGGCATTGCTTAAACAGCAAAAAAATAGGCGCGTAATAATAGACCTTAGAACATGATTTCTAAGGTCTATTTGTCTTTTAGGAAGATGCACCGCCACTATAATTCAACAAAAACAACAGCAAAATTTATGTCTTCTATAAGGTGTATTGCTCAAGGATTCTTATCTTAAACCTCTAACTTTCTTATCCGTACAATCATGAAAAGAATCCACTTGTTTGAATTTGAAGATCAGAAATGGTTTCCTAGTTTTCTCCGCAATTACCTCACGGACTTTTTACAATATTTATCCAATAAAAGTCGTCTTTACCAGCCTATTGTCCCTCTGTTGACACAAAAATTAAAAGACAATAAGGTGGACAGCATCATTGATCTAGCTTCGGGTGGTGGTGGTGCGCTGCTCTGGTTGAATCAAGAACTCCAAAAGGAAATTCCTCATTTAAATATTGTACTGACCGATTATTACCCCAATCTTGCAGCTTTTGAACGCACACGCCAATTGGCTAATAACGTTGAATATATCCCCAATGCTGTAGATGTGCGCAAAGTGCCCGATTATCTTCAAGGTTTCAGAACACAGTTTTTATCTTTTCATCATTTCAGACCAGTAGATGCTCAAAAAATACTCCAAAATGCAGTAGATAAACGCGCTAGTATAGGAATTTTTGAGGGTCAAGATCGAAGTTTTTTGAGTATTGTGGCTATGTTTTTTCTCCAATTACGGTACTCTTGACTACACCTTTTATTCGCCCTTTTAGCCTTCTGAGATTGCTATTTACTTACCTAATTCCCATTATTCCCATCTGTGTATGGTGGGATGGGATCGTTTCTGCCTTTAGAACCTATTCTGTTGCCGAAATGCAAGACTTGGTTCAAGCCTTGAACAACAGCACTTCTTATGACTGGGATATTGGCGAGAAAAAAGGAAAGCTAAACAAAATTCTATACTTAATTGGTACGCCCAAAACTAT
>JBGCDW010000167.1:0-9860 GCA_045105775.1 Aureispira sp.
TGCGCCCTCAAGATGTATTGGTAGATGAACGTATTGTAGACTTTTATCAACAGCATTTTTAAAATTATTCATTTAAAATAATTAAGCATTATTTTTTATTTACACGCAAAAAAATACATGGTGTATGTTTTTCTATGTGAACAAATGCTCGATAAAGTTTTTGGAGCATTTGTTTTTTTGTATTTTAAATCGCTGAAAGATAAGCCTTTGTATGAAGAAAAGCTATATTATTTAGAAATAAGGTGCATTTTAAATTCTCCTACTAATTTATCTTTTATTTAAAAAATATATTTTATAGTCATTTAAATACCTTGTCTAGATAAAGAATGGAAAAATATACTACCCAATCTATGGAAATAGTTGTACGCCCAGATGGTATTTTAGAGGTCAGTATTCCCGCAGACTGGGATCAACCTGATACGGTTGAAACTACTACGGAAAATGCTTTATTGCTTCAAAAAATAAATACTGGTAAACGACATGCTGCACTTGTTTTAATGCCTGATTTTTACATGAAAAAAGAAATTATAGAAATTTATAATAGAATGGGTACAGGGGAAGTGGCAGATGCTCTACTGGTCAATTCTTTTAGTGCTAAAGTGCTAGGAAATTTAGTCCTTAAAATTCTAAAACGTAACCACCCTATACGTCTATTTACAGATCGAAATAAAGCAGAAGAATGGCTTCTTAGAATTATTTCTGGGCAAGAAGCATAGAAAATAAACTTAACCCAAATGGAACAATATACAAGTATCTCATCTGTAGTAACACTACACCCAAATGGTATTGTAGAAAGCAAAGCTCGAGAGGACTGGAATGAACCCGATACCATCGAAACGGTGACAGCACATGCTTTATTAATCAAAAAAGTAATTGATGGAAAGCAACGAGGACTATTGGTTATTTTGCCTGGACTTCATATGAATAGAGAGCTTTTGGAGGTTTATAATCAAACTGAAATGGAAGAAGTGGCTGCCGCGTTTTTAGTAAATTCCTTTGGAGCTAAAGTTTTAGGCAATTTGGTCTTAAGAATCAAAAAGAAAGGTGCCCCAGCACGTCTTTTTACCGATAGAGCAGCGGCAGAAGCATGGTTGCTTCAATTTATAGCAGCTGAGAAATAGTGTTTTCTTATGGACAGAACTATCAGGCTCAGGTTATAGGCTATTGTGAAAATGTTTGCTGATAAATAAAAATTATATTGAGGAGTAATTTTTTCTATCAAGAGCTAACAATAGATGGGTTATAGATTAGGGGCACATGAAGATGAGTAACAAAAAATAGACCTTACCACTAATAAATCAGTGATAAGGTCCGGAATAATAATACTTACCTCAAACATTATTATTACTCTTTAACAATTCCTTCATCAATCAAAATTTGAAAGGAGCCTTTCATAATTTATTAGAGAGATTAAAAGTTCATGCCTAATATCTTTGTTAACGCTAAATCTTAATCATTTTTCGTGCCAAGAGCTTATTTTTAATAAGCATTAATAACTAAGTAAAATAGTTTAGACGTTTTAGTTGTTGTCTTGTTTACAATTACAAATTTAGGGCACTTTAGGCACTTTAAATAACACAAAATGCAGAACTAACTACACAAAATGCGGAATTTTAGTGTTGAACCCTATATTCTTTTGGTGTAAAGCCTGTTTTAGCCTTAAAAATTCTGGAAAAGTAGTGTGGATAATTAAAACCTAAGTCATAAGCAATCTCACTAATTGGCTGTTCTGTGCTTAAAATTAAACTTTTGGCTTTGTCAACTACAAACTCATTAATGTGATCCTTGGGGGTTCTACCTGTTTCTTTTTTGAGCAAATCACTAAAATAGTGTGCCGATAGATGTGCCTTGTCAGCAAAGTGTTGAATGCTGGGCAAGCCTGTTTCTAACGGCTGATCGGTATCAAAATATTGCTTAAGTTGTCGTTTAAACTCCGAAACCACATCTTTACTCTGGGATGTTCGGGTATTAAACTGGCGTTCGTAGAAGCGCAAGCAATAATTGAGCAATAGTTCTAGATTCGTTACAATAACACGTTGACTGTGGTTGTCAATAGGACGTTCATATTCCTTCTGAATGTTGTTTACACAGGCTTCAACCGTTTCTTCTTCTTCTTCGGATAAGTGCAGCGCCTCAAATACCTCATAATTAAAGAAAGAGTAATTCTCTATTTCTGCGCCTAAATTAGTATTTCTAATCAAATCGGGATGAAAAAACAACAACCACCCTTTTATTTCTCCTTTTTGAACGGTATAAGTAGGAGAGTAGACTTGATCGGGGGCAGAGAAAACCATAACGCCTTCCTCAAAGTCAAAGGAGTTTCGCCCATACTCCATGCCACAGTTTTTATCTTTTAAAGAAACAATAAAGCATTCATAGCTTATTTTTGTTCCTATTTCTTCTTCTGTTATTTGCAACTGGCTGATGTCGACCAAAGAAATAAGTGGATGTTTGGGTTTGGGAAGCCCAAGAATAGCATGAAGTTGACTAATGGAGTTGACTTGAATCATCTTGAATGGAACACTATGGAATGGAATAAAAAACTTGAAGCTGTTACTACAAAATATTTTAAATACACTCATTCATGTAAATAAAAAGCAAGATTGGCCTTAAAAGAGCCGTTCTATTATTCTTGGTTGTAGTTGTCTTGTACTTAGACAAATATCACCAATCTATTTTAAAAATACTAACACAAAGTGCATATATGCTAACACAAGTCCAATATAAATAGTCATAATATGGTCAAGATATATTGAGGAGTTATTTTGAATAATATTTTTTGTAATTCTAATAGAGGTTCGAGGTTTAAAAGAACACAGACAGTGCTGTAAGTAGTATTCCTTGTAAATCAGGTTTTTTTTTATAGCCTAATTGGCACAAAGCGTTTATATTAGGTGTTTATATTTACACTAAATAACTTACACATAAAGAATGCCACAACAAACCACCCATCAATTACTAATGATTAGACCTACAAATTTTGGTTTTAATCAAGAAACAGCGACTAATAATGCGTTTCAACAAAACAAAGATGCACTAGAGTTGTTCAATAACAAATCAATAGATAATCCTACTGCTCCCACCAGCATTCCAGCACTCGCTCAACTCGAATTTGATCAATTGGTAACTTGTTTGCGCGCACAGGGAATTCAAGTACTGGTCTTGAATGACAATATAGCGTCTATAAAACCCGATGCTATTTTTCCTAATAATTGGCTTTCTTTTCATGACAATGGCTGTATAATCACTTATCCCATGTGGAGCAAAAATCGTCGATTAGAGCGCAGACCTGATCTTATAAAACATCTTCAAGAGCTGTTTGGTTTTTCCACGATTATTCC
Source organism: Aureispira sp. (assembly GCA_045105775.1). Classification (GTDB taxonomy): domain Bacteria; phylum Bacteroidota; class Bacteroidia; order Chitinophagales; family Saprospiraceae; genus Aureispira. The sequence goes on from JBGCDW010000167.1 coordinate 3,342, forward strand.
ACTAGAACACTGGGAAACACAAGGTGTTTTTCTGGAAGGGACAGGCAGTATGGTTTTGGATAGAGTTCACAAGATTTGTTATGCCTGCACCAGTCCACGCACGCACGCAATTGCCTTGGATGAATTTTGCCAAAGAATGGGCTATCAAAAAATCTTATTTCAAGCACTCGATGAGCAAGGGCAAGACATTTATCACACCAATGTTATGATGGCACTAGGGGAGGATTTTGTAGTCATTGGCCTAGATACGATTCCCAACCCACAGCAACGCCAACAACTCCTCCAAAGTTTTGAACAAACCAACAAAACAGTTATTCCACTAGCTTGGTCACAATTACAAGCATTTGCAGGCAATATGCTACAAGTCAGAAATGCAGAAGGGGCTACTTTTTTGTTGCTCTCTCAGCAGGCTAGAGAGAGCCTTAGTATTACACAAGTGGCTACCCTCGAACAGCACACCACCTTATTATCTAGCCCTATTCCTACCATCGAAACACTAGGTGGGGGGAGTGTAAGATGCATGATTGCAGAGGTGTTTTTGCCGTAGAAAAAATATCTTGACCTTGATTGAATGTGAGGGTGTGGTGGCCATGATTGTATAATGAATATGATGCCACAGATATTTACACGCACCTCCAACCAATAAAATCAAGAAAACAAACCAAAACACGCAACAAAGGAACCTTCTGCTCCGTAAAAAAGGCTCATTTCAACAAATGAACCCACATAGATGATAAACAAAGCTTACAAATACTCCGAATTAACAGGACGGATTATAGGTTGTGCCATGACCGTACACAGTGCTTTGGGCAATGGTTTCCAAGAGGTTATTTATCAGAGAGCCTTACAAATAGAATTGGCAGACCAAGGCTTTTCATTTGCACGAGAGTTTGAAATGCCCATTTTCTACAAAAATGTAAGAATTGGAACGCGCCGAGTAGACTTTTTGGTAGAAGATTTCATTTCTGTAGAGTTAAAAGCCGTCACCCAAATCAAAGACGTACACCTAGCACAAGCCATCAATTACCTAGAAGCCTACAATTTAGAAATTGGATTACTCATCAACTTTGGGCAGCGCAGCTTAGAATTCAAACGCTTCAAGAATAAAAAATACAAATCTTGGATATAGTATCTTGGATTAAGGATTGGCATTTAGAAGGACTTAGAATTGTTTTATTCTTAAAAAAATGTGTAAGATGCTGCGGACAATGTTTTATTTAAGAATGTTCTTGTTTTTGGTAATGAGTTTACTGTTTTTTTTTGGGATTGATGGTAAATACTATTGCCTAATGTTCAGAAATGTAAACCCCGAAGAGCAATATCATTAATTGATACAGCGTATCAATTAATGATATTTTTATAGAACATGTTTAAGGATAGCGTTTTAAACGCCGAAGGAGTGACATTAGTTTAGTGTGTTAGGTTGCCCCGATTAATTGATACATAGTATCAATTAGCCAGATCGCTTCGCGAGTATCATCCTTTCAGGATTTAAATCAATATGGGATATTGGGTATTACAATCATAGCACCCTTTTGGGGGGGCTCACATATTTCAAAGTGATTTTCTAGAACTAAACAGCTTTGGAGAGTAAGGGTTCTGTTTGGTGTTGAGTTGGATAAGTAGTCTTAGTTTATAGTTTAAGAATAAAAATACTTGCAAATTATTTTTATATTGTAAACAGAGAAGATAAATAAGTATAATCAGATGCAGGGGGAGTTGCTGTATTTGGTATCGAACATTGCAAAAAAAAGCCTTAAACATGGATAAAATCAAAACAAGCTCTGTTAATAACTATTTTGGCGATCATTTGGAGCGAGAATATAATGAGAGAATAATTTTTACTGGGCAGTTTGGATCTGGGAAGACCTATTTTCTAAAGGACTTTTTTGAAAAAAGAAAAGAGCAATACAATACTTTTTGGTTGTCGCCCATCAAGTATTCGGTAGCGTCTAATGAAGACATAATCGAGTATATCAAGTTAGATATTGCCATGATGTTGGTTAGAGATTTCCTTGAGCCTAGTGGAGTAGTAACAATTCCTGATGGTCTAATGATTCATTCCTATATGACTAATAATTTAGGGATATTTACAGAGATTTTTCTAAAGGGGGTAGCTGGTTTAGCTGAAGTTCCAAAGGCTATAGTTTCGACCATGGATTCTCTCAAAAAACAACACACGCAATATAAAAATTACAAAAAGGAAATTCACGAGAAGCTAAAGACCGATGATAAACTATTATTAGAATATATAAATACAAATACCACAAGGATAGGGTCTATTTTCGAAGATGATATAATCACTCAAACAATTAGGGCATCTATTGCTTTTATTAATGAACCTAGAGCAGAAGAAGACCAAAAGAAAGAAAGTGTATTGGTAATTGATGACTTGGATCGTCTAGACCCAGATCACATTTTTAGGTTACTGAATATTTTTAGCTTACACCATGACAACTATTTATTTGGTTTCCATAAAAATAAGTTTGGCTTTGATAAAATAATCCTTGTCTGTGATATAGATTCTATTGAGAAGTTCTATTATCATAAATATGGTAGTGAGGCTAATTTTCAGGGTTATATAGATAAATTTTGTTCTACAAAATATTTTCGATTTTCTATCAATGACTATGTAGAGAATTTTTGTAAGAATCAAATGTCTGTTAATGAATTAGATGAAGCTTCTTCAGTGGTGTTATCTAAGATTTTTGAAGTGTTAATTAGGGAGAAAAAAATTACTATAAGGAATTTAGTGAAGTATAGTTATACTCGCCCTCAAAAAGAAACTTATTTTGACTATAGTTTTGATTTTGACGAACAAAGGTATTCTTATAATCATCTTTTTATTCGCTCTGAAAAAATTCATATAGGTAGTCAAAATTTTCCTTTTATTCGTGCTATTGTTATTTTACTAGAGGTAGTGGGAGGATTTAAAAATTTCAGTGCAATAATTGAAGATTTACTGACTAATAAAGTAGCCTTTAGCAAAGATGTGGGAAAGGCTACAATGGATTCATTATGCTTATTATATCACTTAGCTAAAAATTATCCTAAAGTAAATAGATTGTGTTTTGATTATCAAGAGGTTTGGTCGGGTGATTGGGTTGGCAATGCCAAAATGAAATATCCTACCATTAATATATTTGGTATTTCCGTAACCTTACATTTGCGATGGGATAGGAGAAAAAAATATACAGGTAGTCTTGATTATTATGAAGGCACTATGTTGGAAATTCAAGAATCGTATGTTGTGAGCGAGCAAGGTATATTTAATGTTATGAAAGAGATCATGGCATTTTTAGAGAAAGAGAAAATACTATAGTCTAACTTTACCATATAGAGCTTTGATGCTACCCCAAAAATAAAAAAGCCAAAAACAATTACTGTTTTTGACTTCATTTATTTGTGCCCGGGACAAGATTCGAACTTGCACACCCTATACGAGCACCAGCCCCTCAAGCTGGCGTGTCTACCAATTCCACCACCTGGGCAATGATGTTTTGCTTTGTAGCTTGGCAAAGATACGGTATTGTAATTAGAATGCCAACTTTAACGTATCTTTTATTCTTAGAACAATAAAAAAAGAGGGCTGAAAACAAAAAAGTAGTACATTAGTAATTCAAATCAAACCGAACAAAGAATTATTATGGAAACCATGCCAACGGCTACATTTGTTAGCAAACAACAAGCATATCAGGCGGCTTCACAAGCCTTGGAAGCCATTTTGGAGGGAGAAAGCAATGCCATTATGAAAATGGCAACGATCAATTGTGTGCTCAATGAGCATTTGCCGTATTGTTTTTGGGTAGGCTTTTATTGTATGAACAAAGGACAATTGATGGTTGGGCCCTATCAAGGCACCTTGGGGTGTTTGCATATTCCCCTGACGAAGGGGATTTGTGGGCGTGCTGCTAGTACAGGCCAAACACAGTTGATCGAAGATGTACATGCCGATCCAGCCCACTTGGCCTGTGATAGTCGTACCAATTCGGAGATTGTTGTGCCGGTGTACAATCAAGCAGGGCAGTTGATTGCCGTATTGGATTTGGACAGCACAGAACTTGCTGCTTTTGATACCGTAGATCAGCAATTCTTAGAAGCCATTGTTCAAAAACACTTTGCAGAAGCACCTTTAGAGATGGCCTATCAATTGGAGGCGTAGGGCTTATTGAATACAGGTCTGCTCTTCCAAGCCTTTTATTACCACACAAAAACACCAACCATGATTTTCTTACAAAACTACATCAATGGCGAGTTAGTTGCACCCAAAAGTGGGCAATACTTAGACAATTACGAACCCGCTACAGGCAAGATTTATGCTCAAATTCCAGACTCGGATGCACAAGATGTGGAGGCAGCCGTACAAGCTGCACAAGCGGCATTTCCTGCTTGGTCGGGTATGACCAACAATGCTAGAGGTAAGATATTGATGCGATTGTCTAACCTGATTGAAGCGCAATTGGAAGAATTGGCTTTGGCCGAATCTACAGACAATGGCAAACCTGTGCAATTGGCTACAATCGTGGATATTCCTAGAGCCGCCAGCAACTTTCATTTTTATGCCACAGCTATCGAGCATTACGCGAGCCATGCCCATGCCATGACCGATCAAGCCATCAATTATACCTTGAGGGATGCTATTGGTGTGGTGGGCTGTATTTCGCCTTGGAATCTGCCCTTGTATTTGTTTAGCTGGAAAATTGCCCCTGCCTTGGCTGCGGGCAATTGTGTGGTCGCCAAGCCCTCAGAAGTTACACCCATGACGGCCTATTTGCTCTCCAAATTGTGCCAGCAAGCAGGGCTGCCGGCTGGAGTGCTAAATATAGTGCATGGTTTGGGGCACAAGGCAGGCAATTCCATTGTGGAGCATCCAAATGTGAAGGCCATTTCATTTACAGGCGGCACCAAAACAGGGCAACACATTGCTAGAATTGCGGCACCCATGTTCAAAAAACTCTCTTTGGAATTGGGGGGCAAGAATCCCAACATCATTTTTGCAGATTGTGATTATGAACAAATGTTAGCGACTACTTTACGTTCTTCCTTTGCCAACCAGGGGCAGATTTGTTTGTGTGGCTCTAGGATTTTTGTAGAACGTTCGTTGTATGCGCGATTCAAAGCCGACTTTGTAGCCAAAGTAGCCCAAATGGTGGTGGGTGATCCACAAGACAAAGGCTCTACTATGGGAGCTTTGGTTTCGCAAGCTCATTTGGAAAAAGTATTATCTTATGTGCAATTGGCACAAGAGGAGGGAGGCACCATCTTGACAGGGGGAGAGCCTGTGGTTGTAGAAGGGCGTTGTGAAGGGGGCTATTTTATGCGTCCAACAGTTATAGAGGGGTTGACTGCTGATTGTAGAACCAACCAAGAGGAAATTTTTGGCCCCGTGGTTACCATTATGCCCTTTGATACAGAAGAGGAGGTTTTGGCGTATGCCAATGGAACTGCTTATGGATTGGCTTCTACTATTTGGACGAGCCATGTGGGTCGAGCGACGCGCTTGGCACAGCAAATTCATGCTGGAATTGTTTGGGTGAATTGCTGGTTGTTGAGAGATTTGAGAACGCCTTTTGGAGGAGTCAAAGCTTCGGGAGTGGGCAGAGAAGGTGGCTTTCATGCTTTAGATTTTTTTACAGAGCCTAAGAATGTTTGTATCAAGTATTAGAATAGAAAATCGCATTATCAAAAACAAAAATAACATGCTACCAAAAAAAGAAGACCTGTTGTATTCTGATCGCGCTCCTAAGGCTGTAGGAGCCTATCCCCATGCTCGCAAAGTGGGCAATTTATTATTTTTGTCGGGCGTAGGGCCACGGTTGTTGGGTTCTAAGTCCATTCCTGGGGTAGAATTGGATGCGGAAGGAAATATTGTTTCTTATGATATAGCGGTGCAATGCAAGGCTGTGTTTGAGAATGTTCGTTATATTGTAGAGGATTGTGGCTCTAGTTGGGACAATATTGTGGATGTAACGGTCTTTTTGACCAATATGAAGGATGATTTTAAAACATATAATCGCCTTTATGCCGAGTATTTTAAAGAGAACCAACCTTGTAGAACAACTTGTGAAATCAATTGTTTGCCCACGCCCATAGCCATTGAGTTGAAGGTAGTTGCAATGATTGATTAAATATAGGATAAGCACTAATGTGCTTATCTGTTGAGTAAGCCTGCTTAGAAAGGCATAACTTGAGTTTCAAGTTGAAAGCTCCAGAGGAGCGGCATCTTTACAGCTCCATAGGAGCGACACCTTTATAGCTCCATAGGAGCGACACCTTTATAGCTCCAGAGGAGCGACACCTTCACAGCTCCGTAGGAGCGACACCTTCATAGCTCCGTAGGAGAGACACCTTAATAGCCTCATAGGAGCGACACCTTTATCGCTCCGTAGGAGCGGCACCTTTACAGTTTCGTAGGAGCGACACCTTTATAGCTCCAGAGGAGCGACACCTTTATAGCTCCAGAGGAGCGACACCTTCAAAGCTCCAGAGGAGCGACACCTTTATAGCTCCAGAGGAGCG
>JBGCDW010000168.1:0-51167 GCA_045105775.1 Aureispira sp.
TTGTGTTGATAATGAGTACTAATTTGGTTCTAATCAAGGCGAAAATTTAGCTCATAGCAGCGCTATGGGGTCAATTTTCAACGATGAGTAGGGCAAAATTAGCTTTCATTAGCGACATTAAGCTAAATTTAAACAACTTCAATTACTCCAAACTTCCCTCCTACACTTAGCCTGTACTATTTTTGTTGACAAAAGTACAAAAATGTTATTAGGGAGGTTGTAAATTCTAAGCTTTTTGGTAGATGATTCTATATACCATTTACGATACCTTCACAGTTTTGCCATATAAATCATATTCTGTTGCATCAATAATCTCTATTTCTGCAAAATCGCCTAAACGCACAAAATTATCGGCTGTTTTGACCAATACTTCATTGTCCACTTCGGGCGAATCAAATTCTGTTCTGCCTACAAAAAACTCCCCTTCTACTCGATCAAACAAGACTCTAAATGTTTGACCAATTTTTGCCAAGTTGTGGTTCCAAGAGATGTCCGCTTGTACTTCCATAATGGCAGCAGCACGCTGCGCCTTTACCTCGGCAGGAACATCATCTTCTTGATCGTGGGCAATCGTGTTTTCTTCATGAGAATACTGAAACACGCCCACTCGTTCAAATTCTACTTCTCGCACAAAATCTAGCATGTCTTGAAATTCCTCTTCGGTCTCTCCTGGATAACCTACTAGTAAGGTTGTTCTAAAAGCAATGCCAGGCACACGACTCCGTGCTTCCTTTATCAACTGTATCGTGTCTTCTCTGGTAATTTGGCGGCGCATACGTTTCAAAACAGCATTGTTGGCATGTTGCAGAGGCATATCAATATAGCGACACACTTTAGGCAATTCGGCCATTACATCAAACACTTCTACAGGAAACTTGCTCGGATAAGCATAGTGCAAACGAATCCACTCTATACCTTCTACGGCACTCAATGCACGAAGCAATGCAGGCAATTTGCGCTCTTTATAAATATCGAGGCCATAATAGGTCAACTCCTGTGCAATCAACATCAACTCCTTAACCCCTTTTTTTGCCAATCCCTTGGCCTCTTGTACCAATGCTTCTATTGTTTTAGAAATATGCTTACCACGCATTAATGGTATAGCACAAAAGGAACAAGTACGGTTACAACCTTCTGAGATTTTGAGATAGGCATAATGAGGAGGAGTCATCAAACGACGCTCACCTATCAAATCATGTTTGTAATCTGCTTCTAGGCGTTCTAATAATTCGGGCAATTCTAAGGTGCCAAAGTAAGCATCTACCTCAGGAATTTCTGCTTCCAAATTGTCTTTGTAACGCTGCGACAAGCAGCCCGTCACATACAGTTTATCAATAGCTCCACGCCCACGTACCTCCGCATACTGCAAAATCGTATTGACAGATTCCTCTTTGGCCAAATCAATAAATCCACAAGTGTTCACAATAACAATATTAGCATCCTGCTCATTGCTGTCGTGTACGACCTGAAATTCATTGGCTTCCAATTGTTGCATCATGACCTCAGAGTCTACCATATTCTTAGAACATCCGAGTGTAATTACATTTACTTTATCTTCTTTATGACTTCTAGTCTTCATATATGTAGCATTGTGTTTAAGCAGCGCAAAGATACAATAACCCCATAGACTAGCCAATTATCCTTCTTCCAAAATTGCCAACTATGCTCCAACAATACATTTTTGTAAAATAATGACAAAAAAACAAGCAAAAATTGGCAATTTCCCCTTCAAGATTTTATATTTGTGCCACGCAGAAGGTATGATATACAAGATATCAACACGCGTAAACAATAAAACACTTATTGGGGGATTAGCTCAGTTGGTAGAGCACTTGCATGGCATGCAAGGGGTCATCGGTTCAAATCCGTTATCCTCCACTACCAAAAGGTTTTGTAAATCATTGATTTGCAAAACCTTTTTTTGTTTATCATCTTAAGAATAGATAACTGTTTGTCTTCTTACATCTAGAAAAGCTAACGGTAAGAATGATCTTCTCTATACAATAGAATCTTTAGGCGCGAGAACAGTTATAACAAAAAGACAAAAAACATATTTTTACTAGATAAAGTACCACACACCAAAATACAAGCAAATAAAAGCAATCACACATCAACTATACACAAAAAAGTGTCACTATTTCGATTTGTTTGTTTTTTATCAAAAAAATACCCTAAAAAATTTGCACAGTGTATGTCGCTGCTTTATATTGTAACCTCATGGGTTTTAGGGTTTAGTTTTCTAAGGTTAGTACGCTCCCGCGTGCTGGCCTTTTTTTTATTGATATCCATTCGCTTTTTGATACTCCAACGGAGTCATCCCTGTCTTTTAATATCTTACTAAAATGTTGTAGGTATTCAAATCCCAAATCGTAGGCAACCTCACTAACAGACTGCGGAAAATACTATAAAAATTATTTTGCCCTTTTTACGAATTGCAACCGAATGTGACCCTCTGTAGTTTTAGTTTGATAATAACACCTTTCCTTTATCTGTTCCTGAACTTGTTACTGTAATTAAGACTACTGTATTTATTCTTTATTGTAAAATTTTATTTTTTTAAATATTAAAAATACATTTATTTTTTTTGTCAAAAAAAACTCCCCAAAATTTGTATGCTCTTATTGAATACTCTATATTAGTGGTTCATGGGTTTTAGGGTTTAGTTTTCTAAGGTTAGTACGCACCCGCGTACTGACCTTTTTTTTGTCTTGTATTAAGTCCGTCATTCCTAATTTCTAGGACAAAAATTGACCTATAAAATAGTTGACAAAAAAAAGACAAAAAAAAATTAGCCTTAATAAGCTGATAATAAATGTTTTAATTGATTGTTTTTCAGATAAAAAATTTAGTAGTAAAAAAAAAGCAGATGAAATTTGTAAAAATTCATGTAGTGGATTATATTTGTACCTCATGGGTTTTAGGGTTTAGTTTTCTAAGGTTAGTATGCACTCGCGTACTGACCTTTTTTTATTTTGCCTGATTTTTTACCAATCTGTAAATCATGAAACAACTCTATCTAATTCGTCATGCCAAGTCTAGTTGGAAAGATAGCTCGTTGAGAGACATTGACCGCCCATTGAATAAAAGAGGTAAAAGGGACGCACCTTTTATGGCAGCAAAAATGGTTGCCAAAGGAATGCAAATAGATGCCATCTACTCCAGTCCATCCAAACGAACCCAAACAACAGCACATGTATTTGCAGGAGCATTAGAGTATCCATTTGAGGATATACAATGGGATGCAGCCGTTTATGAGGCTACTGCAACTACATTGATGCGCCTCATACAAACATGGCCCGATAACTGGCACACAGTAGCCTTATTTGCACATAATTTTGCTTGTACTGATTTTGCCAATTACTACGCTCATCCAAAAGTAGACAATGTGCCTACTACTGGTGTGGTGCATATTCGTTTTGAGAGCAAACACTGGGCACAAATCAATGCCAATAATGGTAAGGTATTGGATTTCGAATATCCGAGGTTATATTTTCCTAAAAAGAATGGTTAGACCCATTGATTATAATTTTTCTAGGTACAGGACAAAAAATGCAGTATGAGTTGTTAGGCACTTTTAAGGGCTAGATTGTTTTTTGTACTGTACTAATGGTTATTACGAAACGAAGTTCACGCAAGTAATAAAGTTGTATGGTTCACTGTAGCATTTTTTCCTTTATCTGCATCATCAAAAGACGCACAGCCTCTCCGAGGAGGCACGTTTTCGTTGCTGCAGATAAAGAAAAAAATCAGAACAGCTCTCTTTTCATAAATTCTATGCGGGATAACCATTACTGAAATAATTTTTATTTAAAAAAATAGTCCAAAATTTGGAACTAATTATAGAATAGTCTAAATTTGTAATTCATGGGTTTTAGGGTTTAGTTTTCTAAGGTTAGTACGCTCCCGCGTGCTGGCCTTTTTTTATTGGGATAAAGTTGGCTGGTGATCATGTTCTACAAACATCCAAGTACAAAAATAATATAGGCCATCCCGAACAATGTTCAGAACAGCCTATATTTCTAAAATTTGATATTATTAACTCTAGGGTTTGCGCTTAGTAATTTTCTCTGTGTGCACTGTACCTCTAGTTTCGTTGTATATTCTAATCATGTATGTTCCTACGGGCAAATCTTCTAGGTCTACAGGGATATTATTAATACCTGTTGTTCCTTGCAATTGCTGTGTGCGTACACGTTTACCCAAAACATCTAATACTTCCAGTTGTAAAACTTCTGCTTTTTGGCTTTCATATTGATAATATACTACCCCTGTTGTTGGATTTGGATAGAATAAATAAGGCTTGCCATCTACACGAATATTCAACAATATAGTCTTAGATTGTTCAGTATCTCCATTCTGGTCTACCAATTCTAAGCGATAATAGTTTTGTCCTTCAAATGGATTGTTATCATCGTATGTGTAATGCTTGGCACTGCTGCTTTGTCCTTGTGCTTGCACAACACCTATGGTTTCGAACGCCATACCATCTGCACTTCGTTGCACACGGAAGTAATCCGTATTTTGCTCAGAGGCTGTTGCCCAGTTCAACTTGTTCGTAGTATTATCCGTTGTTCCTCTAAAATACAACCAATCTACTGGTAACAGGGTATTCGGTATTAGGATTAACCCTAAAGAACCTCCAGAGAAACTAGTAATACCTGACATCTCTGTATAATTTACACCATTGGGTGTAGTACCTGGCACTGTAGGCATTTGTAACCCATCAAAATCAGGTGCGGTGTATTGGCTTCCTACATTCTTAAAGAAGTAGCTTCCTTGTGGGAAAGCATATTTGTAAGAATAGCCACACGCTGGATACGTTCCCATGTGTGCTAGAGCCGCATTCTCCACAGCGGTACGCTCTGCTGGTTGATAATAAAAACGAACCTCGTATGGAGGAATCAATGTTCCGCCTCCAAAATCTACATTCCAACTACGCTCCATTTCAAAACGCTCTTCTCCTGGTGTAAAACCATTCGCACAACTAGCAGGCGTAAATGGACCTTGTGTTTGTTGATAATAGGTTCCATTATCATTAATAGTAATCTGTGGGAATCCAGCAGGAGCACCTGTCAAATCACCACGAATAGATAAGATAATTTCATTGCCACTATAGAAATGGTGCCATCCTGCATTATCCGTACAGTAAGTACTTGTAGTAGCTGCATTCAAGGCATAAATGTAATCCTTGAGATTAACCGTTACTTGATCGTCTCCTGTTATATTACAACCACCTTCACGACGTACATAATAAGTAGTCGTTGTTGTTGGTGAAACAGGAAGACTTCCTCCTGTACCCATCCACGTACCTGTTCCATTGGGCCCTGTATACCATTGAATAGATGAGCCTGCGGCTGCCGTACCACCTGCAGCAGTCAGTGTCAAGGTAGAATTTGGACAAATAGATCCCGCTATAGGTGCCAAAATGGGTGGTGTTGAAGCAATACCAATGGTAGTACTAATGGTATCTTGTCCCTCACAATTCAAGTTATCGGTTACTGTAACAATATAATCAGTAGCAACCAAAGGGCTTACTGTAATGTTAGCGGTAGTAGCTCCTGTGCTCCAAAGATAGGTTCCCCCTCCAGAAGCAGTCAATGTAGTAGATCCACCAGCACATACTACTGTATTACCAGTAATGGCAGCAGTAGGTCTAGGCTGTACTATAATATCAAAACTACAATCGGCCGTTTGACCAGTTGTATTACTTGTAGCGCGATAAGTGACCGTATTTGTCCCTACAGGGAATGTTGAGCCGCTAGGCAAACCTGCAATTTGAGCTACCGTAACCCCACCTCCTACGATACCAGCAGAAGCGTTTACTTGTGTCAAGAAATCAACTACAGTAGTTTGAATTTGTGCATTGGTATACGCAATACCGCTCGTTCCAGCTAATAAAAGGTAATACAAACGCTCAAAATTTGCTAAGTTATTGAGGGTGTGTCCACCATCATTCGTATTTGTAGCAAAAGTATGGGTAGGTGCAGGTAACGTTCCATTATCAGGCACAATAAAAACTTGATTGATCGAGGGGTCACTTCCAGCCCCATTAATACGTTTTACGAAGACATAATAGCTTTGACAACCAACGGTTACAGTATAGGTGAAACCATTGACATTACCGCCGCCATCGGCTCCATTATTACCAGTGGTAAAGAAAGTATTGATGCCATTTAAATCTGCTACCATTACCCACAAGTTGTTAATTTTGCGCGTAAAATAGCTGGATCCTGTTCCAAAATTAGCATTAGCTGTAACTGTCCCCCCTGTATATGAAATAAGTGTACCTAAGTTCGTGTTCAATTGGTTGCCACAGTCATACATATCATTTCCACCATCAAGCACACATGTTCCTGTGACTCCATCTGTCATATTATAACCACTAGGTATAGAACTAGCTATAGATGCTCCATTGGTATTAAAATCAGCCAAAACTGCTGCCAAAGCAGGATTACCACATGGCGCATTACAAGGATCTGAAGCAATAGGATTTGCAAAGGTCACTACAGAATTACATTCTGATACGGTAGTATCTGTACGACAAGTAATAACAGGCACACCTGCTGGTGGTACAATTACATCATAACTACAAGTAGTAGTGCCTCCTACACCATTGGCTTGAAAAGTAAAGGTAGTAGTACCTACAGGCAATATTGATCCACTAGCTGGCCCTGTAATTTGTGTCACAGGTGCTTGTGCTACACCACCTGTATTTACATTAGCTTGATTGATAAAATCTAATACGGCTGCTTCAATTTCTGCATTGGTATAAGCATATCCTGCGTTTCCTGCTAGTAATAAATAATATAGACGATCAAAGTTGCCTAAATTACTGAGGGTGTGTAAATCATCATTGGTATTCGTAGCAAAGGTATGGGTAGGTGCAGGGAGTGTTCCATTATCTGGTACAATATAAATATGGTTGATGGAAGGATCTCCTGCTGCATTAATACGCTTTACAAATACATAATAATTCATACAACCTACGGTTACAGTATAGGTAAAACCATCTACATTACCGCTTCCATCTGCTCCATTATTACCCGTAGTAAAGAAACTAGTTACTCCATTGAGATCAGCTACCATTACCCACAAGTTATTGAATTTGTGGGTAAAGTAATTTGCTCCATTAAAACCTGGATGAGTATTGATATTGCCTCCTGTATAGGGTATCAATGTTGATGCACTAGTATTCAGTTGGTTGCCACAATCATACATATCATTCCCACCGTCATTGACACAGGTACCAGTAATTCCATCTGACATATTATAGCCATTCGGTATATTGCCAGCAATGCTCGTTCCATTGGTATTGAGGGCCGCCAAAACATCGGCTATAGGACTGGATACACAAGGAGAAGCCGCACAATAATCTAGTGCTGTAGGAGGCACAAAATCATATACTGTGGTACATGGTGGTAGTGTTGTATCTCCTCTACAAGTCATCACAGGTGCCGAAGTAGGCGTAATATCTATATTAATAGTATCAACAACGCTACAGTTACCTAATGTGATGGTTACAAAGTAATCTGTCATAGTAGTAGGTGAAACCGTAATATCTGGAGTGGTTTCTCCTGTACTCCAAGCATACCCGCCTCCTCCTGAAGCAGAGATGGTAGCTGAATTACCATTACAAATAATCTGATCGGGAATATTAGATGTTACTGTTGGGCTAACCACAACATCCACGGTGTCATAAGCTTCACATCCCCCTACAAAATTGGTCACAATAACACTATAAGTAGTACTAACACTAGGGGATACATTAATAGAAGCAGTAGTTGCTCCTGTGCTCCACAAGAAACGAGAGCCACCTGTAGCAGTCAGGGTATTGCTTCCTGTACCACAAATTCCAACATTACCAGAAATGCTCGCTGTAGGAGGCACATTCTCCACATTTACAACTACACTATCCATATTGCTACAACTCCCCGATAAGTTTCCAGTTACATAGTAAGTGGTTGTAACACTAGGACTAGCAACTGGGTTGGGGCAATTGGTACAACTCAACCCAGTTGCTGGAGACCAGTTAAATACTGTTCCTCCTGTTGCATTCAATTGTACAGGTGTTCCTCCGCATACACTAGCATCTGGGCCAGCATATACCCCATCTATAATATCAATAGCCACTCCAAAACTATTGGTTCCACGCACAGGACAGCCATTATCAAAACCCTGAAAAGTAACACTTCCTCCAAGGCTTCCAGGCACTACATTCCAACAAAAAGTTCCTACTACAGGGTTAATTCCAGTGGTGGTAAAGGTTGCTCCAGGAAAGAGTGCCAAACCATTGGTACTAATAAAAACACTGTCGTTAACATCAACTACATCAGAGAAGGTAACATCAAAACAGAACGTTTGCCCTATACAAGCACTAATAGAATTAGCCCCAGTTTGGTTGGCGGTTCCTGTAACATTGGTAATACTTCCCACAGGATTATTTGGAGGTGTATTGGTACAATTAATAACTTGCACCTGAAAGTCATGTATAACGGTAGAAATAACGTTTCCTGCACCATCATATTCATCAATAGCAATCGCTACTACATAATTTCCAACATTCGGCTCATTAAATGAAAAACAACCTGTAATCGGATTTAGTACAAAGCCTGTCAAAGGAGAGGCTACAGAGAAACCCGCTAAATGTGTAATAGCTGCTCCACCTGTATTAGAAGGTGCAACCATTCTATACGATACACTATCTCCTTCTGCATCTGAAGTAGTTAAACAATACGTAAAAGGCGTATTGGTACAAGCATAAGGAATAGGTGCAGAGGTTACCCTTGGTGTGGTATTACAAGGAGCTGTCAATGTATTGATTGTTGTAGAAGTATACATAGTGTTTCCAGAACCACCAGACATGTTGCTTGAAGCATCTCTACAGCACAAACTGTAAGCCATATTCCAACCATCGCAATTGGCAGGCAACGTAACCGTAGCTTCATAAGTGTACAGCCACACACCAGGTTGTGATCCTCCAGAACAGTTACTGGTTACACTAGAGCACAATTGGTTTACATCTACTGCCACTCCTACTTGCTGAAAAGTAGGAACAATAGGATTCGTCAAACCACAATTATTAGTTATTGTAAAAAGATTACCCCCCATTGTAGTAGGGTGTGTCCCTGGGCAGCGTCTAAACACGGTTAAGGTAAAGGTATATTCCAACGGGTTACTCGGGTTACAAGTCGCCGTTATGTTAGCCCCAGGAATATGCGAAGCTCTTGCTTGCTGGGTACTTAAAAAAAACAAGCCTACCACAACTAAGAGTAAACCTTTATAATTGTAAAAATTCTTCATAAAACAGGGGTATTGATGTGATATAAATAAAACAAGCCCATTCTTGTGTTATGCCCTTACGAGGCATAATACAAGAAGTAGGCATTAGGATAGGATTAATGGTTATATTTCAATTTCAAAAACTGGCAATGACCAGACTCAACAAGTTATAATATGGGGATCATTATTAATTCTACTAATTTAAGAGGTATTCTCTAAAATTACAAGAAAAATAAACAAAATGCTACATTTTACAATTTTTACAAAATATTGTACAACAATAAGTGTAACAACAGTTACTTTTATTTCAATTACTGAAAATTATATTTTAAAAAAATATCCAGTTATCTAAATAATTTTAATTATAACATAAAGTATTATGCATTTCCATAAATATACTTCTACTAAGAATTGCAATCAACTAAAATCAAGGATAAGGTTTATCTCTATTATGCAAAAAGAGATTTGTTTGAGGCACACCCTCAACACTTGATTATATGTCTTGTATGAGGCTTTTATTATAATGACAACACAATTAGTAAATAGTTGGAAAGCAACGGTATAAGAAATACGTAACAGCTTACAAAAATGCTGCTTCCTATTACTGCACTTCTATAAATTAAATAGAAATAACTCTTGTATATCATTAAAAAATCTACCTCATTCCACTAAATAACAAAGCAGTAAACAACAAAATATTGTTTACTGCTTTAAACATTCTTATAAATAGTAGACTAAGCCTCTTCTAACAAAAAATCTACTTTTCCACTACCCAAATTATAATACGCTGGTACAATCGTCGTTTTTCCTGCGGCAACAGATTCTCTTATAATTTTAGAGCGTTCTTTTAATTCCTCTGCAGTAAGCTTTGCATTAACTTTCACGACATCATTAACAGCTTGGCTTTCCGAAGCTTCCAAAGCTGGTACCAAATGGCAAAGCAAGTGATTGAGATTATAGCCATTGTCCCCTCCAGCTAATGCAGCTCCTACAGCACCACAACCTTCGTGTCCCATAACCACAATCAATTCAGCATTTAAATGCGCCACAGCATACTCGATACTAGCAATCGTAGAGGTATTGGCAATATTACCCGCTACACGAGCCACAAACAATTCTCCCAAACCCGTATCAAACGCCACTTCAGGTATCACGCGGCTATCCGCACAACTCAATACAATCGCAAATGGGTCTTGACTTTTTGTCAATTCTCCACGACGGGCAGAATCCTGCTTAGGATGCTGTAATTTATCGTCTTGGAATCGTTGATTTCCTTCTTTTAGACGATCTAAGGCTGCTTGCCAAGAAACATTAGTAGACATAATTAGTATTTTATATAATTAGCGAAATGTTGTTTTTAAAAAAATAGAATACTTGTGTAGTAAGTGAATTTGAAAATTATGACCCCAAAAATAGTTTTTCAATAGCGTTATGCTAAACTATTATTTTATTCGTACTCGCAATGTGATTCAAATTAGTTACGGCAAGGTATCGGTTAATTATCAAATCAATAAAAACAAAAAGTTTACAAAAAAATAGAATAACCCAAAGCCAAGATACTGTTTCTGATAAGTACTACCAAACAAGCCCTCAAAAGAATGTTTCTGCCACGTCATACTGTATCTGAATAAAAGAGCAATCCTTTGCTTTACCAATATAAAGCTGTATTTTGGCGTTTTAAGACTTTCCTTTAGAAAAGTCTATATTATAGCCTAATACATAGATATTAACAACTATATGAAGAATATTAGAAATTTTTGCATTATTGCACACATTGACCACGGTAAATCCACTCTTGCAGATCGCATGTTGGAGATGACCCAAACAATTTCGGAGCGCAAAATGCAAGACCAAGCCCTAGACAATATGGATTTGGAGCGTGAACGTGGTATTACCATCAAATCACACGCTATCCAGCTCAATTATGTTCAAGATGGCGAAGAGTATGTATTTAACCTCATTGATACCCCTGGTCATGTAGATTTTTCCTATGAAGTTTCTCGTTCCATTGCAGCTTGTGAAGGAGCTTTACTCTTGGTAGATGCCGCTCAAGGGGTACAAGCACAAACTATTTCCAATCTGTACCTAGCTCTAGAAAATGACTTGGAAATCATCCCCATTCTCAACAAAGTAGACATGCCCTCTGCCATGATTGATGAAATGTCAGAAGAGGTGGTTGATTTATTAGGTTGTGAATTAGAAGAAATCATCTTGGCTAGTGGCAAAACAGGGCTTGGATTAGAAAATATTTTTCGGGCTATTGTAGAGCGTATTCCTGCGCCTTCTGGCGATACAAAAGCTCCACTTCAAGCAATGATTTTTGATTCTATGTTTGACAAATATCGTGGAGTTATTGCCTATTATAGAGTACTTAATGGCACCCTCAAAAAGAACGATGCCATTCGCTTTTTTAATACAGGCAGTGAGTTTTTTGCCAACGAAATTGGGGTTCTAAAAATGGAACAAGTGCCTCAAGAGACGATCGAAGCAGGCAATGTGGGGTATGTAATTACAGGTACCAAAGACTCTAAAGACATCAAAGTTGGAGATACCATTACACTACAAGAAACACCTTGTGAAGAAGCTATTCAGGGGTTTGAAGATGTAAAACCTATGGTTTTTGCGGGTATTTTTCCTATCGAGAATGAGGATTTTGAAGACTTGAGAGATGCGCTTGAGAAACTACAACTCAATGATGCTTCTCTAATCTTCCAACCCGAAACCTCCATTGCGCTTGGTTTTGGTTTCCGTTGTGGGTTCTTGGGCATGTTACACCTAGAGATTATTCAAGAACGCCTAGAACGTGAATACGACCAGAATGTACTCACCACGGTACCCAACGTTAGCTATTTTGCCTATACCAAAAAAGGCGAAAAACTAACCATCAACACTCCTAATGACTTGCCTGATGTAACGGTATTGGATTATGTAGAAGAGCCTTATATCCGTGCTCAAATTATTTCTAAACCAGAGTATATTGGTGGCATCATCAAGCTCTGCATGGACAAACGTGGGATTCTCAAAAACCAACAATACCTCACGCCCTCTCGCCTAGAAATGACCTTTGAATTGCCTTTGGCAGAAATTGTTTTTGATTTCTATGACCGACTCAAGACCATCTCTAGAGGTTATGCTTCTTTTGATTATACACCGTTAGATTATCGCCAATCTGATTTGGTAAAACTAGACATCCTCTTAAATAATGAGGGCGTAGATGCCTTCTCTAGTTTGATTCACAAAACCAAAGCAGTAGCCTTTGGAAAACGCATGTGTTCCAAACTGCGTGAAATCTTGCCCAAACAACAGTTCAAAATTGCCATTCAAGCAGCAATTGGAGCCAAAATTGTGGCCAGAGAAAATATTTCGGCCTTGCGTAAAGATGTAACAGCCAAATGTTATGGTGGGGATATTTCGCGTAAACGCAAACTCTTAGAGAAACAAAAGAAAGGAAAGAAAAAAATGCGTGAAGTAGGCAATGTACAAGTTCCGCAAAAAGCTTTCTTAGATGTACTTAAACTCGACTAAAAAACGTTAATATATTATAACCACTTCCAAAAACGGCCTTCCAAGAAGGTCGTTTTTTATTCCTCTACTCATTTATTGTTTTGTACAAAACGCTTATAACGTATGAAAAATCTACTGCTATTTATATCAGGAATGGTCACTTTAGCTGCTATTCTTCTACTTTCTGCATACACACACCCCGACAGCACTCCTACGCTGCTATCGGAGGAAAATGCCCCAGAAATATTCCCTGTACAACAAGTATCTTCCCCTCCTATTCCAACAGCCATTGATTTTGCTGGAGAGGAATTGCCAATGGGAAACTTTGATGCGGTAGAGCGTTTCGATCGAGAGCTTATTGCCAATTGTTTTAGACATTCTGCTACTTTTTTGTATTTCAAACGCGCTCACCGCTACTTTCCAATCATTGAGCCTATTCTCAAAGAACAAGGTATGCCCGATGATTTGAAATACTTAGCCGTAGCAGAATCAGGACTGGCCAATGCACGTTCACACATGGGAGCAAGTGGTTTTTGGCAATTTATGTCGGGCAGTGGCAAGGATAGAGGGCTAGAAGTCAACAGTGAAATAGATGAACGTTACCATCTAGAAAAAGCAACCATAGCAGCGTGTTCCTACCTACGAGAAGCCCGCAAAGATTTTGGAAGTTGGTTTACCTCTTTGGCCTCCTACAATGTAGGAAAAGGAAATTTAAGAAAAAGAATTAGAGAGCAAGGCAGTGATCAGTTTTTTGACTTGAATCTCAATCAAGAAACCAGTCGTTATGTTTTGCGAATCTTGGCTATTAAAGAAATTATGCAGCATCCAGAACGTTATGGCTTCAGCGTTGCTCCAGAAGAATTGTATCAGCCCCTACCACCACACAAAATCGTAACCGTCAAAAGTAGTGTATCCAGTTGGGCAGATTTTGCCAAAAAATACAACACCAATTACCGAATGCTCAAAATATACAACCCTTGGATACGCAGCAGCAGTCTTACCAATAAATACAAAAAAACCTATCAGGTACGTGTACCTGCATAATATGTGTGCTAGGCGTAGTATGGGCGTATGGCCATACTACCATACTACGCCCATACTACCTGTTCGCTCTTCGATGCGTTTTTTTGACACGGCCACTCACAATACCTTTGCCCAAACCGAGCAAGAAACGCTTGCCAATAGGCCCTGCTTTGCCTGTTTTGCTCCCTTTTCTAAAACTATCAAAAAACAATTTGGTGTGCATAACAGCAAAGGCGGCACAATCTACATGTCCCAAATGTTTATTCACACGCTTTAGGCGCAAATTTTCAGCTCCAAGCTCCTTCATTCGCTCATAAGCCACAATAGAATTCTGATAATTCACTTGTTCATCTGCCTCACAATAGCAAAACAACACAGGCTGCTCAGGCTTCCAATCGTGTACACTATTTTCTTTTAATGCTTTCTTGAAAGGAAAATCAGGCTCTTCCAAATAACGCTTCACCATCGTAGGTTGGAGCATATCTTTGGGCACCTCTGGCAGTAGCCCATTGATATAATTCATACTGTGTTCTCCGTTGTACACCGTAGGGAGCACACTATCATAGGGCGAGATGAGCAATTCTGTAGGGTCATTATAAAGGTTATAAATTTCATTGTAAGAAAAAATCAAGTACGGCAAATACCCTGGATGTGAATAGGGCTTGAACATGGTTCCTTCCTGTACACCTCCCAAATCATAGGCTCCTGACATTGGAGCCGAGGCCGTTACCTTAAACTCTTCGGCATAAGACTCTTGTACTGTTTTTTGAAAACTCAGAGTAACATGTCCCCCTTGCGAGTACCCCGTTATAAACAATTGATCATTTTGCTGAATATGGAGTTCTTTATTAATCGTTTCGATGGCTCGCAACAAATAGATAGAGGCTCCAGCTTGCGTCTCAACATGATGGTACAAATGATTGCGCTCTCCCTTGCCCAGTCCCATATAATCAGGACGCGCTACCAAGTAGCCATCGGTGGCAAAGCCCACACAAATGGCTTTTTCTCCCCCCAACTTCACTTTTCTATATTTGCGAATTTGTGTGCCATGATGATAACAAAGCATAGGGTGCCCTTCCGTTGCTTCTCTTTTTTTCTTTTTAGAGATTATAGTTGCACTTTCCTTGGGCACATAATACAGTCCAGAGGCTTTGATGGGTGTACCATCGTGCCAAGGCATGGCATAAATAACCTCATACACGGCCACATCATAGTTAATAGGAGCCAACGCTTGTGGAATACTGGCAGACTTCCATTTATTAACCAACGTTTCTTGTTCGTAAGTATCTAATAATTGATAAGAAATAAGCGGTTGCTCCAAGTTGTATTGTGCAACCATGGGGAAAGAAAACAGCCCTAAAAGCAAAGTTAAGAAACGCATAAGATACAATAATTGAAGATTTTAGAATGAATACAAATGAAGGTACAATTTTAGCCTCATAAATACAAGCTCCGTTTTGTAGGCTTCGGTAGTTTGTATGAAGCAGTCTCCAACAAGTTATCGAACCAAAAATCGATTCTTTTTACTTAGCTTCGCTGCTACTTCGTGATCGTAAACCCTTCGGGCAAGGCTGTTCCATTCTAGAAAAATTGTTTTGATCGGAACAAAATTTTCTCATTTTTTATAGTGCGGTTACTTTTTTTCGCCTACTTAGAATTAGAATACTGTATCTTGCAAATGGTGTACACAACAAAAAGATAGGCTTCTATGAAAAACCCAGAATTGGCTGATTTATTCTTCAAACAATTTGAGAAAGTACAAGAATTACAAGCATCGCCAAGCGATAAATTACGACAGATCGATCATTTGCTAACGGCCTTTTTTGTGGATCTTACCCGTAGTAAAAACATCGTTTTTACCACCATGTTTTCGCGCGTGGCTTTTGCTGCCCAAGAACACCAAATTAGTGGTGCTCTACAATGGCGCATTCATCAAATTAGACGCAAACGCCAAATTCCTGCCCAGCAATTTCAAGAAAACGATTATCTCAGCACCTTAAAAACAGCCTGCTATACCATTGCCGCTTTTTGCAAAACAGCCGTTCCCTCTGCACTCAAACAAACCTTGGATGCGATTGAAGAAACAGAAGAACCAAGCTATAGCCTTCGCTCCAAAAAACGCTATGCCGTACTCCGAGTAGTCGTTTTAGCCATTCAAGAAGAACAACAGCAATTGCTCTGCCAGCCCTTTGATAGCCCTGAGGAACAGATTGTAGTGCGTTATAATGAAGCAGGTTATAATGAGAGTTTTAACAACAACATCCGAGATTTAAAACGTTTCTTTAACGGCTTTGCTACCCTCAATTTATTAGATGTTAGTGTTACCAACACAGGCGAGTATATTCCTAGAGCCTTTGTAGTAGAGCCTGATTACATGGTAGATGTAAGTAGTATTTCGGAGTGTTTTCAGAATTTTGGAGCGTCTGCCGCGCTGTATCTGCTCAAGAAATTCACCCCCTTCACCGCTTCTGTGCCTTTGATGCTAGGAAATGTGGCCAACTTTTTTTTGGATGAATTGATGACCAATGAAGATGCGGTTTTTATGGAAACCTTTCCCAAGGCATTTTCGCTCAATCCGTTGGGCTTTGCTACTTTTGAAGACAAGGAAATCAAGGAAATTTACCAAAAAAGCCAAAAACATTTTACCAATCTCAAAACGACCGTCAAAGTACGTTTGGAGGAAAACAATATTCAGCCCCAGCAATGTTTTTTGGAGCCTTCTTTTTATTCTAATATCTATGGTATACAAGGGCGTTTGGATGTCCTGTACAAAGACGATGAAGAAAATAGAATTGCTATTATAGAGTTAAAAAGCGGCAAACCCTTTGCACCCAATTATTTAGGCTTGAGCCAAAATCATTATCAACAAACCAATCTATACGATCTTTTGGTGCGTTCTGCCTTTGGCAATGAATTGCGTTCCAATACTTACATGCTCTATTCGGGGATCGACCAAGACCAACTCAAGCCTGCCCCTCCCAGCAAAACTCAACAATACGATGCCATCAAATTACGCAATGATATTATGGCAATAGAACAGGGGTTGGCCAAAATGGACAGTACCCCATTGAGCGACAGAACCACCATGCTGGATGTATTGAGTCCACAACGTCTAGAAAAAGCCCGTGGCTTTATTGCTAGAGATTTGTCGAATTTTGCCACCGTCGTGCAACAAGCTACGCCCCTAGAACGGCTCTATTTCTTGAATTTTGTCAGCTTTACAGCGCGAGAACACCAATTGGCCAAAACGGGAGAAGCTGGACGCGATAATAGAAATGGATTGGCTGGACTCTGGTTGCACAGTTACCAGCAAAAAAACGAAGCCTTTGACATACTAGGTCATCTGCGAATTCTACAAAATCGATCAGGCGAAGAAACGCCCTTGCTCGATTTGGAACGCACCGCACAAACCAATGAATTGGCCAATTTTAGGCAAGGGGATATTATTGTATTATATCCTGTTCGCAACGAAGGCGACAATGTACTCGATGACCAAGTGTTCAAAGGCTCTATTACCAGCATTGATCCCCAAAAAGTACAAGTACAACTGCGTTATCGTCAATTTAATGAGTCGCTCTTCGAATCCGATTTGCAATGGCACATCGAACCCGATATGATGGATAGTAGTTTCAAAGTGCAGTATCGCGCTCTATTTAGCTTCCTGCAAACCAATACGCGCCAACGCCAATTGCTCCTAACGCTAGAAGCACCTACACAAAGCCCTATAAAACCCCTGCCATTGGGCAACCCCGATTTGAGTGCAGAGCAACGCAAGGTGCTCCACAAAGCCTTAGCTACCAAAGATTACTTCTTATTGGTAGGGCCACCAGGCACAGGCAAAACCAAATTTATGCTGGCCGAAATGGTGCGTTATTTACTCACCAACACGCAAGAGCAAATATTGCTATTGGCCTACACCAATCGCGCTGTAGACGAAATTTGCGAGGCCATTCACAGTTTTGCCGAACAAGATTACTTGCGTATTGGCAACCTTCATGCTACCGATCCACGTTTTCATGGACGCTTATTTTCAGAATGTACCAAACATGCCACCAAGCGAAAACAGTTGATAGAAATTATCAACAATCATAGAATTTTTGTTTCTACAGTCGCCTCTATTGCCAGCAAAGCTAGTTTGTTTCAGCTCAAGCGTTTTGATACCGCGATTATAGACGAAGCTTCTCAAATTTTGGAACCTTTGTTGGTGGGGCTATTGCCCAATTTTAAGCGTTTTGTCCTCATTGGCGATCACAAACAATTGCCCGCAGTAGTATTGCAAGATCCCAAGCGTTCGGCCGTCAAAGACAAAGATTTATATGCTATTGGTTTACGCAATCGTAGAAATTCCTTGTTTGAGCGTTTATACCACCGCGCCGAAGAAGAAGGCTGGGATTGGGCCTATGATCGCCTTTCGCACCAAGGGCGTATGCACCACGATATTTGTGCGTTTCCGAGTGCTCATTTTTATGATAATAAGTTGCAGTTACTTCCAGAGGAATTGCCTATTTCTGTTTGGCAAAAAGAAGCGCTGCATTATAAATTACCTGCCAATGCTAGTACACTAGAGCAACAATTGGCACAACATAGAATGTTGTATTTTGAAAGCCGTGTCAATCGGGTTAGTAATCTCAAAACCAATTTGGACGAAGCACAATGGGTAGGCAAAATCATTCAAAGTTTTGAAGCCATTTATGCCGCTAATGGCGAGCATCTCCATCCTTCAGATGTGGGCGTAATTACGCCTTTTAGAGCACAAATAGCACAAATTAGCAGCGAATTGGCCCGCTACAAAAAAGGCTATGAAAATTGCACCATTGACACGGTAGAACGCTATCAAGGCGGTGCGCGAAACATTATCATCATCTCGCTCTGTCTCAACGACATTTACCAACTCGATAGCATTATTTCGCTCTCGGATGATAAGGTAGTAGACCGAAAACTAAATGTGGCCCTCACCCGCGCACGCAAACACTTGATTTTATTAGGCAATGAGCAGTTGATGCGTTTAGACCAGCGTTATAATGCCCTCATCGATTTTATTAAAGCACAGCAATTTCAATCTTTATAGTTATGCAACTTTCCTTATTTATTCAAGGGCTTATTATTGTTCATGTTATCTTGGGTGGACTTGCTTTGGGGGCAGGCAGCTTGGTATTATTACTAAAAAAAGGCGATCAACGGCACCAAAAAATTGGAAAGGTATTTTATGGGAGTATGCTCTGCTCTGCTCTAATTTCTTGCTTTGTAGCAGTGCTGCCAAACCACGAAAATATTTTCCTATTCTGTATTGGCTTATTTACCATTTATTTACTCCTTGCTGGACGTAGAGGGCTAAATTTTAGACAAGAAAACCCTGTATTAGAGTGGGACAAACGCTTGGCTTTAGGCTTGGGTATTGTGGGTTTGTTACTCCTTACTTTTCCCATCCTACTTTACCAAAAGCCCAATATTATTACCAGTGTATTTGGGGTGGTTTGTTTGTATTTTGGATTGAGTGATTTGCGAATGCTTAGACGACCCAAAGTACTAAAAGCACAATGGCTCCAAATTCATTTGGGTAAGACAGTAGGGGCTTATTTGGCCTCTGTTACTGCTTTTGTGGTAGTGAATAATGTTTTTGCCGTACCTATGTGGAATTGGTTTGCTCCAAGCATTATTGGAACCATTTATATTCTCTATTGGAATAGACAACTAAAAAAGAATAAGGAGACTTTGTAAAAATGTGGTCTAATTGGCACGCCATAGGTTGTTTCTATGTTGGTTTATCCAATTTTTTGGCCTACAGTTGGGGCGATAAATTTCTGGTTGCCAAGCAAAATATTTGTTTAATTTCTGCTTTTATTTTTGGCACCTGGGCAGTCCAAAACTTATCGCTAATGCTCAAAACCACTAAAATGAAGCCTTTGATGTGGCTAAATGTAATAGCCTGTTTTCTATCGGCTCTACTGGCTTTGGGGGATATTTTAACCTAATAAACTACTAAAAATTTTAGCTTTATTATCCATATGCCACTATTCTACCTATTATTTTTCATACTCATTATAACAGCTCTTCTACAAACACAATCACCTAACCATTGATACCATTTTTCTTTTCTTATTCATGAAAATGGCAAACTTCCCTTGTTTATAAAGTTCTAGGCCATCTCTCACTAGGGGCATAAATAAGCCTGAAATAAAAAATAGATAAACTAAAAAACGGTTCTACCCGTTGTATAAATAGTTACCAAACGATTTCTATTATAGTGCGTATTTTTTTGTAGCTGCTCATCTCAGTTGCAATTGCACATTATTACAACTACAAAAAAGAATATTTTTACTATCTTAGCTAGTACTAGTAATTTAGTTCGCTTCTCCAATAAGGCACCAATTTTGATACATCCTTTTTAATTTCACACTAACCAACAAAGACAAATCCTCTAAACATTGAAAATAGAACTTTCTCATGACACACTAGCCAAAAGAGTTTACGAACGGGCATCTGCCAATGATCGTATGCGTCTTCGTGTGCTCAACTTAGTCAAAGTCAAGTATCAATTATATGAAGTCGATCAAGCTTTACTCACCTCCGATGAAGTAAAAGCTATTGCCCCTTTTGAGGAGGAACTGACGCTTACCAATGAGGAACAAATATTTCTGAGAAATAGTAAAATACGAGCCCATCGTATTTTGATTACATTTATTGTAGGGGCTGGTATTGCGACCTTTTTAGCCGTAGGAATCTTGTCTTGGTTTCTTAATTATCATGTTGCTAATAATGAAAAACTAGCTGCTAGTAATAAAATGCACATGCAAAGTGAAATAGAATTGGCAGAAACCAACAACTACCTAGAAAGCAAACTAGCAGAGTTGCGTACGAAAGATAGTATTCATACCATTTTGTTAGATAGTATTGGTTATAGTGAGAATGTTATCAAAATGACCACCCGTGAGTTGCAAGATGCCCTCACTGAATTGCATTTGGCCAACGAACAATTGGAGGCCAGCAAAAGAGCCTTGGAGCTCGAACGCGATAAATTGCGCCAAGACCAAAAAGGATTAAAACAGGAATTGACCAAACAGGTTAAAATTGCCAATGAGGTTTATCGAACACGCGCTAAATTGAGTGCCATTGACCAGTCTCAGAGACTCAGCCAGCAAGCACAAAAATTATTGCAATCAAAAAACCCAACCAACAAACAATACAAAGAGGCTTTTCAATTGGCCCGTTATGCTTGGGGATTGAGTAAAAACAATAGTCAGGCAATGGATGTGCTGAACAAAATTAATACCGATAAGCTCAAAAATTCTGGTGGTAGCGGTTTCTTAAGTGGAGAGCGACCCAAAAACACCTATACGTACAGTAGCATTGAACGCATTATCAAAAAAATAGATGATCGTTATAAATATGGTAAAATTTCAGAAACTGACATTAAACGCTTACTTCGTTAGTATTGAATGGTTATGGACAAATAGCTAGAGAATAACATTAACCATGAAAATAGAACTATCACACGACTTACTTGCCAAAAAAATACACGAGAAAGCTTCTGATGAAGACAAGATGCTTCTGCGTATTCGCAAATTTGTACAAGACCGTTTTCACTACTTTAGTGAAAACAATGCCTTACTTTCCTTAAAAGACATCTCTTACATAACACCTTATTTAGATAAAATTAGTCTAGAACCCCATGAAACACGCTTCATTCGCCGAAGCAAGGATCGGCTCTGGATTATAACGGGCACAACTGTATTTTCTATACTGGGAGTAATCGCACTCATATTTTACTTTATTCATCGAACCGACAAAATAGAATTAAAAAACCAAGAGGTGTTGGCAGCACAGTTAGCACGTTATGAACAAATAAGTAAACATGCCGAAGAATTATCAAGTGCATTAACAGCTAGTAGAGAGGGATTGGATGCCACCAAAGAAGAATTGCACTTGGCACTTTTAGCACTACAAGAACGCAACGATACCCTAGTCAATTCTTATGCAACCTATAAAGTTACTAAGAACCACTCTGTAGAAAAATTAGAAAAAGACCTCAAAGTCGCCCAATCAGCCAAACTCAGCGAATTGGCGGCTTCTGCCAGCAATAAGAACAAGGCTTATTCCTTTAGGTTGGCTTCCAAAGCTTGGCATCTCAATCCAGAAAACAAACAAGCCATTAACACCCTCTACAAAGTAGCCGATCGTTCTCGCAGTAAAACGTATTCCAAGCAGCCATGTTCTACCATTATCAAAAAATACACCCCCAAATGGGGCAAACTTAGCGACAAGGAAGTTGATGCCATTTTTAATCCCCAAAACAATGTAACTGCTGAAGATGATGTGGCCCAACAGGTACAACAAACCATTGACGCACCTCCCCCTCCTACTACCAGTCCAACTCCAGTAAAAAATCAAATGCAAGAAGTTCGCAAAAAAATACAGATAGAACGCGAACAAATACAGCAGCAGGTACAAAAAATCAACTTGGAACAACAGAAAATTCGCAAAAAAATCCAACAACAAAAATAAGGCATGAAAAAAAATTGCTATGCACTCTTCATTGGGATTGATAATTATGACCATGCCCTTGTACCCGATTTGAGTGGCTGTATCAAGGATGCACAACGTCTTTTAGATTACTTGATTGCACATCTCAATGAAGAAGCCTATACTTTTCATGCTCGACGTTTATTTACGGGAACCGATTTGCCGCCCACTCGGGCCAACATCATTGCTTCTATAAAAGACCACCTTGGTCAAGCACAAGAAGGGGATTTGATTCTACTCTTTTATGCAGGGCATGGCTCCAAAGAAGCCGCCCCATCCAATTTTTTGGAAACAGACGCCTATCTTCAAACCTTGGTGCCTTCTGATGCGCGCCAACCTACTGAAGCGGGTCTACAAGTTAGAACCATACTCGACAAAGAGCTTCGATTTTTACTGCACCAAGTCTGGCAAAACACCAAGGCAGAAATTGTTTTCATTCAGGATTCTTGCCACTCTACAGGTGCCACACGCGCTATGGAACAGCTCCAATCAGTGGTAGACGATTTGGAAACGGTTAATAATTTGATGCTAGAGGAAGGACAAGAAGCCGAACGTATTCCCGATCCAGTAGCGCGCTATACCCATCCCGATGCACACGAACGCAACACCCAACATTGGCGCGATTTGAGCCCTGAATTATTAGCCAAACAATACACAGCTTTTGCCGATGCGCCTGAAATATTGGCCTTGTTGCAAGCTGCCGAAGGAACCGACTTGGAGCGTGTACTCCCAATGGCACCACACATTCATCTGGCTGCCTGTGACAAAGCAGAATTTGCCTATGAAATTCCAAAAAAAGGAGGTGTTTTTACCACCAACTTGCTAGAAATTTTGGAAGCTACTCAAAATCAGGTTTCCTACCACGATTTGTACAATAGAGCGCGCCTAAATATTGCAGGGGCTTATCAACAAACGCCCGATTTGCACGTGCATCATCGAGCGTTTGAAAAACGCCACGAGCCTTTTTTGCGGGGACTGCTCCAGCATGGCCAACTACCAGCACAGCGAGATATTGATGTATTCAAAGGCTTTTATCCTGTTATGCCTCAAGGGCGCAATAGTTGGCAAATCAAAGCTGGAGAAATGGAGCTTTTGAAGCCGATAGAACGGCCAGAAGATGCCGTTCCGATTGAGGTGTTCTTATACAATGAGCAACCCAAAGGACAAGCCAATGCACAAATCACGAGTGTCCGTTCTACCTTTAGCAAGATCGAATTTCAGGGCGTGTCGTTTGATCGAAGAAAACATCGAAATAAGCTGTATGCCATGATTGCCCCTCATTTTTTGAGACGCTGGCGGGTTGCTGCTTTTGTAGAAACCACTATGGAGCAAGGAAGCATTGTAGAATTGTTTGAGGAGTATGGCCCCAGAAAACAGTTGAAGAATTTTGGGCATGATGGAGGGCCTGCTATTCGAGTGGCGGCCAACAACCAGCCACCACATTTTATTCTACAAGTAGAAGGCAACTGGCTGTGTTTGTACAATGCTCAACAAGAACTCTTGCTCAAAGGCACGGCTGCGCAACGCCAAATTGATGGCCAACCCCATTACCTTCCTTTGTGGAGCACTCCTAACGAAACGACTATTTACCAATATCTTCCCAATACCCAACAGGCATTGGTTGATTCTGAGACATGGACCTATTCTCCTTATCAAAAAAACGCGCTCGTTGCTATATTCAATCACTTGGCAGCCATTTATCAACAAAATCCACAACAATCTCTATTGGTACAATTGCAAGAAGCACAAAGTGACCAACATCCGTTTGTAGATTTTATGCAGCAACAAGCTACCACACTAAATTACTTTAACGCCTTTATCAATTGGAAAGAAAAGAAGGCAGACGCTAACTATATCATTCGTACCAGTCCAGAGGGGTTTGGTATTCACAACCAATTGGATGGCGCGGTTTCCTTTATTCCTGTTTGTAGACAAACAACAGGCTTGGGAAAACAACAAGGTTATGAAGTAATTTTGGCCTTGCAGCATATTTGTAAATGGCAAACCGTGCGAAATTTATACAATAAACTACAAACGGCGTTGTTGGATTGGCACCAATTTGAGTTGGAAACGACCATCTACACGGATTTTAACCAAGAAAATCGCGGCCAACGAACGGCTATTTTTCAGAGCTTTACCGATGCCCACTATGAGAACAAAGAACGTGGGTTGAGTGTACCACTGCATGAGCTGACCTCCCACAAAACGCCCTTGCATTTTGTACAGCATCCACAATACCCCTCTACTGTAGTGCTTCCAATGAAGTTGGTACTGCATCATTTGAAAGGCAAAAAACCTATGTATGTTTCTACCTTATTACTAGATAGTAATTTTGGAGTTTTGCCACTACAGGCCGCAATGGGCAATAATATTCTGCCCGTCAAAGAACTAGAAACAGACGAAAAAGGCAGTTTGTGGATTCCACAACTCACCATAACACGCCCTGATCAGCTTACCAACTTTCCGCATGACCTTCATCAAGCGACCTTCTATATCAAAATACTGATTGCTTATGAGCGTTTTGATGTATCGGGCTTGCTTCAGCGCGGCTTGCTCCCTCCTGCTCTTCCTTTTGAATCGGCCAAACAAGATACAGGCAAGACACGTGCTAAGATTTTGCGTGCTCCTAGAAAGGGCGAAACAGGCAGTTGGTTATCCTTTACCATTCCTTTGATAGTAGAGCAACCTCCCTCCTAATGTTTGAGGGAAGGTGCCAAATGACCCCACACGTGCAGGGGTCAGAAAATATACCAATAGTTATCTATTTCGCGTACTTGTTGAAAGCCCCAGATGTAATTAAACGAAAGCATATAGCTTTACAGAGCAGGATAAAACTTAGTTTACAATGTACTTCAAAAAATTATACTAGTAATAATGATAAAATTACTCAGTTGCTTCGTTTTTTGTATCAGTCTGGTAGCTTGTTGGCAACCAGTACCGCCACCTTTGCCTAACAAAACTTATCGTATTGGCTTAGGGTCTTGCGCTCGCCAAGCCAAGGAACAACCCATTCTTAACACCATTGTACAGCGTCGCCCAAATGTATTTATTTATCTGGGTGATAATATTTATGGGGATACACGCGATATGCAAGAATTGCGAAATAAATACCAACAACTTGCCCAAAAGCCACGTTTTCAAGCACTCCAACAAGCCGTTCCGCTTCTTGCTACTTGGGACGATCACGATTATGGAGAAAATGATGCTGGACGGTATTATCCATTCAAAGACAGTTCTAAAAATATTTTTCTAGAATTTTGGAAAGAGCCTAAAAACTCTGAACGCTGGCAACATGAGGGGGTTTATCATGCTGTTTTTTTGGAGGATGCGCCCTTGCGTATTCAAGTAATTTTGCTCGATACACGCACTTTTCGGGATGATCTCACCCACCTGCCCAAAGGCGACAAAGGAGGCTACAAAAACGATTACCAGCCGACTACTTCGCCCGATTCTACTTTTTTGGGCGCGGCCCAATGGGCCTGGTTAGAACAGCAATTGCAACAGCCCGCTGATTTGCGTCTTATTGCTTCGAGCAATCAATTTGCACACCAATACAATGGCTGGGAATCGTGGACAAATGTGCCCCATGAGCAACAGCGTTTTTTGCACGTAATACAAAAAACAAAAGCCAATGGTATCGTGTTTATGTCGGGCGATGTCCACTGGGGGGAATTGTCTTGCTGGAAAAATTCGGTGACGTATCCTATTTATGATCTAACTTCAAGTGGATTGACACAGAGTTGGCCAGATACGGAACCTAATGCCCATAGAGTGGGTTCAGTAATACGTCAGAACAATTTTGGTTTAATCGAATTGTCCTTGAGTCCACAAGACACCAGCATCACCTTCCAATTAATTAATAAAAAAAATAAAAGTCAACTCAAACATACGCTGTCCCTCTCCAAATTGCGTTTTTGACAAGTATGAAGTTGCGAAACAAACAGCTTTTGTCTATCTTTCTTTAGATTACAATCATCTCCCTATTGCTACTATATTATGAAATACGTTCACACCAATATTATTACAGACGACTGGAAACGCCTTGCACAGTTTTACATTCAAGCCTTTGCTTGCAAAATGACCTTACCACAGCGCAATTTATCAGGGGCTTGGCTGGCCAAAGGGACAGGTGTGGAGCAAGCTGAAATAAAAGGCGCGCATTTGCGTCTACCGGGCTGGAGCAATCAAGGGCCTACCCTCGAAATTTTTCAGTATGCTAATAACAAGGAACGACAACATCCACTCGCCAATAGAAAAGGATTGGGGCATTTGGCTTTTGAAGTAGCCGATGTCGATGCCGCGTTAGAAAAAGCATTGGCCTTTGGTGCTCAACGTTATGGGGAGGTGGCTAGTCATGTGATTGATGCTGTTGGTACCTTGACCTTTGTTTACTTGCGCGATCCTGATGGTAATATTGTCGAATTGCAAAACTGGGACAAGGCAGAGGCACAACCCTTGCAAGAATTAGGACAAACGGTTTCAGCCAAGCATACCACCGATGACCATCCCAACCCACTTAAAAAGCAGGCTTCACAAGCTCCTACTGAACAAGAAACCCCTAGCCCTAAGCCCATTTCACCGCCTACAGCCCCTTCCGCTTCCATTCTAGAAGAAGATTCAAATATTGATCCTCACACCAATAAACGCGCCTTCTTAGATGCCCTCCACAAAGATGTTGACCAAACCAATCAATCGGTCAGAGATGCCAAAGCGGAGATTAGAGCATCCAAAGAGGCCTTGAGACAACAACAACAAGCACTTAGAAAAGATATTCCGTATACTAATGAGGATAGAACGATTCAAAAAAGCAAACAAGAGTTATTACAAGAGTTGAAGGGTGAAATGGAGCAGGAAGATTTGAACCAACGTGCTCTGCCTATTTCTGAGCAGCCACAGCCTGTAACAGAACAAAAACCTACACCACCCACTACTGTCGAAATTCCTAGTGTAGCCATACAATTACAAGTGGAACTTAAAATAGGTAATGCCGTAGAAGTATTACCAATCGTAGAGGAACAATTAAGCATGGCTACTTGCCAATTGGCGCGCAACCTACATCTACTAACCACCGTAGCACATCCACAAGGAGCTGGTTTATCCTTCTTAGAATATTTGGGCAAACAATACAGAGCCGATTTGGTGCCTTTGCTCAAGGCATTGCAGGCCAAACAAAGTCGTACCGAACAAAACAATGCTTGGATACTATTGCCACGCCTAAAAGGAAGTATCAATCATTTATTAAGTCAATGCGAAGAACAGCTTGCTGTAATCGAACAACTAGGCTTAGAACAATTAGAACTTAGTCCTCCAACATTTGTAGCGACTTATGAAAATCTAACAAAAATCGCTGATTTGGCCGAACAAAAAGGAGCAACTTATCTGCGTCTTTCTTATACAGCACCAGCTACAAGTTAGTACATTTGTCTATTATGTCTTTTGTAAAAAACATACAAGAAGCTATAAATGTAGTACAACCTTTTGGGGTAGATTTGTGTAGTAGTGTACGTAAGAATGGTCAATTGGATGAGGGACAATTAAAAACGTTCTTTCAAACACTTTCCAAAATAAAGGTCTGATAATCGGGCATCTGTTTTTTGGTTTTTGCCTAACAGTTGTTCGTAAAATTCCCTATCTTTGCGCCACTATTGGAGCGCATTGTCTTTGGCACTCTTACTAGTATTCCTATTTACTTCACCTGATTGAACCAATCAGATAAAACAGCAAATCATGGAACAAGTAGCACCTTATCAAGCCAACTATAAAATTCGTATAGTCACTGCTGCGGCTCTTTTTGACGGGCACGATGCTGCCATTAATATTATGCGTAGAATCATGCAGCGTTCTGGGGCAGAAATCATCCATTTGGGTCACAATCGCTCTGTACAAGAGATTGTAGACACTGCCATTCAAGAAGATGTGCAAGGCATTGCCATTACTTCGTATCAGGGAGGGCACAATGAGTATTTCAAATACATGTATGATTTGCTCAAAGAGCGTGGTGCTGGACATATCCGTATCTTTGGCGGTGGTGGCGGTACTATTTTGCCTACCGAAATCGAAGACTTGCACCAGTATGGTATTACGCGCATTTATTCGCCCGATGATGGCCGCGCTATGGGGCTTCAAGGTATGATTAATAACTTGTTGGAACAATGTGATTTTCCTACAGGCCAGAATATCAATGGAGAATTGTCTGATTTTAAAGCCAAGAACAAATATTCGATTGCACGGCTTATTTCTGCTGCTGAGAATACAGGCGAACAAGCAGATGCTTGGTTGGAAGAAATTCGCCAGCAAGCCCCTTCTCAAAAAGTACCTGTATTGGGTATCACAGGTACTGGTGGCTCGGGCAAATCGAGTTTGGTAGATGAATTGGTACGTCGTTTTCTTACTGATTTTGAAGATAAAAACATTGCTGTGGTTTCTGTGGATCCATCCAAACGAAAAACAGGTGGTGCCTTGCTCGGTGATAGAATTCGCATGAATGCCATTAAAAATGAGCGTGTTTATATGCGTTCTTTGGCAACACGCCAATCCAACTTATCGGTTTCCAAGTACATTGCCGATGCGGTAGATATTCTCAAAGCAGCAGAATATGATTTGATTATTTTAGAAACCTCTGGTATTGGGCAATCCGATACCGCTATTACTGATTTTTCTGATCTGTCCTTGTATGTCATGACTCCTGAGTATGGGGCAGCGTCTCAATTGGAGAAGATTGATATGTTGGATTTTGCCGATGTTATCGCACTCAACAAATTTGATAAACGTGGTGCCTTGGATGCCTTGCGTGATGTCAAAAAACAATACCGCCGCAACCACAATTTGTGGGAGGCCAAGGAAGAGGAATTGCCTGTTTTTGGCACCATTGCCTCGCAATTTAATGACCCTGGTATGAACCAATTGTATCGTGCCATCATGGATGCCATTGTTCAGCGCACAGGCGTAGATTTACAATCTGATTTTGAACTAACGGGCGGTGTCAGTGAAAAAATTTACATCATTCCTCCCAAACGTACCCGATACTTATCCGAAATTTCAGATAGCATTCGTCAGTACAATGATAAAGCAGCAGCACAAGCTAACGTTGCCCAACAATTGCAAGGGCTTCAAACCGCTCTATCCATTCTCAAAGAAGATCAGAATAACTCCGAAGAAGTTGTCAATACCTTACAAAAAGCCTACGAAACCGTAGAATTGAGTCTAGATGGCCACAATAAGAAGATACTCCAAGATTGGGCAGAAAAAGTAGCGGCTTACCAAGCTGATGAATACATTTACCACGTTCGTAACAAAGAAATCAGAGTGCCTACTTTCACCACTTCGCTTTCTCATACTAGAATTCCACGGGTTTCCATGCCCAAGTACAAGGGCTGGGGCGACATTCTAAATTGGGTACTCCAAGAGAATGTACCTGGCGAATTTCCTTACACGGCTGGGGTATTTCCTTTTAAGCGCAAGGGCGAAGATCCAACCCGTATGTTTGCAGGAGAGGGCAATCCAGAGCGTACCAATCGCCGCTTTCATTATGTCTCTTTGGATATGCCTGCACATCGTTTGTCTACGGCTTTTGATTCGGTTACCTTGTATGGCGATGATCCCGATTATCGCCCCGATATTTATGGCAAAGTGGGGAACTCTGGGGTCAATATTTGTTGCTTGGATGATGCTAAGAAACTGTATTCGGGCTTTGATTTGTGTGCCGCTACTACGTCAGTTTCTATGACCATCAATGGGCCTGCTGCCGCTATGTGTGCGTTCTTTATGAATGCTGCTATTGATCAGCAATGTGAATTGTACATCAAAGAACAGGGCTTAGAGAATTTGGTAGAAGCCAAAAAGAAAGAAAAATACGATGCCAAAGGGCTAAAACGCCCCGAGTATTTGGGCGAATTGCCCGAAGGTAACAATGGATTGGGTTTGTTGCTCTTAGGAGTAACAGGTGATGAAATACTGGAACCTACCGTATATGCCGAATTAAAGCAAAAAGCCCTTTCTTCTGTACGTGGAACGGTTCAGGCAGATATTCTCAAAGAAGATCAAGCACAAAACACTTGCATTTTTTCTACCGAATTTTCGCTGCGTTTGATGGGCGATGTACAGCAATATTTTATTGATAAAAATGTGCGTAATTTTTATTCCGTTTCTATTTCGGGCTATCACATTGCCGAGGCTGGAGCGAATCCCATTTCGCAATTGGCCTTTACATTGGCCAATGGTTTTACTTTTGTGGAATACTACTTATCACGGGGGATGGACATCAATAAATTTGCGCCCAACTTGTCATTCTTCTTCTCCAATGGGGTCGATCCCGAATATGCCGTAATTGGCCGTGTAGCCCGACGCATTTGGGCCAAAGCCATGCGTGAGAAATACGGTGCTAATAGCCGTGCTCAAAAGCTAAAATACCACATCCAAACTTCGGGGCGTTCGCTGCA
Source organism: Aureispira sp. (assembly GCA_045105775.1). Lineage (GTDB taxonomy): Bacteria > Bacteroidota > Bacteroidia > Chitinophagales > Saprospiraceae > Aureispira. The sequence goes on from JBGCDW010000168.1 coordinate 30,765, forward strand.
CGCACAGGAGATTTCATTCAATGATATTCGCACGACTTTGCAAGCCTTGTATGCTATTTATGACAATTGCAATTCGTTGCATACCAATGCTTATGATGAGGCGATCACTACGCCTACAGAGGAATCGGTACGCCGTGCCATGGCTATTCAGATGATTATTAACCATGAGTTTGGTTTGGCTAAGAATGAGAATCCGATGCAGGGTTCTTTTATTACCGAGGAGTTGACGGACTTGGTAGAAGAGGCTATCTTGACAGAGTTTGATCGAATTACAGAGCGTGGTGGTGTATTGGGTGCGATGGAAACCATGTACCAACGTGGCAAGATCCAAGAGGAGAGTTTGTATTATGAAACGCTCAAGCATACAGGCGAATTCCCAATTATTGGGGTCAATACTTTCCTTTCTAAAGAGGGTTCTCCTACCATCATTCCCGATGAAGTCATCCGAGCTACCGAAGCAGAAAAAGAAGCACAAATTCAAACGCTTAATAACCTGAAAGGAGCCAATGAAGGCAACAACACAACTGCTTTGGATCGTTTACAACGCAAGGCTGTCAATAATGAAAACTTGTTTGAGGAGTTGATGGAAGCTTCCAAATGTTGTTCCTTGGGACAAATTACCAATGCTTTGTATCAGGTAGGTGGGCAGTATCGCCGAAATATGTAAATGCTACGAGTCACTTTATACTTGCAACACCTTCAAGACGCTGTGTTTTGAAGGTATTTTTTGTTAAGAAGTTATTAAATAATACGTATAAGCACTTAAGTTTAGAACAATTGGTCTAAATTGGCTGTTGAGTTTTAAAATTATCTAATAAGTAGGCGAGAAAAAGTAATCGCACAATAAAAAATAAAGAATTTTTGCCTAGATCAAGGCACTCGCGAAGCGATCTGACTTATTTGATACAGTGTATCGAATAATCAGGCTTAACGATGATATAGGTAAAAATACGCGTTTTTTAGTGCGAGATTTTTTTAGAAACTACTTAATAACCATAAGTTTACGAATAAACATGAGTACATCTATAGATACCCGTAACTGGCGTTATGCCACCAAAAAATTTGATACCACCAAAAAAATAAGTGCTAGTGATTTGGAAATCATCCTAGAAGCTGGCCGCTTGACTGCTTCCTCTTATGGATTGCAGCCTTATCATATTTTTGTAATTACGGATCCCGAATTGCGCGCTCAACTTAAACCTGCTTCTTGGAATCAGGCACAAGTTACAGATGCCTCGCATTTATTGGTTATTGCCAGCCAAACAACATTTGGAGAAGAATTAGTCGATGATTATATTAATACTGTCAGTGAAACTAGAGGTGTTCCAGTAGCAGATTTAGGAGGTTATGCTGATTTTATGAAGTCTAGTTTTGCCAATTTTTCAGAAGAGCAAAAAGCAGAATGGGCCACTAAACAAGCCTATATTGTATTGGGCAATTTATTGCAAGTTGCTGCTGAATTGAACATTGACTCTTGTGCTATGGAGGGTTTTGACAAAGCGCAATACAACAAAATTCTAGGTCTTGATGCTAAAAATTTATCGGCAGCTGTTTTGTTGCCTATTGGTTATCGCTCTGAGGAGGATGACACCCAGCACTACGCCAAAGTAAGAAAATCTAAGGAGACCTTGTTTACGCATTTGTAATATCGAAAATGATTGATTGATTGATTGATTGATAATTGGGCTGCTGTCTTTGGGGATGGTGGCCCTTTTTTTTGGGGGAGGATTATGCTATAAATGTACTGAGAAAGTGCTTCTCTCCTGCTTTGCTCCTAGTGTATTTATATTGATAAACAGGGTGTTCTTTATAAATACTTGAAGCGACATTTCTTAATTTTGGCTTTTTAGTTGTTCTATTAGCTTTGGTAGTGAATAATAATCCACGATAATGAAGCTTGTAATGATGCGCCTTTAAGTTGAAATTTATATTATCTCTTACTTCTACAAAAGCAATCAAATACTTAGCTAATGCCAAGCCTACATGCACCTGTCTTATCCAATTTCCAGTTACCCCTGATTTTAATTCTATGGCAAATACATAGGTAGAAATAGTGCCTTTCACTTCCTCAATTTCACAAAAAAGCAAATAATCACAACGCTTACGCAAACCATTAAATTGACTTTGGAAGTCTTCTTTTGCCTGTTTACCAATGGAATGTGAGGGAAATTTGGGGCCTTTTATCAAAAAGGGATGCGTGTCTACACTAGTATCATCACTCTTAATAAGCAATATTTTCTTCTCTCCCACCATCTTTTGTAGTGTGGTCGTACCAGAAGTACTCCCTTCCGCTTCTTCTATTAATTCTAAGACCGCGCTATTGTGTTGGTTACAAATAAACTTATCATCTATAATCTCCCGCAAAGCATCTACCAATGATTTCATCTCTTTTTTGCTTGGTTTAAAACGGTTTCTATATATTCACTGGCATAGCTCAATTTATCTATTTCATTATCTATAGTAGACACATCAAAGCCATTGTCATACACTTCTTGTTTGTGTATGGTATTATCATTAAAATAATAAACACCTATATCCTCCTTGCTTAATGGGGTCACCTTGTCAATGCCTTGGTCTTTGAGGTCTTCTATCACCATTTGCTTCAAGTCTTCTTGTTCATAGATTGTGTTCAAAGCAATGAGGTTATTCAACTCTCTAATAATATAATCACTATGCGTACTCACTATCAATCGGAAACCTAGTTTGACGGCCTTGGCTAAGATTCTGGCTACTATTCTCTGGTTGTCGGGGTGTAAATTTACTTCTGGCTCGTCTATGATGATGGTGTCGCCTTCTTCTGCTGCATGTCTAAAGTATAAAACTAAAGCAGCCAACGATTTGACCAAAGAAGAACTTATATGAATGCCTATGGCTTGCTCGCTTGCTTCGGGCTGGAAAGTGATTCCACCATAACTATCTACTACAACCTTGCCTTTTAATAGCATTGCTTCTATTTCTTGGGCAAAGGAGGCATAAGGACTTGTTTGATTTTTAGTATACTCTAATCCATTGATAAAATAGATGTGGTTATTGATGGCTAAAGGGTATTTGGGCACTTGTTCATTTTTTGCTTTTATCTTCCTTAACAAGTTTACGGCCTCTTTTTCGTCCCATTCATCATAGTGCATAATCTCATTATTAATTTCATCTAGATTTTTAGATTTATTTTCAACGACACTTCCACTTAGCATACTTAACGCCAAACGCTCTGCTGGGAAAAATGGAGTTTTAAAAAATGGAGACAACTTTCTTATACTATGTATAATAGTATGCCTAATGTGCATACTACTATATATTTCTAATTGTCTCTTTATTTCATCATAATAACTCTTGGCCTTATAAATACCTGATGGCTCTTGAACACCCTCTTCTGATTCCCATCTTCTATATTCCAAAACACCATTTTTCAACCAAATATATTTTCCAGGTCTACCGTCTCGATAATCCCAATTACTATTTTCTTGAAATGCCTTTAAATTTTCCTTGAAGGATAACAAATCAATTGTAGGTTGAATGATGCTTGAAGCAAAATATCGAGAGATATTTTCATGGATAGTATCTACCGTGTATTTAACTATTTCCTCATAATAATTCTTGACTATTTGGGTTAAATCTACTGTATATTGTTCATTATCTTCAATATACTCCTCTATCTTGAACTGAACTACTTTGTCCATTTTATCAGAATCAAACCTTTGCTCTAGTAAACCAAAGAACAAATAAGTCACATAAGACTTCCCAGAGCTATTAGGCCCAACCAAAACCGTCAACGGCTTATCAAAGGAAATCGTCCCTTCCTTGATAGGGCCTAAATTTTTTACTGAAAATTTCATTGTTCAATTGCTTCAATTAATAGATAGTAAGTAAGATAATCATTCATTTGTTGAGTGTTGCCATTCTCCCCCCTTTTTTGTAACCTCTTAATTTTTTTGGTGGTAAAATTTAGGGTTTAGTTTGTCTGTTTCCCAAGTTTGACGATTGTGCTGTAGGTGTTGCCATGCACGCTGGTAGGCTTGTGCTGTGTGTATGGGGTAGCTGTGAAAACTGCGCTGCCATTCAAATTCGAGGTTCATTTGGTGGAGTTGTTTGGTGACGGCTGATTTGTAGCTTCGGATAATACTGGAAACGGAACCTGCGGAGGGAGAGATGTGGGACATTTCTTCATTTTTGGGGTAGAAACCTCTCAGTTGCGTTGCATGCAACTCAACTGAACTTGGAGGGTGATCCACACAAATAATTCCATGCAGGTGATTGGGCATAATTACAAAATCGCCAAGAGTGACCCCAGTAGCCCAGCGCGGCAATTGTCGCCACAACAAATCGACCACAGCACCAGCAGCCGACCAATGCAGGACAGCATCTTCTAAGTTTCCAAATAAGGGGCGACGATGTTTGGTCGTAATAGTAATACAATACAAACCATTGGCATCATAATCCCAAACTCGGCGTTGCATCAAACCAAAGGGTCGTACACGATTCATAACAATTCATTAAAAATTACAAACAACTCCCTTCTACGTTTCTTGTTCTTTTTTGTTACCTGTATCTTTATTTTTGTTAAGGAAACGACTACTTAAACCTGATCCTAGCAGCAACCCCAGTATATTCATCACCAAATCTGCCCCTTCTGCGTCGCGCCCTGCACTATAAAATTGCTGCCCCAATTCTAGCATCAATCCAAAGAATGTTCCTGACAACAGTACCACTCCAAAGATCCGCCACTTAGACCAGCTAAACGAAGTTATCAAAACCAGCCACAACACCAACGCCAAGCCCATGTACACCAATAAATGCCCTATTTTATCTTGCTTCAACAACGACTTTCCACGATTAAGGGGCTGATAAGGCCGTTTGTTAAAAGGCACCATTTTGTCGACTGTTGGGCGAGGCATTTTGGTACCCAAAGGGTACAACAAAAGCACGACAGAATCACAAAGCAGAATGCCCCCTTCTTCATAAGACGTTCCAAAAGGCTTATTTTCAGGCCGTGTCAAAAAGGCTTCTGCACTTTTATACGGTCTTCTTTTACCATTTTCTAACCGATAAACCACAGGAGCATCTACTATTTTAAAATTAATGCCCTCCTTGGGCAACCAGCCACTGCTCTTTTCCTTGGGTATAGGTATAGCAGGGAACGTAGCACGCGGCCAAAGCGAGACAACTGTCAAAATCAATACATAGCTGCTTGCAATCCAACGAATATACTGCTCAAAAAAAGCTCTAAAACGAGTCATCATAGTCATAGATTGCATAAGTTCTTCAGTGAAACTACAAGTTAAGCAAGAACGCTGTATTTTGTGGCTAAGAAATCATTTTTTAGATCAGAATCAACAATAGGCCATGAGAAAATTACTAGCAATAGGAAACAGTTTGGTCATGCTATTTTTATGTTTAGCCTGTACTCAACCCATTATGCTCAGTCCTAACGATATAAAAGAAGTTGCCATAGAACACTTTCGCGAAAAAGGCTACAGAAATATCAAGGATACCAGCCATGTAGGTGTCAAGCTCATACAAACCAACCTAAACGACCAGTGGTATGTAGCGTTTAATGCCGTCATGGCGCGGCCAGCACTATTCTTATACCACATTAGCGATCCCAAAGAACCACCCCATTTTATTCCACTCAACAACAAAGGAGAAAGCATTATAGAACATGTAGATTTTGAGAATGTAACCAATGATGACATGTATGAATTGGTCATTGATTTGCACTACGATTATGGAATGGCCTATCAAGGCCGAGAAATTGTAATTTTACGCAATCCTTTTGGCAATCCAGCTTATGAAATTTTTGCCTTTCCTATTGAGCAAGTTTGGGAGCGTATTGACTCTTTTGACCAAGAGTATGGATTGCCTCGACACAGCAAGCGCGTAGAGAATCATTCTATTTATGAATTTTTTGAAGGCTATATTCTCATTAGGGGTACGATCAATTATAGACACAATCACCTATTGGAATACCACTGGGAATCTAAAAATGAAGAATTTGTATTGATATTAGATGAAGATTTGCACGAGGCCAGCGAGGAAGAGGACAAAGGCATTATTCACCGTGTCAAGGGCAGTAAAATATTGGTAGAGGTTCTGGCACACGAAGAAGGCTGCACGGCACACTTACTAGAGGATGTAGCAGGGCATGTTATTGATATCCCCAAACATATTCATGACGAATTACTCTGTTCTGCGGTCACTTCTCTTTCGCCTAATGGACGTTATCTAATCCATACTAGCATCCACAGAAATGGCTTGTTCTTATACGATATGGAATTGCAAACAGACCGACAAATCCTCCAAGATTTTGATAGTTATGAAGGCATTTCAGAATTGGTTTGGGCACCTGGCAAGCCCTTGCGTTTTGCATTTATATCCGTCAATCAAGAAGAACTACTGGACAACACCAGTATTCATCTCTACACACAACTCCAAGCAGGAGATTTTGCAGAGCGCGTATACGAAACACAGGTGTATTACGACTGTGATATAGAAGGCTACTGTGCGCCACTCAAGGATTATCATTATAAATTTAATAGTAACAGCATCTTTGTTTATGCCCCCGACTCTACGGGCAAATTCAAAGGATTGCAGCTTACTAGGTAACCAAAAAAAAGTAGGATAACAACACTGCTATCCTACTTCTATAAATCGCCTACTTAAGCATACTTTATTCCCAATCGCCAATAATTTGAACCACTTCATTCAAGTAAGCATCTTTTTTCAAGACCTTGTGCCACTTGTTGATACTCTCCGCTCGTACCGTGTCTACTTCTAGTGCAGCTACATCTGCGGCGAGTTTTTTTATGGTCATATTAGGTATTTCTTTATTAACATCATCGAATTGCTTAGAAAGTGCATTGTACTCTTTTTGCTCTTGGCGATATGCTTCCAAATTGAGCGGTACATCCGTGTCTTCTTGTAAGGTTTTGAACCACTTGGCTTGCTTATCCAACATGGTAAATACCTCACTGCTGGCAACGCGTTTGGCACTTTTCTTTTTGATTTTATCTAATTTCTTAATTTCCTTTTTCTTGTAATAAACAGGATCTATTTCTGACCATGCCATTGGAAAGTCTTCATCTTTCTCACCAATACTTCTATAGCTGTAAATACCTGGCAAAACAATATCTGGTGTTACCCCTTTGAGTTGTGTAGAACCTCCATTGACACGGAAGAATTTTTGAATCGTAATCTTCATAGATCCCAATTCTCCCAACTCTTTGTACCGTTGTGGCACAACAGGATCTAGTGCAAAGAAACGTTGAACAGTTCCTTTTCCAAAAGTAGAAGCAGATGTTCCTACAATAATAGCACGACCATAGTCTTGGAGTGCAGCAGCCATAATTTCGGAAGCAGAAGCCGAGAAAGAATTTACCATAATAACCAAGGGGCCTTCGTATAAGACACTTGGATCAATATCTTCTAAAGAGCGTGGACGGCTATTGCGTCCTTTGACCTGAACAATAGGGCCATTCTCAATAAACAATCCACTCATATCCACCACATCCCCTAGCGATCCACCGCCATTAAAACGCAAATCAATCACGATGCCATCAACCCCCTCTGCTACGAGTTTCTGTACCTCGCGTTTCACATCTCTAGAACAACGACGACCTCTAGGGTCTTTGAAGTCTGCATAAAAACTTCTCAGATCAATCAATCCAATACGTTTTTTAACTTTTTTGTGCTCAATGATAGCCGATTTTGCATAGCTTTCTTCTAGCACCACTACATCTCGAACAATTGGAATAGTAGCAAGGGTACCATCTGTTTTCTTGACCGTTAAGCGCACTTCTGTGCCTTTTTCTCCACGAATCATAGGCAATACATCATCCATTTTCATATCCACTACATCCACAGGTTCCTTCTCCGCTTGTCCTACTTTAATAATCAAATCATTAACGGCCAATTCACCTTGTCTCCAAGAAGCAGATCCTGGCACAATACGCACCACTTTGATATAGCCATCTTCTTGGCGCAATTGTGCTCCAATGCCCTCCAACTTTCCTGAAATTCTAATATCGAAATTCTGTTTTTCTAAAGGAGGAAAATAGCCTGTATGTGGCTCTAATACATTGGCCATAGTATTGATATAAGCAGCAATTTTATCATCTCTATCTTCTTTATCAATATCTTTTGACCAACGCTCAAATTGTTCCTTCACCTTATTGCGCGAAGCTTCTTCCAATTCGGCCAACGTTTTGATCTCTACCGTTTCATCCTCTTTTTCTTGAGCCTTTTCCTGACGTTTCAATTTGACCTGAATGTCTAACAAAACACGATATTTGAGCATCTTGTGCCAGCGTTGGTACAATTCCTCTTTGTTTTTTGCAAATTCCAATTTATCATCATCGGTCTCTAGCACTTCATCTTTGGTAAAATCAAACGGCTTTGATAAGATTTTTTCATACATCTCCTTTGTTTCTGCAACACGCTTGTCGCGCGTGTCGTGGATTTGATCAAAAAAGGTAAAATCTTTATCCAAAGCGTAGTCATCTAACTTTTTACGGCTTTTGTTAAATAAGTCTATATCTTCCTGAAGGAAAAAGCGTTTGCCATTATCAATACGCTTAAGATAGATGTCATAAATACGCTCTGATAGCGCATCATTCATCTTAGTAGGCTTGTAATGATTGTACTGCAAACTCTGCAATACCACATCTACCAAGAGCGCTTCTCTATTGGGGTAATCGGGATCTTCATCAGGCTTATTAAAAGCAAATACTGTAGCACAAACGGCCACCAAAATCAAGAGATACTTTTTATTCATTATCATATTATAGGGACTTTTAAAGTAGATGAATAAACCTTCTCTTTTGAACCAAAAAAACTTTGTTCATCTAATTATTGCTGTCTAAAATGTGTCGATTCTTAGGTGATAAAACTTAAAATTTCTTTTGAGCATTATCGCTGTTTATCTTTGCTAACATTATTATACCACAAAACGCCTTGACTAACAATTTTTATAGTGATTTAACGCGCATTTAACAGATAAATAGACATTATAACGAATGGAGTTGTATAGAGATTAAAAAGTGAGAACCCGAAGGCTCAGCGAAGCTATTTTTTCATCAATCAAGGCACTCGCAAAGCGATCTGCGTTGCTTGTGCAAAGCACAACTCATCAGCATATTTAGTTCATAGCAGCGCTATGGAATTAATTTTTAACGATGAGTGAGGGAACCCCGAAGGGCTCACGAAGTAAAAAGATGCTTTTTTCGCTGCAAAACTATTCGTAATAATGTCTAATAGTTGGACTTGCCTCTTACAAGTTACAGACAATAAATTTTATTACAAATAAATCTATAAGGAAAAGACAGGGTTCATTTAGAAGATTCAAATTTTCAACACACATTTTTTACCTTTGTCCTCCACAACCAACTTTCTCAGCGAAAAACAATTAGCATGATTATTTATAATGTTACCGTCAAGATCGACAATAATGTACGTGAAGAATGGCTGAATTGGATGAAAACCGTTCACATTCCAGATGTTTTGAATACAGGCTACTTTAAGGAACACCAAATTGCACGCGTACTCGGCCAAGACGAAAGTGAAGCCACTACTTATGCCGTGCAGTACACCTGCCCTGATATGAAAACCTTGCAGGAGTACAGTGCCAAAGCTGCCCCTGCCCTTCAGCGGGAAACACTAGCGCGTTACCCCAACGGCCAGTTAGTAGCATTTAGAACTATGTTAGAAATAGTTGATTAATCGCAAAAACGTCTTTCCACAGTTGCAGAAAGACGCTTTTTTATTGGATCTTGTTGTAATAATCGGTCTATTTATTAGGCCGCTTCAGATAACTCTCCCAGCCAATTTTTTTGTAAATCTCCGCTTGCAAGGCAGGGTTGGAAGATTGGTAAATGCCTCGGCCAACAATCATAACATCAACACCACGCTTGGCAAAAGCCTCGTCGGGGTGGTTGTATGTTTGTCCTAGACCATCTTTTTTGCGATCGGTATTGATGCCAGGCGTAAGCATCATGATGCCAGGACGTTCCGAACGGTGATTTTGAGAGACGGTTCCTAATACAATGTCACTGTGTTGCTCTGATATAGCAATAGCTTTTTGGGTGTATTTTTTATCCGTCAACGTATCTTTGGTAGACATTTCGGCCACTACAATCAAGGCAGTGGTATCCAGTTTGCCTGTAGCGCGTAGCGCATCAATACTAGAAGATCCCGCTACTACGTGTACCGTTACGGCATCCGCCCAATCGGCAATACACAAAGGTGCCGCCGTAAATTGTTGCATGACAATGTGCCCAATATCTGCAAATTTTCTATCCTCAAAAATCAAAAAGTCATGCTGTGCTGCCAATGCTTTTAGGCTAACAATGGTTTCTGGCGAGCAATCATTAAGATTGTCTGTATGCGTCTTGAGCATACAAATATGTGGCCCTACTTGAGCCGCCAAATCCAATAAGTCTTGTGCTGATGTCACATCAGCTGAACAACAAAGGTTTGTTTTTTTCTTGATAATGGTGGCTGCCAATCGTTTGGCTACAGGGTGCTCTGCGTCTTTGCCAATTTTTTTGTAACTATAAGCGGTTTTGATCTTACGACGCTCGCGTACTTGCTCAAAATCAATACGATTGGTTTCGATAAAGACCAAGGTATCCTTGTATTGTTTCTCGGTTACTTTTTCGCCTTCTTTGAGAAATTCCAACACTTCGCGAATCGTGTATACATTGTGTACTTGATAACCATAATCGGCCAACATAGTACCACCACCTTGCATACGATCTACAATAGATAAGACATGCTTGATTTTCAAACCCTCTCCTTCTAATGCTTCTAGGGTTTCAATCATAGAAATGCCACTACTGATTACATCATCAATAACCACACAACTATCGCCTTCTTTGTAAATGCCTTCCACCATACGCTTGGTACCGTGCTTCTTTTGCTCTTTACGTTTTACAATCATAGACTTAGAATGCAAAACGGCCATTGTCGAGCTAAGAGACAAGGCCGCATAAGGCACCCCACAAAGGTGGTCAAATTCTAAATCAGCGACTAAATTCCACAGTTGTTCACTAATGTTTTTTAGCACATCTGGATAAGCAACAATCCTTCTAAAGTCCAGATAAAAAGGGGATTTCAAGCCACTTTTGAGGGTAAATTCACCAAATTGGAGAACACCTAAATTAAACAATTCAAGTACAAGCTCTTTTTTATTCATTGATCGCAAATTTCAGTTAGGATATGTATCTTTGATGCCGCAAAGGTAATTGAATCTTGCTGAATCTAAAAAAACAACTTCAAATAGTTCTCGTTCATGTCTATTAATTTATCTACTCGTATTGGTTCCATTCTCTTAGATAACTGCTTGTACAATGCTTCTGGCCCTCGCTGTACCACCCAAGAAGACTTACACGCCTTGGGGCAGAGCACGGCTGCGGCCATTCTTTGCAAAAGTGCTACCTTAGAAGAGCGGGCTGGCAATCCAGAGCCACGTTATATAGAAACCTCTTGGGGAAGCATTAATTCTATGGGGCTGCCCAACAAGGGCTACCAATTTTATCAAGAAATGGCCGCCCCTTTGCAACAGTACAACAAACCTTACTTGATGTCTGTAGCTGGTTTATCTTTGGAGAACAACTTGACCATGCTCCAAGCCCTGCAAGAGCAGCCCAATATTGCAGGCATTGAACTTAATCTTTCCTGCCCCAATGTGCCAGGCAAACCCCAAACGGGTTATGACTTTGAGCGCACCCAAGAGGTGCTAGATCAAGTTTGTACGATCGTACAACAGCCCTTGGGTATTAAATTGCCCCCTTATTTTGACCTTATTCACTTTCAGCAAATGGCCGATATTATCAACCAGTATCCCATTCAGTTTGTTACTTGTGTGAATAGTATTGGCAATGGGCTGGTGATTGATGTGGATTTGGAACAAGTGGTGATTAAGCCCAAAGATGGTTTTGGGGGCATTGGGGGCGATTATATCAAGCCTACTGCACTGGCCAATGTGCGCCAATTTTACCTACTGCTCAGAGAAGATATTTCCGTTATTGGTTGTGGCGGGGTCAAATCGGGGCAAGATGTGTTTGAGCATATCTTGTGTGGGGCAAAGGCGGTGCAAGTGGGTACACAGTTGATGCGCGAAGGTATGGGCTGCTTTGAGCGTTTGGAGCAAGAATTGAAGGCCATTATGACACAAAAGGGGTATGCTAATATTGAGGATTTTAGAGGAAAATTGAGGAGTATTGGGTTATAGAAACGCAAGGTGAGGTTGTAGAAACACAAGATTTTGCATTTCTACAACCCCACCAATATCTTATGCAATTGTGCCACATAATCCTCGATCAGAAAATGCTCCCGAACAAATAAACGCCCCGCCTTGCCCATTGCTATTCTTACTTGGGGATTGCTAATAACCTGTCTCATGGCTGCTTCCAAAGATTGGGAATTATTTTCAAACAATAAGCCCGTGGTTTCGTGCTGGATCAGTTCTGTGGTAGCACCACTGTTTAACCCCAAAATGGCCTTTTCATAAGCCATGCCCTCTATGGTTGTTCTCCCCAATCCCTCGTGCATAGAAGCAACTACTACCACATCAGATTGATGGTATAAGGCAGGCATATCTTTTACATAACCCAATAGTTTGACCCTATCGCCTAGTTTGTTCTTAGCAATCAACCACTCCAAATATTTTTTGTAAAGCACACTTCCATCTCCTGCAATCCACAATTCTGCTTGAGGGTATTGTTGAGCAAGATGGGCAAATGCTTGGATGGTTAGGGCTTGTTGTTTGGATGGGTGTAATAAGCCAACTGTGAGGAAGATAATTTTTTCTTTGTTGGTCGTCCATCTTGTGTTTTGTCCTTCTAACAATTGCTCAAAATCCTTTCTTCCAAAAACGGCATCTGAGAGCACCTTGTAATTGGTCAATTGAAGGGGAGCAACGACTGCTTGGTGAACAGCCTTAGAAATAGGAATCAGCAATTTGGCTTCTTTTAGTAAGTTTTCAAATGCCTGCTTGCTCGGATAAAATTTATAATGATAATGCAGTTCAGCCATTTCTCGTAAGTGCCACAAATGTGGAATATTGGTCTGTTGGGCCAATTGTGCTCCAATACCTAAAACCGAACTGTTGCTATAAATATAATCGGGTTTAAACGCCTCCACAAAGGGAATTAAGGCTTCTACAGCCTGTTTATTTTTTTGCTGGTATTTTTTTTTGAATAAGGCCGATTTTCGCCACGGCTTGTAGGTCATGGTGTAAAAAGGATGGATATGATAGTTGACATTTTCAGCCTTGAGCACCGCTACAAAATCTCCTTGACTGGGAAGAACTACTATTATTTCGTACTTCAATTCTAAAAAGCCCTTAATTAAATCTAACAAAGACTTGTTGGCTCCATAATTAGCACTGTAGTGGGTGCAAATAAACAATCTCATAACTGCGTTTTTTCCTTGTTGTATACCTACTCAAAGAAGAACAAAAAGCAGGAAAAAACCTAATACTACACTCAATAACTTAAGTAGGTGATTCGCTAATGCCTTGTTAACATCCTAAAAAAGGCCACTTGCATCAATTCAAGCAGCCTGTATTTCATTATACACTGTACGGTATTTAGATTAGTGTTTGTTTTTCTCATAATAAGGCTCGGCTAAATAGGAAGCACGTCCTGCCCAAACGGCTGCTCTAAAAGATTGCGCCTGAAGAATAGGTTGTCTAGAATACAATACAGCCGTGTGTACAATAACGGCATCTACTCCCATTTCCATCGCTTCGGCAGCATGTGAAGGCGCACCAATTCCTGCATCCACTACAACTGGTATATTTACATCCTCAATAAGCAGTTGTATAAAATCACGTGCTTTTACTCCTATTCCAGTGCCAATAGGTGCTCCAAGAGGCATAACGGTAGCACACCCCACCTCTTCCAAACGCTTGGCCAACACAGGGTCTGCATGAATATAGGGTAATACGGTGAAACCTTGTTTGACCAATGTTTCTGCTGCTTTTAGTGTTTCTATCCCATCACTCATATAATGCTTGGTGCTTGGAGATACTTCTAATTTTATCCAATCCGAAATTCCAGCACTTCGTATAGCATTTGCTACTGCTATGGCATCTTCTGCTGTTTTGCAACCATGTGTATTTGGGATATACAATAAGTCTTTTGCCAAGACATCTAAATGAGTATGCGCTGTATTGGCCAAATCCGATTCTGAAGTAAGGGTATGTGTAATAATTTCACAACCACTAGCCGTACAAACATCAGGCATCAGACTAGGAGCAAAATCTGTTATGCCTAGAATTAATCTCGATTTGAATGGTCTACCTGCAATATAAAGATCATCATTAAGGGGTTCTTGATTCATAAAATGTCTATTTTCAATGTTTAAAACCTAGATTTATTTTTTTAAATTATCCTTTACAATATAGGCTATATATTTTCATAAAAAAAATTAAAAAAAATTAAAAAAAATTAAATTCAAAACATTTATACACACTTTCAATTCTCAAAAAGCACTATACTACTCATAACAGGGATTTAAATTTTTAAAAATAATTTTCATGTGTTTTTTAGTATTAAAAATCTTGTTATTTTTTTCTAAAAAAATAATAATTCATTACGTTTTTTTCAGCCATTAAATTATTTTTTCTATTACATGACAACAAAAAATCATACATTGCTGATCTTTACAGCCTATCTGTATGAATTAAATTAAAATTGGAATAAGTTATCGAATGGGCACTACTGCTATTTAGTACCTTCTTATCTTTAGCCCATCTCAAGTTTTATACTTAAATAATCCGTTATGTTTCCCCTATTAAATCAAATTTCATCTCCAAGTTATCTAAGAAATACGGTGCAAGAAGATGAATTGACTCAACTGGCCAGCGAACTTAGAGGTTTTATTATTGATACGGTTGCACAAACACAAGGGCATCTAGGAGCAAGTTTAGGAGTGGTTGAATTGACAGTTGCACTACATTACTGCTTTGATACACCCAACGATTTGCTGGTTTGGGATGTTGGGCATCAGGCTTATGGTCATAAAATTCTTACAGGTAGAAAAACACTGTTTCACACAAATCGCACGCTTGACGGTATTTCAGGGTTTCCCAAACGTAGTGAAAGCAACTACGATACTTTTGGTGTGGGGCATTCGTCAACCTCGATTTCTGCAGCATTGGGCATGGCAGTAGCAGCCAAACTTGAGGGAAAGGGGGAACGTTGTCATATAGCCGTTATTGGCGATGCCTCTATTGCAAGTGGGATGGCATTTGAGGCACTTAACCATTCTGTTTGTACAGATGTTAATTTGCTCATTGTCTTAAATGATAACAATATTGGGATTGACCCATCTATTGGAGCACTCAAAAAGCATTTTAATGCCTTAAAAAAACAAGGTTCAAACGCTGATGTAAATTTTTTCAAAACGTTGGGCTTGTCTTATTCTGGCCCTATAGATGGCCATGATATAAATATACTGTTATCCGAGTTTCGTCGCATCAAAAAAAGAAAAGGCATCCATGTCTTGCATGTAGTCACCACCAAAGGCAAAGGATTGGCGCAAGCCGAAGAAAATCAAGTAAAATACCACGCTCCTGGAGCGTTTGATCCCAAAACAGGCAATTTACTTCCAACACCCACAACGGCCTTACCACCTAAATACCAAGAGGTATTTGGAAAAACCATAGTAGAATTAGCGGCACAAAACAACAAAATTGTGGGTATTACACCCGCTATGCTCACTGGTAGCTCGCTCACTATGATGTTTAAGGAATTTCCTGACCGAACATTTGATGTTGGAATTGCAGAACAACATGCGGTAACCTTTGCAGCAGGATTGGCCACAGAGGGTATGATTCCTTTTTGTCATGTGTATTCTACATTTCTGCAACGTGCTTACGATCAAGTTATTCACGATGTTGCCCTACAGCAACTTCCTGTTATTTTTTGTTTGGATAGAGCTGGAATAGTTGGAGCAGATGGTCCAACACATCATGGGGTATTTGATCTTGCCTACTTACGTGCTGTTCCTAATATGATTATTTTCGCACCAAGAAATGAAATGGAACTACGGAATATTATGTTTACGGTTCAACAAACCTTGGAGCAACCTATCGCTATTCGCTACCCCCGAGGCAGAGGCACGACATTAGCATGGGAGACTCCCTTTGATACTATAAAAATTGGAACAGGGTTGTGCCTCCAAGAAGGAGATGATATTGCAGTGCTTTCCATTGGCACTATTGCCAAGAATGTTACTCAAGCTATTGCCCACTTACCACATGTAGCACATTATGACATGCGCTTTGTTAAGCCACTGGACACCAACCTCTTGCATGATGTTTTTGCACAATATTCCTATATTTATACGATAGAAGATGGTGTAAAAATGGGTGGATTTGGTTCAGCAGTGCTTGAGTTTGCTTCGGAGCATAAGTATAAGAATACGATTGAGGTGTTAGGTATTGCAGATGCTTTTGTGGAGCATGGCTCTATTGAGGAGCTACAAAAAATAAATAGTCTTGATAGTTTGAGCATCCATAACAAATTGATTCTAAACCAAGTGAAATAGCATAAACGTACTTAGTCCTTGATTAATAATAGTGTTTTATACTGTTGGTGTACCAAGGAGATGGCTGTTTTTATGGACTCTTGTACCCAACTGTAATGCACGGTCTCTAATGGCACGTTCATTTGTTGTTCGTATACCAAGTATTGTCCTTCTAAGTGATACTTTCCCAAGGTATTGTGTTCATTCATCAATTCCAAATCCTGCTGGGCTTGCTGTGTTTGTTGGCTTGTAAGTGGCTGACTGGGCTTGACTTCTAGCCACAACCCCACTTGTTCTTCTTGTGCTTTGATCAATACTTTGTATTCCTCGCCTCCTGCCTTTAGTGTTAGAACAAAACCTTGTTGTTCTTCCTTGTAATGGACAGGAAAATAGCTTTCAATCAAGCCTTGTACAATAGCATCTGTTACTGGGCCTTTTCGGCGTAAGGCATCTGTAGGACTAGTAGGCTTGGTAAAGAGGGTGCGGTAACCAGAACGTAGAATTCCGCCTCCAAGGGATTCGGGAAGTTGTTGGTGCTGCATAGCTGATAGCAGATTCCAGTGTTTTTCTTGCAACAAAAGATCCGTAGAAGCAGCATTTTTAAAATAATCTACCCAATTGGTTTGGTCTGATGGCAATAGATGCAGATATTCTGCTCTCCATTGTAATTTTAGATGCACAGGTTTACCTTTTTCAAAAGGCATAGGCATATCGTCTATGCGTTTTTCGGGGGTATTGTGAAACACTTGCTGTTGTTCTAGTTGCTCATAAGTAGGTACAGCTACCTCTAATAAAATGGTTAGTGGGGCTTCCTCTGTTACTATAATTTCCTTAAGTAGCAAGGTTAAACTATCTATGGGAGCATCAAAAACTAGTGGCTCATGTAAGGTCATTGTATCATTTTGAGCTTTGACCAAGTACCAGTTGCCTGAAGTATCGTCATCAATTTTCTTTAATTTTCCTACTATTTCAAAATCTCTATTGGCAGCAAAGGTTTCTAATTTAGCTTTTCCTCCAAATAAATGAAAGAAACGCAATGTTGTGTTTTTAGGAACAGCATCGGGAATGCTAATAATTTCTGCATAATGAAAATGTAAGTTTTGTAGCTTGGGCAACTGCCAGAAGGCATTGGGAAAAGTAGCCAATTGGCCCTGTGATAAATCAAAAGACTCTAATTGTTGGAGTTTTGCTAAACTTTTGGGCAAGCGTTGAAGTGGGTTGCCGCCACAAGCACCACCCCCCAAAGAGAAGGATTGGAGTGCCGTGAGTTGTCCCAATTCTTCTCCTATATCTTCTATTTCATTACAACCTAGACGCAGTACTTTGAGTTCTTTTTGTTGAAAGACCCAAGCAGGCACCTGCACTATACTCCCTTTAGTCCATTCTAATCGTTTAAATTTTTTGCTTTGAAGGGGTACATTTGGAACAGGAAAGGCATGAATGGATAGCTCAGTTAGGCTACTCACCTGAAAAAGTTGCTGTAACAAATACCAATTGATTTCTACTGCTTGCAAGTTAGGACAATCCTCTAAGCCTTTTGGAAAACGATCATAATCATCGCGAATATAGAGCGTGTCTTGAGCTTGAGTAGTAGTTATCCATAAGAATAAGAAGAGCAAACCAACAATAAAAGACATGTAATAAAATTTTGGTGAGTAATACTATTTCCAAATAATATCCATACACAAAGATAGCTTATTTAGCTTTTGCTTTATACTAATTGACACACCCAACGGTACTAAGCATATTTGATTCATCATAAACCAACGGTTTCCTTTTGGATATTCGAGTAGGTTTGATTGGTTTAAGAGCAATTTTGTCAAGGAACATACGACAATAAGCAAAGTGTTTAACATACTTAGTCACATTTTTTATTTTTTCACAAAAAACATTCGGCAAAATATATCACAACTTAATCTATGATATATTCCCAAAGCACAAAATCATGCAAATTAGATTGTTAAAGCGTAAATTTAGTTGGATTGAACTATTTCTCCTTATAGGCTATATTAGTCTTTTTTGAAAAGTTATTATTTTTTTTGATTTTTTATTTGTACATTTATATCTGTCACAAAAACTAGTGATGCTTTAAAATAAAATAGTATTTTACACTCCTATTTAATTTAAAATTAATTAAATATAATGCAATAATTAGCTTGCATTATTTTAAAAATTCATATAAAATAAAAAGTCATGGCAAGAAAAAAACCTTTTTTGGGAAAACCGAAACCACAACAACAACACTTAAATAGAATTGAACAAGAAAAAAAGTTCCTTGAACAACAAAAGAACTTAAATCCCAATATGACTCCAGAGGAGCAGAAGGTATTGGACCAAAAGTTACAACAACTAGATAAAAAAGTAATAGAGTATAAAAAAGTAGTAGAACAAAACACTTCTCCTATTGACTTGATAGGATCAGACCCAAAACCTGAAGCTCCTACTAACACAAATCAACCCACACCTAGCATAAAGCCACATTTGACTAACCAAATGTGGAGTGGACCAGCTGTAAACAGATATGAGGAAAAACTCAAGCAGCAGAAGTTAGCGGAAATGAAGAGAAGGAAAGAAGAAGAAAGACGCAAAATAGAAGCAAAGCAGCAAATGCAGCAAGAGTATCAGGCTGTAGATCAAGCTCGTCAAGAAGCAGAAAAAGCTAAAGTTGAAGCTGCTGCTGCATTCAACGAATATAAAACCAATCCAGACGACCCAGAAGCAAAAGCAAAAATAGCCGAAGCAACAGCTAGGGCAAGAGAAGCTGAATTAAAAGCACAACAAGCTAAAGAAACTGCCGTCCAGAATATACAACAGATAAAGGAGCAGGTTATTAAACCTGCAGTGGAGCCTATTATTGATAAACTACCAATAGAGAAAGAAACAGATCAACTACCAGGACGAACATGTGGAACAGGGCAACTACCAATAGAGAAAACACCTACTGATATCATTAAAGATAAGATTATACCTACTATTGACACCGTAAAGGATAAGGTTATTAAAGATAAGGTTATAGATACCATCAAACCTGTTATCGAAGAAATCCCTTGGTCTGGCATCTACCCTCCAGGCCAAACTGGACCAGATGACACTTCCCTAGATGCAGTAGATCTAGAAAAACTGAAGGCAAGAGACGTGCTAGATAAAGAACAAAGTACAGCATTAGAAAAAGCAGCAGCAGCAGCAGCAGCAGCAGCAGAAGAAGCATTAGAAAAAGCTGAAACACCAGAAGAAGTAGCAACACTAGAAAAAGTATTAGTAGAAAAAGAAGCAGAAAGAGCAGCAGCAGCAGCAGCAGCAGAAGAAGAAGAAGGAACTGAAACACCTACTGAAAGTGATCCTACTATCGATCCTGCTACCGTAGAGAAAGTAACCGATGCCGCCAAAGACGTTGCCGAAAAAATAACGACTAGTGCATCAGGCTGGTTCTCTAAAAAAGCTAGAAGAAAAGCAGCAGCAGAAGCAGCAGAAGCATTAGAAAAAGCTGAAACACCAGAAGAAGTAGCAACACTAGAAAAAGCATTAGTAGAAAAAGAAGAAGAAAAAGCATTAGTAGAAGAAGAAACTAAAACTGCAGCAAATACAGCAGTTGAAGAAGCAATGCTAGAGAGTGTGACAGAGGAAAGTGAAGAAGAAATAATAGAGGATGTTACAGAAAAAGACGAAGAAGCTAACGCTAAAGAAGACGAAGAAGCCAACACTAAAGAAGACGAAAAAGCCAAAGCTAAAGCTAAAGAAGACGAAGAAGCCAACACTAAAGAAGAGGAAAAAGAAGAGAAAGAGGAAAAAGAAGAGAAAGAGGAAAAAGAAGAGAAAGAGGAAAAAGAAGAGAAAGAGGAAAAAGAAGAGCCTGAGGAAAAAGAAGAGAAAGAGGAA